>JAIEPI010000058.1 GCA_019749855.1 Rickettsiales bacterium | reverse complement strand
AGTGCTGGGCTTAAGTTACCTGAGTGCGCGGTTGCCCGAACTCATTGTGTCCAACACCAAAGCCAAACGCCACAACAGCCTGCGCAAAGGCCTGCCCGACGCACTCGATCTGATGATGATTTGTGCCGAAGCGGGCCTGAGCCTCACTGCCGCGCTCGACCGCGTGTCGCGCGAATTGTCACGCGTCAGCCCCGAGCTGGCCGAGGAATTCGGCATCACTTCCGTCGAGCTTGGGTTCCTGCCCGACCGCGCGACGGCGCTCAAGCACCTCGCCGAACGCACCGAGCTCAAAGAAATTCGCGGCTTCGTCAACGTGATTGCACAGACCGAAAAATACGGCACACCCATCGCGCAGGCGCTACGCGTACTCGCGAAAGAATACCGTACCGAACGCATGTTGCGCGCCGAGCAGAAAGCCGCCCGCCTACCCGCCTTAATGACCGTGCCGATGATTGTGTTCATCCTGCCCACCCTGTTCGTCATCGTGATGGCCCCGGCCGTCATCAGCATGATGGATAATTTTTAGTGGCTGCGGACATCGCCATGCTGGCTAGTCCTTCGCGCCGCTATCGCGGGCTCATGGCTGACTCGGACATACTGTCCTCGACTAACAGAAGCCCTCCCTCGGAAACGGGGAGGGTTTTTCATGTCATTCCAGCGAAGGCTGGAATCCAGTAGAGAGTGTGGCTAGATTCCAGCCTCCGCGGGAATGACACTAACTGGGGATGCGGCTCAGCTCATACAGCGCAATGGCCGCGGCATTCGAGACGTTGAGTGATTCCATCAGCGGTTGGATGGGCAGCTTGACCAGCAAATCGCAATGCTCACCGACTAAGCGACGGATTCCTTTGCCTTCGGAGCCTAAAACCAGCGCGGTTTTTGGGGTAAGTTTGGCCTGATGCAGCGCTTGTGGTGCCTCACCATCCAGCCCCGCGACCCAGTAGCCCGCTTTTTTGAGTTCTTCAATCGCGGCCACCAGATTGGTCACCGTTACCAGTGGTAGCAGATCCAGCGCCCCCGCAGCGGCCTTCGCCATGGCGCCGCCTTCACGCGGTGCGCCGTGCTTGGGAACCACCAATGCCGCCGCACCAAACGCCGCCGCCGAACGTAGGATGGCCCCCACATTATGCGGGTCACTGACCTGATCGAGCAGCAGGATGGGGCGATCTGAGAGCACGTCTGCTAATTCAAGCGATTCCAGAGGTTTAACATAGAGCGCGGCGCCCTGATGCACCGCGTCAGTACCCAATAATTTTTCCAGCGCCGCCGATTCGGCCAGCTCGGGATGCGGATGACGCGGCAGCAACATGATACGCTCCGCCGCGTTACGCGTCACGACAACACGCTTGACCTCGCGGGCGGAATTCGCCAGCGCCGCGCTCACCGCATGTAGACCATACAGCCAGTAGCCACCCTCAGCGGCGCTATGTCGATGTTTGTTCATGCCTGCCTTTTAACAGCCAATGCGGTGCCAACGCCATGCTAAAATGCATCAAGGCTTTCGCATTGACAGGCCAGTGTGAATCGTTTAGCTGTTTTGCCTCTTTGCCGACCCTGTGGAGGGATGGCCGAGCGGTCAATGGCAGCAGACTGTAAATCTGCCGGGTTTACCCTACGTTGGTTCAAATCCAACTCCCTCCACCATTTTCTTATCTGGTCTCGAATGTGATGTTGTATGTATGCTCTCGATAAGCTGGAGAGAGACTTTCGTGAGCTGGACTTCCTGCCAGACAGGGCTGTGGCGTCAGTAAAGCACAGTAAATACGTGTTTGATAACATATGACGATTGCCTGTCGCAGTTAACTGATAAGCAACGCTTTAGCGTTATGCTGGCGCAAACCTGAGATTATTTCTCACCTTTCATCATGGTGAGCCTTAGGTGTAGAGCTAAAGGTGAGTTATGAAAACGTCAGGCCCGACCATTGAGCCGCCTAGCCAGCCAAACCATGCCCCCAATATTCTGGAGGATCATGTTTCCAAGGCGCTGGCAACCTTGCTGGACATTGAGGAGCGCTTTCGTGACGCTAAATTCACGGATGAGCTGACTTTTCTGGGCGTCAATCAACTGCACCGACTTTTTGCGTATCGGGAGGCGTTGTGGTGTGAGATTGGCCCGCGTCGTCAGGTGCGAGTGAAAAAAATTTCCGGCAATGTCTCGCTCAATGCTCAGGCACCCTACATACAGTTCCATGAGCGCATGCTAGGTAGTCTGGTGGCTAAAAAAGGCTTTTTGAATACCGCTCATGCCACCATTACACAAGACCAGCTGAAAGAACCATTGCATGCTGGCTGGCAGGAATACTCCTCGCTACAGGGTGTGTGGGTGAGTGTGCAGGATCCAGTGACGCATCGTGTGGTTGGCGGTTTCTGGTTTGCCCTGACGGAGACACCGCCGGATAACTTTATTCAGGTGGCCATTCGCATGGCACGTTCATTTGGCTATTCCTACGCAGTACTCGAAAAACGCCATAAGCGCCGCCTGCAAAACCATGTGGTGCGGTTCCGCCGTCGCTATGCCATCGGCACGGCTCTGATGCTGATGCTGCTCGCCTTACCGGTGCGCATGAATGTGCTGGTGCCCGCTGAAATTCGTTCCGCCTCGTATGTACCTATTACCATGCCACTGGATGGTGTGATCCGCGAAATTCCGGTTGATCCCAATCAAACGGTTCATAAGGGCGATCCATTGATTATCCTCGACGATACTTCATTGCGTAAAGAATATGTTGCGGCAGAAAAAGCCCATGAGGTCGCGCAGGAAGAGCTGCGTCAGGCGCGGCAGCAAGCCATGTTCCACAAAACGGAACAGACGGATAATGCCCGTTTGCTTGAAATTGCAGTGGAACAAAAGCGGCAGGAGGCCATGTATTCCAAGCAGCTGCTAGAACGTACCACGGTCTATGCGCCGATGGATGGCGTGATTGTGATGAATGAAAAAAACCATTGGCTGGGTAAACCAGTGCTGACAGGCGAGCACGTGCTAGAAGTGGCAAACTTGAATGATGTTAGTGCCCGCGCCTATATTCCACCCTATGACCGCATCGTCATGCCCAAGGGAAGCGAAGCAAAGATATTTCTTAACAGCAATCCCCTGCTCTCCATTGAGGGGGAGGTTGAGCGAATCAATTATTCAGCGACCGGAATGCCGGATGGATCATCGGCTTATGAAGCGCATATCCGCATCCAATCCTATGATACATTACCGACGCTTGGCGAGAAAGGCACTGCCAAGCTTTATGGTAAACGGACGCCGCTATTTTATTATCTGTTTCGGCGCCCTATCCATGTGCTGATACAGCATCTGGAATAAGCGATGCAGACGCCCGTTGCGCTCACTCCTCTTCGCAAACAACTCTCGATCGAGGTGGGCCCTGTGCGCGCCGATGGCTCACCTAGCTGGACAATTCATGACACACTCAACAATCGCTATTTTCGCATTGGCTGGCTGGAACATGAGTTTCTGAAGCATTGGCATTTAGGCAATACACAGAAGATTTTAGAGGCGGTTGAGGGTAAAACGTCACTGGCGGTTGAGATGCCGCAACTCAAAAAATTTATCGAATTTTTAGAAAAGCAACAATTGCTGGAATCCTCAATTGAAGCGCTGGATCGTCAGTTTAAGGCGACTCGAAAGCGCTCACTGCCAGAGAAAATTCAGGCAATCGTCATGATTGTCTTATTTTACAAATATCCGCTCTTTCGCGCCGACAATTTTATAGAACGTACCTTGCCTTATGTTAGTTGGCTCTATTCTAAAACCATGCTTCGGGTGATTGCCGGAGGATTGTTACTAAGTCTTTTCCTTATTGCACGAGACTGGACAGAGCTGCGCCAGCCCGTGAGTTACCTATTTACCTATGAAGGTGCGACACTGTTATTTATCAGTTTGCTGTTTACGCAGACTGTCCATGAGTTAGGCCATGCCTATACGGCCAAGTATTTCGGTGTTCGGGTGCCCAGTATCGGTGTTGGGCTCTTTTTTCTGGTGCCGATGCTTTATACGGACGTGAATGGGGCATGGCGGTTGCCAAGTCGCTCGCAACGCCTTTCCATTGGTGCGGCGGGCATCCTCGTGGAAATGGGACTGGCCATGATAGCCAGCCTTCTCTGGGTGGTATTGGATGATGGCGTAGGGCGCAGTATTGCCTTCATGGTTGCGACATCAGCCTGGGTTTCAACCGTGGTCATCAACCTGAATCCTTTTATTCGATTTGACGGATATTTTTTATTGGCCGATTTGCTAGGTATTGATGGATTGCAAGAGCGTAGCTACGCATGGGCACGCTGGTGTATGCGCCGTGTTTTGTTAGGCGTTACACTTGGCCAGCCTGATGCATCGACTCCAATTTTAGCTCGTTTTTTAACAGTTTTTGGATTTATTACCTGGATTTTTCGTGTTTCTCTTTTCCTTAGTATCACACTGGCAATCTATCACTTCTTCTTTAAAGCGCTGGGCGTGGTTTTGCTTGTAGTGCAAGTGATCGTGTTTTGTGTGCCGTTAGTTAAGGAGGTTAAATTATGGTGGTCGCTTCGTAAGCAATGGCGCGCAGGTAGAGAAACAATTCTTGCGTGGTGTTTTGTAAGTGTGATGCTCGCTTTGTTGCTGGTGCCGTGGCAAACAAGTCTGGCGATTCCCGCCTTGCTGAAAGCCGAAGATGAAGCTGATTTCTATCCTTCACAGCCAGCGCGCATTGGGCGCATACATGTGCATAACCTGCAATTTATTAAGCAGGGAGAGGTGCTCTTTGAGTTGGAGTCACCGCGCTTAGAACAGGAATATCAGCAGCTTCTGCTTGAGAAAAAGAAAATATCATTCCAGATACACTCCGTTGCATCCGCCTCGCAGTGGCGTGGGCGATTGCTGGCGATGATAGAGCAAAAAGCGGCGATTGAAACACGACTGGATTCCGTACAGAAACAACATGCGGCACTCACCATTCTTGCGCCGTTCTCAGGCATTGTGCTGGATGTAGATACTGCATTATCGCAGGGCATCTGGGTGAATCCGTCCCAGCTATTGGGCCGTATGGTGAGTGAGGGCGGCAAGGTCATTGCGCTGGCTGGGGAATTAGATCGACAGCGTTTGATGATTGGCGCGCATGGAAACTTTGTGGGGGAGAATAGTTTTACGCCCATAGCCACGAATTTAAAATCTGTGAATGTCTCCATTCTTAGGGAATTGCCGTGGGGTGTCTTATCGTCCTTCAGTGGCGGTGCTATACCAGTGAAACCCGATAAAGAAGGCTTAAAGATTGAGGGAAGCTACTATATGCTTAACTTGCAAGCCAACGGCACGTTAACGCCGTCCTCACAGATGAGAGGCACGCTGCATCTTCAGGCTGAGTCAGTCTCACCGATGATGACATTTCTGCGGCGTATTGAGAGTCTATTCATCCGCGAAACTGGATTCTAGTCACGCGGGATGTTGATTTTAGTAGTTTTATTTGCGAAAACTTAATTTTAGATAAATTTTAAACAACGACTCGTTAATATTTAAGTTAAATAACGCTATTTATCAATGCTTTATAAATATCCGCACTTTACCAATCTTTAGGGGTTCTTTCACGCTTTGTTATGCACATGCCGGTATGATGTGAGTATTAAAACAATGTGGGCGAATGCCATGAAGACTACGATAACAAACGAAAATCAAGAATTCGTTGCATCACACGGTAGAGCCAAACGCTATGGTTCTGCCTGTGCAGCCGGTTGGCTCATTCTATCCTCAATTTTATCCGCATGCTCGCTTCAGCCTGAACCACTCGAGGCAGCCAAGATGGAGAAGCAAGCCGATAAACTGGCGGAGGATGCCTACAGCGCTCAGGAGGCTATTGACGCACCACTGACCATTTATGAGGCGCAGGCCCGCGCAATAAAATACAATCTTGATGCGCGCATTAAAGTGATGGAGCAGGCAGTCTCAAAGAGTAATCTTGATATTTCAAAGCTTGATCTATTACCTAAACTCACTGCGTCTGCTGGATATTCATACCGTGATAATGAGCCAGGTGCACGTAGTGTGTCTCTGGATTCTGGTCGTGAAAGTCTTGAATTTTCCAAATCTTCCGAGCGTGTTGCTAATTCCTATGGTGTCGGCGTAAGCTGGAATATTCTTGATTTTGGTCTGGGATATGTGCGTGCTCAGCAGGAAGCAGATAAAGTGCTCATCACTGAGGAACGCAAGCGCACCGTGGTGCATGACATCCTTCGTGATACACGCACAGCCTTCTGGAAGGCGGCGATTGCGCAAAAAACCACAGGTGAAGTTAAGACTCTCTTGAAAGAAGCACAGGTTGCGTTGGATCGTACCAAGCGCGCGGAAGCCTCAAAGCTTATTTCGCCGTTTGAGAGCTTGCAGTATCAGCAAGAATTGTTGGGTCACGTGAAGCGTTTGCAGGATATTCTCTCAAGCCTCGCCTCTGCTAAAATGGAGTTGGCGGCACTGATCAATCTGCGTCCTGATGACATGTTTCTGATCGCCACGAATGACGAGGATCTCTACCAACTGCCAAAAATGAAGTTGGATCTGGCGCGTTTGGAACATACGGCCCTTATGCAGCGCCCAGAGATTCGTGAAGAGACGCTTAAACATAGAATTCAAAAGAAAGAAATTCAGAAAGTTTGGTTGTCGATATTGCCATCACTCAGCACAACGCTCGACTATAATTATGATAGCAATGACTTTCTGTTCAACAATAACTGGGGTGCCCTTGGCGTTCGTGTTGCCTCTAATCTGGTCAATGTGGCAACTGCTCCCATGAAGGCCGATCATGAGAAAGATAATCTTTCACTCATCGAGTTGCGTCAGCAGGCTTATGCTGTGGCGATTATTACTCAGGTCAATTTGGCCTATCTGGACCATCGCATTGGTTTGAAAAGTGTACGTTTGCTTGATGAGATCGCGGGTGTCAGTAGCCGTTACTACACTGAGAGCCGCAATCATTTCTCCGCAGGCACACTCTCAGAACAACGCGTGATCAGTGCGGGCGTCGACTCATTGGCCGCACAGGTACAGCGCGATTTTGCTTACGCAGAGTTACAAAACAGTTTTGGCAAGATTCTGCGTTCAGCGGGCATTGATGTCATGTCGGAGCCTCTAGAAAATATGAAGGTGGCAACGATTGCCAGTTCCATTGAAAAAAATATGAAGCAACTAAGCCGCTCAGGTGATCCCACCGCCGCATTTGATCTATCTGATCTGGCCGATTTCTCATCGGAAAAAGCGCCAGTTCAGGTGGCAGTGACAGAAATTGATACTCAGTCAGCCACGCCTACTCAAAAACAAGCCGCCTCAGGCAAAAACTTTGGAGTTCAGCTTGGTGCCTTCTCACGCAAGGAAAATGCTGAGCGCTTGCTCAAATCAGCGCCCGATAAAATTACCAGCCTCAAAACACTGATGGCCTCTATAGCAGAACAACCTAATGCAGCGGGCGAAACGCTCTACAGTGTCCGATTCAATGGGCTTTCAAAAGAGGGGGCTCGCGGTGTCTGCCGCGATCTTCTGCAAGCCGGTGATGCTTGTCAGGTGATTTCCATCTCACCACAACAAGCGTCACTGACGAATAACAATGAAACACGCGTGCGTCTCGGTGCATTTGCCAGCGAAGATAATGCAAAGCGCGCTTTGAAAATGGCGCAAAGCAAACTGCCTTCGCAGGCGACCCCTGTGCAGCGAGTGGAGCCTGTGCAGGGAAAACAACGCCCGATGTTTGTCGCGTATATGGCAGGTTTGCCGCAAACGGAAGCACAGTCATATTGTGAAAAAATCATTGAAAGTGGAATGGAATGTCTCGTCGAGTAATTGATTTTAAAATGTCAGGGATAATCCCTGCGAATGTAATGGCCATTCTGGTTAGTTCCGTTTGTTTGAGCTCCATTGCGTTGGCGGCGCCTCTTCCGGCGATACAAGATGAACGTGTCGCACCACAAAGAGACGCCTTTGTTCTGGTGGCTGATATGGAATCACTGCTCTCCAGCCAAATGGACGCAAAAATTACCCATATGCCTGTGAAAGAAGGTATGGCTTTTACCGCAGGACAAACCTTAGTGGAATTTGATTGCGCGTTGCTCAAAACTGACCTTGCGAGGGCTGAAGCGGGCCAGAAAGCCGCGCAGGCTACCTTTGATTCACGAAAAAAGTTACAGCAATTAAAGTCTGTGAGCGCGCTTGATGTATTGTTGGCGGATGCAGATCTCAGCAAGGCGCGCGCAGATACGGAACGTGGCCGGACATTGCTAAAATACTGTACTATCACAGCACCTTATGATGGTGCGGTGGTCGAGTGGTCTGTGCATCCTTTTGAAACGGTCAAAGCAGGGCAACCATTGCTCAAAATCGTTTCCAATGAACGTCTGAAGTTTGAAATGCTGGTTCGCGCCTCTGCCATCAGTGACTATCGTGTTGGAACACCCTTAATTCTGCACATGGATGATAGTGAAAAAGATTATTCGGCAACTTTGACGCAGGTCGTGCCGCACATTGATCCGGTGAGTCAAACGGTCAAAGTGGTCGGTGAGCTCTCTGGTGATATCTCGGACCTTATTCCTGGCATGACAGGGAATGCGCGTCTGGATACACCTGACAACAAGATCAATGCGGTTGTCCCCTAGGATCGGGATGTTGATGTAAATGGTCATCAAAAAAAGTGATAATTAACAGTAATATGGTGTGCACTCGCCATTTTCATGATTACAGAAAATTAACTATTTGCTGGTATGTTAATACGTCGAGCACTCTTTTCTTAATGCAATAGACGGATTCAATCATGACCCATATGACACGCAAGCCTTTCCGCTCAGAATCCTTTTCATTTGCACTTGATGCACGTGTGTTACTTGATGCGGAAGGCATGCAGTCTGCGGTTACACCGCTCATGGAGAGCACTTCTCTCAGCAATTTTGATGCACTGCCGATTGCCGGAGCCATGATGGCACATATGCCGGCCTCACAACAAGCGCATGAAATTGTGTTTGTGGATAGTGCTGTTGAGAATTTGGCTGATGTGCTTAACGGAATTAACCCTGATGCTGAAGTGCATGTGATTGGCGCACACGACAATGGCCTGGATGTCATCACACGTGTACTGGGCGGGCGTGATGAACTCTCCGCTGTGCATATTATCTCGCACGGGACTAATGGTGGTTTGCAATTAGGGTCAGTCAATCTTACCAATGAATCCTTACAGAATAATGCTCGCCTGATCAGTGGATGGGGCGATGCGATTGCCAGTGATGGTGATATTTTATTGTATGGTTGTAATGTGGCTTCTGGCTCTGCCGGACGCGTATTGGTCGATTCACTCGCTGATCTCACACATGCAGACGTGGCCGCCTCGACGGACTTGACCGGAAATGCAGCTCGTGGTGGTGACTGGGACCTGGAATATCAGCATGGTGTGATTGATCACGGTATCGTTCTTTCGTTGGATACACAGCATCATTATCAAGGTATTTTCAATGCTGCTCCCGTTCCCGCTGCAGATAACTTCAACGGAGTCAAGAATACGGTTGTGACTGGCAACGTGCTAAACAACAATGGCTTTGGTGCTGACAGTGACCCAGAATCCAACCCACTCAGCGTCACTTCGGGTACGTTTGCAACGGCGAAGGGTGGCTCTGTCACCGTTGCTACTAACGGTAATTTTACTTTCACGCCTCTAAACAACTTTACAGGCTTTGATAGTTTCTCCTACACGCTTTCAGATGGCACATCCACCAGTGTTGGCCAATCACTCATCTATGTGAAAGCCACCACTAGCTCTGGCGGTGGAAATGGTAATCCCCCCGTTACCACAGGCTTAAAACTCAATCTCGACGCGCAGGACGTGGACGGAAATGGTGTAAGTGATAGTAACGCGAATGGTGCCACTACGAAAGACTGGTATGATTCGAGTGGTATCGGAACGCAAGAACTGTTCCGTGATCAAAATAACAATATGGTGTACAATACTTCAGCCTTTGGTAACCGTGGCGGCTGGAATCTTGCAACCAACACGACGGCGCTCCTCTCATCGGTTGGCTCCTCCCCCTCACAGAGCGGTGATGATGAAATCGATAATAATGGCAATTTCACACTCGGTATTTCCTTCCAAACGGGTTCTGATTTAAGTGGCCACCAGAATCTTTACGCCACGGGGACCAATAATGGTGGCTTTCAGGTGGCAATTGAAGAAGGAGGAAATCTATATGTCAGTAATATTGGCATTGGCTGGAGTGCGGCGCCCATTAACCTGGGCGCCTTAAGTACAAACTCCTCCTATGTACTGATGGTTCGTCAAACAGGGCCCTCAAATCTACTTGAAGCCTATCTGCATAATGGAACATCAGAATCTTCCGGCAATACCAACAGTGCCGCAACAGGGACTGATCTCAGTGGCTATGGAACAGGTGTTGGTACATCCTATAACAGTATTTACGATGTGACCAATAACAATGGCACGCAGTATTCCAACAATCAGTCAGTATTTAAGGGGACATTAGGTCAGGTCGTGTTTTATGACGCGACACTCTCCAATACGGACCGCACTTCGGTGCGCGACTATTTGACCGGACGCTGGTTGGGCGTGGGTGGTGCTGCAACACCGGCACATTCAGCCATTGACCTCACCAATATTAATGGCGATGTGCTGTCCTACACAGCAAACTCCGGCGCTTTTGTCTTGGATCAGGGCGGTAATGCCGTTTCTGATGCAGACGCAACCAACACTCTTATTCGTGGCGGTAATCTTACTGTAAGCTTTGGTGGCACGCATCAAGCCAATGACGTTCTGACAATTCGTAATCAGGGCACGGGTGCTGGCCAAATTGGTGTTAGCGGAGGTAGCTTCACATTGGCTGGCGTTACCATGGGCACGTTCACGGGAGGAACAGGTAGTAGCGATCTCGTCATTACATTTAATGCCAGTGCCACAGTAGCCACTCTGGACGCTTTACTTAAAAACATCACCTACTCTAACAACCTTGCCTCACCCAACACCACCATGCGCGCTGTGGGTTTCGTGCTTCAGGACAGTGCCAATAATTACAGTAATGGCGTCGAAGTAAACGTCAGGGTCGATATCAATGATGCGCCGGTATTGTTTAACACGGGGACGATGAACCTGACACCGGTGGCGGAGGATGCGACGGCTCCGGCGGGCAATACGATTGCGTCGATTGTGGCGACGTCGACGGCGAATGGCAGCAATGCGATCACGGACGTGGATGCGGGCGCGGTGGAGGGGATTGCGATCCATGCGCTGAGCGGCGCCGGTGTGTGGCAGTACACGATCGATGGTGGCAGCAACTGGCTGAATGTGGGTGCGGTATCAGGGACGAGTGCGCTGTTGCTGCGTGCGACGGACAGTCTGCGTTATGTACCGGCGGCGAATGAGACGGGCACGGCGGTGGCGGATGTGACGTTCCGTGCGTGGGACCAGACGAGCGGTAGTGCTGGCAACAAGGTGGATTCTTCGGTGAATGGCGGCAGCACGGCGTTCTCGAGTGCGTTTGAGAATGCGACGGTGGATGTAACGGCGGGCAATGCTCCTACACTTGATAATGCATTAATTGACCAAGTCGTGAATGAAGATTCCGCATTAAGTTACATATTTGCTGCTAACAGCTTTGGTGAGCTGGATGGAGATACGGTTACATTCAGTGCTACATTAGCAGACGGTTCTGCGCTTCCTGGCTGGTTAAGTTTTGATTCCTCCACGCGTACATTCTCTGGCACACCTATTGATGCAAATGTGGGTGTTATCTCAGTACGGGTTACGGCCACAGATGTGGATGGGTCGGCTATAGATATTTTTACTATAACCATTAATAATACTGAAGATGCCCCCACTATTCTTCAGCCACTTGTGGATCAAACAGCGACCGATGGTACCGCATTCAGCTACGGTTTCCTCGCTAATAGTTTTGATGATGTCGATATTGATAGTGGGGATAGCCTTACCTACACGGCGACACTGGTGGATGGCTCACCCTTGCCTTCCTGGCTTACCTTCAATGCCGCGACGCGAACGTTTAGCGGCACTCCGGCAACGGTTGATGTGGGAACATTGAGTATTCGTGTGACGGCTACCGATGCGGATGGCCCCCTTCAGGTATTCGATGATTTTGATTTGACCGTCTCTGCAGCAACCGTGATTACCCCACCACCAGTGGTACCCGTTCCGGAAGTGCCGGTTGTGGTGGATGTGGCGCCCGTTCCGGTTGCCATTCCTGAAACACCTGTCGTGGTGGCGCCGCCACCGATTGTAGAGCCAGATACTGCACCGAATGCAGAAGGTGAGAGGATACTACGCGAGACCATCAATTTCCTTGATTTACAGCAAAATCTTATCCGGCCTGTTTTGATAGAAAGCTTGAAAAACAATCAGCAGGATGAAGCGGCGCGCATTGTGATGCCGCAGGGAGATATTGGCCAAGACAATATTATTCTTGATGCATTAGATAATAATAACGGCGCGGTATTAACTAATAATGCAAGAATTATCAACATGGCGCCGCTGATTGTTGAATCATCGCAATCAACACAGGATGTCACAGGGGATGATTCAACGCGTCTGTTAAACCCACGAACGATAAATGATACAGGCAATGGCAATGACGTATCAGATTCGACTGTTTCTGATACAGTTCAGAGTGATGATGCAACAACCGTGGTAGCCAATCAAAAGGCAACGATTAAGTCTGACGCTCAAGCAGTTATCCCAGAGGAAGCGATACTAGTTCAGCCAGAAAAAACAGTGAAAGAAGTGATCCAGTCCAAGCCAGCCCTTGAGGAGCAACTTGAGGAAGATGAAGCGAAAGTGGATGAAATTCTCTCCTGGTTTGCGGCGCCACCTGTGGCACTGAAAAATATGGCGCAACAATAGCAGCATTTCGCATGAGTGGGGCCTGATTGTATTGAAGAACCTTGCGCGTGCGTATTAGAAGCACTGAATAACTCTCTGTTTATAATCAGGAGAGGGTGGCACATCGCGCCTTTACCCGTGATGACCCATAAGAAGTGATGAGTTGGTTTTAGCCAGCTTGGTCATTCAACATTACGGAGTTAACCAATGAGAAACTCTATTATTACCACCTCAGTCTTAGTTGCCCTGTTGTACGGCACAGCCCATGCACAAACCATAAACGCGAGAGCTGGCGAGCCCATTTCTACCATGCCCTCAACCATTACGACCTCAAGCCTCCCGAGTCTCTCTAGTGGCGGCAAGGTGAGAATTATGGGAACCGTTCAAAATGTCCGCAACAGAGATCAGTTCACTTTATCTGATAATCAGGGTTCTGTGAATGTATTCACCAATGGTGAAAGTCGGGTCCTGCAGGGTGAGCGTTTAACGGTGATTGGCCGTGTGGATGGTGCAGCAGGGGGCAATTCAATTGCCGCTGAACAAATCACTCGCGGTTTTGAATCATCACAAAATGGAGCCATAGCACCCTATGCGGCGACTGGATCGGTGAGCGTCAGTGAGAATGCGGAGCAATATCGTGCACGGCAGTATAATCAGGTAGCCCCAGCCAGTGGATACAATGAGTATCAAGCTGATCATGCCTATGACAATCGGCCTAATGGGCTGGATCGTGGTTATGAGCCAGAAGCACCAGATAATATAGAATATCAGGGATCACAACGTACAAAACCTTATTATAAAGGTATGTCGATGAATGATTATAACGCGCGTGTGCAGACGCGCTTCAAAGGGCAAAGCCGTATCCAGCCTGAAAAAGGTTTTGGAGAATAGCCCTTCCAAACAGGTTTAAAAACAATTTGGCGAGGCAAGTGAGGGCTCAGGCCCTTGCTTGCCTGTCATACGTAGGTTGCTGTAACCCGCGGTCAGTCACGTGCGACACTGGCGCGGGGCTGAGCGAACCCAAATCTGCCAGAGAGGCAGCGTTGTCCAATGTTCGCGAAATGAAGCCGCAACTACCCATATCCATCAGCGGCGGCACCGAAGACTCGGGTTGTGTGTCAATGAAGCGACGGGTCACCGAAACGTGAAACGGTCGTGCGCGGTCATTTTGATGAAAGCCGCGGAGCTCAATAACGCTGCCCTCTGCACCACGAACCTCTTGGGTGCTTGAGCGAGAGTAAGGTCGCCATTCCTGCTCGCCCCGCTCACGAAAATGAGTAATTAAATCGCCATTTCGAAGTCCGGCGCGTGCGGCGGGTGAGTTTTCGGCATACACATCAATAAATGCCCCCTGAAGATTTTGTAAATCGCCGGTATTGATAATGCCGATGCCGCAATATTGCTGGCGGCGCTCGGGTGATACTAAGATGTGCGGTGAGGCGGGTGAATTCATAAAGGCCCTTTGCGTTTATAAAATTTTTCGCTACAAGACGTCTGCCGTGTGATGCGGGTGTAGCTCAATGGTAGAGCAACAGCCTTCCAAGCTGATGACGAGGGTTCGATTCCCTTCACCCGCTCCAACCGCACACTAACTATCGTTCATGACAGTTTTATGACGTATGCTCTATCCATCAAAAATTAAATCATGGCGATAAATCACCGTTGTTTTTTCGGCGATAGTAGGCTAATACTTCGCGCGATTCGGGTGGCCGTGGTGTGCCGCACATCAACAAAATCTGCCAACTGAATGGCAAGAATAAGAAAGGATTTTTACTCATGTCCAAGGCGAAATTTGAGCGTAACAAGCCGCACTGCAACATTGGGACGATTGGTCACGTGGATCATGGCAAG
>JAIEPI010000030.1 GCA_019749855.1 Rickettsiales bacterium | reverse complement strand
AAAAACCTGCGTATCGCTATATTTTGATCGGCCCACCAGGTGCAGGAAAAACACTCACGACAGCGAAGATCGCCGCGCATGTGGTGAAGTCAGGACATTCACTGGTACTGATTAACACCGACAATCGAAAGGCCGGTGCGGTGGAGCAACTCACTGCCTATGCCGAAGTGCTGGGAGTGCGTTTGGAGGTGGCAGAGACACGCGCAGACCTGAAAGCGATTCTCAAACAATGCGACCCCTCTGAGAGGGTTTTAATTGATAGCGCCGGAGCTAATCCGTATGATTTTCATGAATTAAAAGAACTGGCGGAATTTGCCAGCCTGATTGAGCTGGAACCGGTATTGGTCTATCCCGCAGGGAGTGATCCTCAGGAAGCTGGTGAAATTGCCCGCGCTTTCTCATTCGTCGGCGTTCAAAAAATGATCGCGACACGACTGGATGTTGCCAAGCGTTTTGGTAGCCTTATCACAGCCGCACACACGGCTAACCTTGCTTTCAGTTTTACTTCAGCCAGTGAAAAAGTGCTTGAAAAATTTGAGCCGGTCACGGCCAAATCTCTGGCACGATTACTCATGGATTATCGCAACAAACGGCATTAGAATAACGACACAGAGAGATCATGAAAGAAGAACAGCCTTACAATAACATTCTTGCCGTAGCTTCTGGAAAAGGGGGCGTTGGAAAAACATGGCTTTCCATTACACTGGCACAATTATTTGCCCGCTCAGGTCGTCGTGTCCTATTGTTTGATGGTGATATTGGGCTGGCCAATGTGGACGTACAGCTGGGTCTCACCCCGAAGCGCGACCTCAGCTCGGTGATTCGCGGCGATATTTCGCTCGAAGGCGCGATCACCCATTACACCACCAATTTTGATATCATTGCCGGTCGTTCCGGTTCTATCAACATGGCGGCCATTTCTCTCTCGCGTCTGGGTGGCTTAAAGCAGGAGCTGGTGGAGCTGGCACGTGGCTATGACTTTGTCATCATTGATCTGGGTGCCGGTATCGAGCAGTACGTGCAGTTTATGGCAAGCATCGCCTCGCGTTGCATTGTGGTGATCACGGATGAACCAACCTCTCTGACCGATGCCTATGCTTTTATCAAGCTGTGCACGACAAAGCTGCATAACCCGTCAGTCAATATTGTGGTCAATCAGGCAGCCTCGCAAAAAGAGGGTGAGAAAACCTATGCCGCCATCTACACGGCCTGCCATAGTTTTCTAAAAATCTCACCGCCATTACTGGGAATTGTGCGCAAGGATAATAAGGTGAAGGATGCCATACGCGCTCAGACTCCGCTGATTGATATTGCCAGCCATACCACGGCTGCCACCGATGTCGCGGCGATCTCCATCAAATTGATGCAGAAAGTCCCAGCCTAACGGAGGGTTCCTTGAGCAGTTCAGGCACGATTACCGGCGCAGTATTCCAGCTCTTTGGCATCGGGGCGTCCACACCGTCCACATCGTCGAGCACTGCGGAAGCGGCATTGCAGTTGTTGGACGTGTCAGATGGAACGGTCTTGCGTGGTACCGCCAATGGGCGCTCGCCACAAGGTGCAACGGTGATTGCCACCCCCTCCGGTGAGGTGCTGATACAGACCAATATTTTTCTAAAAAGGGGCATTGAAGTCGCCATTCAAGTGGAGCGCCATCAAAACGAAACTCTGGGGCGACTTATCTCAATTGATGGCAAGTCTGTGCCCAAATATCTGGAATTGCAGAGCGCGCAAATCCCCTCCAACCATGATGTGGTGCACACCAGTGCACTGGGTGGGGCCAGCAACGCGAATGCCACGGCATCCAGTGCGGTGATTGCCCCTGATCAGGTGATCCCTGCGCGGGTGGAAGTGGTGGTGTTAACAAAGGCAGTACCTGCCCCCAACCAGTTACCTGCCACACAGCCTCTGCCAGCAGTGAATGAGGCCGCGCCATTACTGCCTGTTTCGCTACATAGTGCTTTGTCGCAAGTCACCACCGGAAGTCGGCTGGTACTGGATGTTCTGGGCGTCACTTTTCCTGATAATCAATTGACACCATCCACAGCACCAACGCCGAATCAGTCGCCACCAGCACCTGCCTCTCCCGTCGCAACGCCTGCAACAGGCGCAGCAACCACCGTGCCGCCTGAGGCTGCCCAACCAGCGGCAGCAACTGGTGCGCCTTTGGCTCCCGTTGCCACCCCCCCATCACCTGCCACGGCGTTAGCGGTGAACGCACCGGTGCCGACGGCCACTGCATCCGCGGCACCATTGTCGAGCGCCACGGCATTCCCAGCTCAGGGCCTTGCCGCTTATCAGCGCGTCGCTCAGGTGGGTGCGCCGAATGACAGCTTTAATCCTTCGCCATCCATTGCTACTGTGCCAGCTGCCACCGTGCCAGCAAGCCCAGTTGTCGCAATTCCGCCTACTGCCGCAAGCCCTGTATTGCCGCCACCGCCAAACAGCGGAGAGGCTGCCGAGACAAATTACGCGCCCATCACGCCGCAAGCCCCCTCAGCCTCAACCATCGTGGCGGATGCGCTTTCCACCCTTAGAGCAAATCCATCCCCAGCGGTTAATCACCCTGCGCCAGCTACCGCTACGGCACCTCCACCCTCACCCCCGCCCTCACCCTCGCCAGCGATTTTTTCGGCGACGATTATTGGGACAAGTGGCCCACAGGAATTGATCCTGCAAACGCCGATCGGCACATTAAAATTGCTCAATACCACCGCACTGCCACAAGGCACGCAGTTGCAGGTTCGGCTATCAGAGATTCTGCCGGTAAGTGATGGTGAAGGCGCGGCAGAATTTCGCGCCTTAGGGCACACCTTACAGTCGGATCGACCCTGGCAGGCGTTTGATGCGTATGCCTCGCTACTGGCCAATGCAGCGCGCCCCGCAGGCACGGGGAATGTTCCAGCCCCGGGAAAGGAGGCGCTCTCTGATATTCTTTTCTTGTTTGCGGCCCTCAAAGGGGGGGATGTGCGCCGTTGGCTGGGCGAGAATCGGCATCGTGAGCTGGAGACTGGTCACAGCGATCTTTTGTCCCGTTTGGGCGCAGAATTCACAGCCCTGCGCGCCGCAGGGCCAGAAATACGTGATCCCAATGGATGGAATCTGCTGACGCTGCCCTTCTTGGGAAGTGCTCTGGAGCCAGTTCGCATGTTTTATAAACGCCAGCAAAAGAAGGAAGAGACGTCCGAGCAAGGAGAGAGTGACTATTTCCTGATTGATATGATGTTTCCCGCTTTTGGTCATATGCAGTTGGACGGCATGGTCAAAAAGCAGGATGCCCTGCAGTTTGATTTGATCATTCGCACTGAGAAACCTTTGGAAAATGGGATGGAACACGATATTCGTGCGATCTATCAGGAAGCATCAGACATCAGTGGTTATCATGGCAGCATTGCCTTTCGTCATGGTATCAAGGCCTGCGTTGTGCCACCCATAAACACATCTGGCAGCACTGGGATTGACCATTCTATTGTTGTCTAATGTGCGTATGAGGGCTAGATAGACGCTATGCATTCATCAATACAAGTTGTCAACGATACTTCCATACCCGCTTCACTGAAGCCATTGCAGGCGCTTGTGGAGTCAGATTTACAAAGCGTCAATACCCTGATTATGCAGATGATTGATCAGGAAGTGCCATTGATCGAGCAAATTGCGCGCCATATTATTCATTCCGGCGGCAAGCGCATGCGCCCCGCACTGGTGCTTGCCAGCGCAAAAATGTGTGGTCATCAGGCTGCTCGGCATATCCATCTCGCCGCCGCGGTGGAGTTTCTGCATACGGCGACCTTGTTGCATGATGATGTCGTCGATGAGAGCACTTTGCGGCGCGGTGGCGAAACCGCCAATGCCATCTGGAGCAATCAGGCGAGTGTGCTGGTGGGTGACTTCCTGCTTTCACGCGCCTTTCAATTGATGGTGCAGGATGGCTCCCTGCCCATTCTGAGCCTGCTTTCTGATACCTCCGCTATTATTTCGCAAGGCGAAGTCATGCAGATGATGGCCGCCGGTAATCTGGAAACCACAGAAGAGGATTACCTGAACATCATTCGCGCCAAAACAGCAGCGCTGTTTTCTGCGGCCGCCGCGATTGGCCCCATGATGATGGAGCGTTCCGCCGAAGAATGCGCGGCCATGGCTGCCTATGGCCGTTCACTGGGGATTGCGTTTCAGCTGGTGGATGATGCCCTGGATTATTCCGCATCGGAGACAGAGCTGGGTAAAACCATCGGTGATGATTTCCGTGAATGCAAATTAACCCTGCCCGTTATTCTGGCCTTCCAAAGAGGCAATGCGCCCGAGCGCGAATTCTGGAAGCGCTGCCTCGGTGAAGGGCAACAAAACAGCGACGACTTAGCACAGGCATTGACACTGATTGAGGGCCATCACTGTTTGCAAGCGACGCTTGACGCTGCCTATCAGCATGCCGAAACGGCTATTTCTCAGCTTGCCATCTTCCCACAGAGTGAGGCAAGAGAGGCACTGAGCCAAGCCGCGATGTTTTCTGTGGAACGCCGCTTTTAGCGATTATGAATTACGCGCCTGCCAGAGACTATTGAATCAGGCCCGCTTCACGGTAGTAGCGCTTAGCCCCCGCGTGCAGAGGCGCGGTCAACCCGTTTTCTATCATCGCACGTTTGGTCAATGTCGATAAAATGGGATGGGTGGTTTTGAAATCGTCAAAATTATCGAATACTGACTTCACCACCTGATAGACCAGTTCATCGTCCACATCCTTCGTGGTGACCAGAGTCGCCTTTACGCCGAATGTGGCCACATCATTGGGATTACCCGCATACATGCCACCCGGAATGGTAGCGGGTGCATAATAAGGGTATTCCTGAATTAATTGTTCAATCTCTGGGCCTTCCACACTAATGAGTCGCGCGGGACAGGAGGAGGTCACTTCCTGAATCGAACCATTGGGGTGGCCGGTGGCAAACACAAAGGCATCAATCTTGTTATCACATAGTTTTTTGGTTTGCTCCGTGGCGCGGAATTGTGAAGCGGATTTAAATACCCCCAAATCCCAACCTTTCGCGCGGATGACTTCGTCCATTGTTGCACGCATGCCCGAGCCAGGATTGCCCACATTCACCCGCTTGCCTCGCAGATCATCGAGCACCTTAATGCCGGAATCCATCCGCGCGACCAGTGTCAGCGCTTCACTGTGTAATGAAAATAATGAACGTAGATTGGTGAATGCGCCGCGATCAGCAAAAGCACTGGTTCCGTGATAAGCATTGTACTGCCAATCTGATTGCGCGAAGGCAAACTGAATGTCGCCTTCGCGCAGCGCATTAAGGTTAGAAATAGAGCCACCCGTTGTTTCCACGAGGCAGTTGATGCCATGCTCTTTGGATTTCATATCAATGAAGCGACAGATCGTTCCTCCAACCGGGTAATACACCCCTGTGACGCCCGCCGTACCGATAATCATTTGTTTGTCCTCGGCCTGTGCAAAAACCGGAGTGACGATCATCGCCATCATTAATGAAACAGCGCGAAAAACGTCGATAAAATTCCGAAAATGCAACATCTAAGGCCCCACACTTTGATCACTATAAGTGGAGCAAACTAACAGAGGCTATTATTTTTCGCAAGCGGTCAGTCACGCACCCAGCACGTGCCAAAACCATTAATCAGATGTTTATGCCAGTTTATACAGGCTGGCCATCACTGAACTCCAGTAACGCTCCATATCAAGAAGCGCCTTCTTCGTGGTGTCTATTTCACTCTCAGAGGGGCCAGACTTCGCAAGATCACTCACGTGTTTTTCGTAAAGCGCGTCAATCTTTTCACAAATCGCCAGGCCTTTGCCGGACAGTTTGATTTTCACCGAGCGTTTGTCATGCGTTGAGCGCTCCTGCTCCAGATAGCCATTCTCGACCAGCTTTTTAACATTATAAGACACATTGGAGCCAAGATAATAGCCACGGTTTGTTAATTCACCGATGGTGAGTTCTTCCGCGTTGATGTTATAGAGAATGAGCGTTTGAACGTTATTAAGGTCGTCCACCTTCAGACGATCTAACTCGGTCTTGATGACATCGAGGAAACGACGGTGCATTCGTTCAATTAAAAGGATGGTTTCAATATATTGCTGCTTCTGCACTGTTTGCTCCTGATGCGGTTTGCTGCTCTATAATTAAGCAATAAAAGTAAAATCTTTGTAAATTATTGAACGTTTTATCTCATTTTTTTAGCGATTCCGGATCAGAGACCATTCGCACATACACACTGGTTCCCACATTACGCTCACTCTCTATTGTCAGCGTCCCCTTATGCAGCTCCACCAGTTTTTTTGTCAGCGGCAGGCCGAGTCCAGTGCCTTCATAGCGCCGATTAAGATCGCCGTCGAGCTGACCAAAGCTTTGTAATGCTTTGTCAATATCCTCACGGTGCATGCCAATGCCTGTGTCTGCCACGCTGATGATAAATTGCAGATGGTTTGATTGATTGCCGATGATTTTCGCCTGAATGGTGACATGCACACGGCCTCCAGGCTCCGTAAACTTGATGGCATTTGACATCAAATTCAGCATGATTTGCACAAAACGTACACGATCAGCAATGATGTAGGGCAGATCGTCCGGAGCATCGATAATGAGTTGTACCCCGCCTTTTTCAGCGCGATCCGCCAAAATGGACTGACATTTTTTGACGGCTTTGCCGATATGAAACTCTTCCATATCCAAAATGAGCTTACCGGCCTCCGCTTTGGACAGATCCAGAATATCATTGATAATCTCAAGCAAATGCACGCCGGACTCATGAATGTCCTCTGCATATTCAAGATATTTTTTATTAATCTGGCCAAATAACTGACTACTGATAATAGATGAAAAGCCAATGATGGCGTTCAGCGGTGTGCGAAGTTCATGACTGATACTGGCAAGAAAACGGGATTTTGACATATTGGCCGTTTCCGCCTGCTCACGCGCTTTATCTAATTCGATATTCTTTTTTTGCAGCGACGCGGTACGCTCTTCAATCTCATCCAGCATTTCGTTAAACGCCTCCACCAGCGTCACAATCTCGCGTGAATAGGCCCGACTTTCCTGCGTCGGTTTGCGCGCACGTATGGAATAATCTTTATAGGCAGAGATATTATGTGCGGTTTCCGCAAGCGTCAATATGGGTTGTGTGATGGCGCGCTGCAGTCGAAGAGCAATAAAATAAGCGATGATTATCACCAAAACGACCACTCCCAGAATGGTTGCCACCTGACGATTGAGGTAACTATGAATAATCTTCAGATCAGAGCGCACATAGATGCCACCGATCACCTCGCTACGCAGGGTAATGGGCCGGAATGTCTCGAGTGACTGATCATTAAACACACTTCCCATCAGAGGCGCGACAGGGCATTCATGCGATTTTTTTTGTATGGCTGGAGGTGCGTCCTGCATGCTGTAGCGCGCAAAAACATCGCCTTGTTCATCATACACACAGACCAGCTCAATGGTGGGCCTGAGCTTGAATATTTGAAGGTTATTTGACAATACTTCACGCTGGCCAAACTTCAGAATATATCGGTTGCGCTCTGCGGTAATCGAGGCGGTTAGCTCTTGCTCTGTCAGCAAATTATCATGCAAATTATAATAATCGATAACAGTCATCGACGCCGCCGTTAGACCAGCGGTAAACACCGCCAGCGCTACCATGAGAAGCATGACGCGGTGACGCAGTGATAATAAATGAAAGCGTCGCGTCATGGCGCCACCTCAATGATGCGATCAGCCAGCTCAAGCAGCATGGGATCGAAGCGGAGTTTTCGCGCTTCAATCAAGCGCGGATTGATATAAAATCCCACCTGATTTTTTGGCTTTGTTGGAATGGGAGCATCCGCATCTGCAAATGCAATCATTCCGCCACTACGAATGAACGCCTCACCCTCACCAATAGTGAGTACGGCAAGTGCGGAGAGCCGATGACGTAGGGTGAGAAAATAAGCTTCGTTTTCAGCGGCTACAAACAATATATCACACTCGGACACTGAGTCTTTAGTTGCCTCAGGATTGAGTGTGGCGTGACTGCCAACCTGCCCCATCATCAACCTCTTCACCTCCTGCATCACCGCACCATGGCTACCCAGTGCACAGAGGCGAGTGGTTTGGACGTGGCGCTTTATTTCATGCGGCCACTCAATCACTGCCGGAAAATTAAAGATCATGTGTGCCTTCATGGCACTCAGATTCGATTGGACATCTGCCAATAATCCGGCAGGCATACATACCATCAAATAGGCAAGCGCCAGACGCTGATAAGCAGATCGCCAGCGCATCTTCATCGCGGCCAAATCCTGCAAACGACGCGTTTAGGGTCGGTGCTGTAAAGGTTCATCGTAGTGAGGCACACGAGAAAGACCCGTTTATAAGTAATGCCTGATGTTATGACGCAGAAAGATTAAAATTTATTTAAATGTTAAGCATTATTGAGCTGCCACGCCGAAAGCTTGCGACGTGATGCGGGAATATCTGTCATTTTCTGAGGATGTTGAGGTTTTGTATGGGCAAAATGAATATAAGAAACATACTTCTGAGTTTCTTCGTTTATTTCATCAAACGGCAATTTTATGTCCATTAACACAATCTGGTCATCACGCAAATGACGCACGGCCTCCTGCATATGACGTGCCTGAGATTTTGAGCTTCGCATAAAAACATACTCCATACCCACCGCTAACGCCTTACGACGCACATGCTCGTGCACCATCATTTGATAGTCGAGGCCTTGATATTCGTTTAAAAACGCCTGCCCCGTCAGTTCGCCATAGGTCACATAGGGCAACGAAAACTCTGGAAACGCATCACGCAACGACACACCTGCCACTTCCATCGGCAGTGGAAATGACATGCGCGGCGAGCGCAGCGTCAGACGAACACCGCCAACACAAAGACGCTCCTTACGAAGGATCAGGATGTGACTGCGAGAATCAAAAGCATCATTTTGCACCGTGCGAGACGTGCCACCGCGTAGCATAAAATACTGCGCCAGCAGCGCCGGATCATTAGTAAATTCAAACACGATATTATCAGCAGACGACGGCTTACTAAGGCGAGAAAAGCGCCGCTCAAGCGCCAACACTTGATCGCAATCAGTGAAGGGGGCAGTGAAGGGGGCAGTGAAGAGGACTGAATCCTGTTTGCTCATATGGCACCCGTCTGGCTACGACATATCTCCCAACACGCTATCACTCAGCACATCATCACGGAAGTATGTATTTTCATGCAGTATTTGCATCCATGTTTTTCATCACCATCGTGATAAAAATGCCTTTCATTTGAGTAAGCTTAGCGTATATCAAACTGTCGTGAACTGTGATTTGTGAAAGCAGGTTGCGGGCGTTATGTTGCGAATAAAATAAAAGGGAATGCCATGTGCGGAATCATTGCCATCACCGGTGGCGCGCATCCAGAGATAACGCTGATTTCAGGGCTAAAGCGCCTGGAGTATCGCGGTTATGATTCCTCCGGCATCGCCATAGCGCAAGCCGACGGACTGAATATCTGCCGTGCGATTGGTAAAATTAGTCAGCTCGAAGCACGCGTGGCAGAAAAGCATTTCTCAGGCCAAAGCGGCATCGGACACACGCGATGGGCTACCCATGGCGCGCCGACCGAGGCTAACGCACATCCGCATGCAAGCTCCCGCGTGGCGGTGGTTCACAACGGTATCATTGAGAATCATGCGCTGCTGCGTGAGGAATTATCCAGCAAGGGCTATCGCTTTCATAGTGATACGGATACCGAAGTGATTCCGTTACTGATCACGGATTACCTCAGCCAGAAATTTACGCCAGAAGAAGCCGTTGAAAAAACACTCGCCCGTTTGCAAGGTGCGTTTGCGCTCGCCATTCTTTTTGCCGATGATCCCTCACTGCTGATTGGCGCGCGTCGCGGCTCGCCACTGGCGGTTGGCTATGCGCCGGATGCAATGCTACTTGGCTCAGACGCGCTGGCGCTGAGTCCCTTTTGTCAAAAAATCGCCTATCTTGAGGAAGGCGACATGGTGGTGCTTCGCCCCGACGCGGTGCAGATTTTTAATCATCACGGTCAGCCGGTCAAGCGAACCTCTATGCCACTGGAGAAGGACGCGGCGCATGCCGATAAAGGCGAGTATGCGCATTTTATGCTCAAAGAGATTTTTGAGCAGCCAAAAGCGATCACGCGCACGCTGGACGCCTACCGTGGCGATGCGTCGCAGGGTTTTCATTTTCCGGCATTGAAAGATGCGCTGGGCCACACTTCCCGCGTGACGTTGGTCGCGTGTGGCACGTCCTTTTATGCGGCGCAGGTCGCTCGCTATTGGCTGGAGCAGATCGCCCGTGTGCCCACCTCCATCGAGATTGCCTCGGAGTTTCGCTACCGCAAACCGATCATGCCCGAAGGCGGGCTGGCTATTTTCATCTCACAATCCGGTGAAACAGCCGATACGCTCGCGGCGATGCGATATGCCCAATCCGTGGGTCAGCACACGCTCGCGCTGGTGAATGTCCCAACCAGCAGCATGGCACGGGAAGCCAATAGCGTGCTGGCCACCATGGCAGGGCCGGAGATTGGCGTCGCCTCCACCAAGGCCTTCACCACGCAGCTCACCGCTTTGCTCGCTCTGACGATCGCGCTGGGTGGCATACGAGGGGTGTTGAGTGCGCAGGAAACAGCCGAAATGGCCAAAGACGTCGCGCAGTTGCCGCAGTGGATTGAGCGGGCGCTGGGCACGGCGGATACCTTGCAACAAACGGCAAAGGAAATCAGCGCCGCCAAAGACATGCTGTTTATTGGACGCGGCACCAGCTTCGCGATTGCCAGTGAAGGTGCGCTCAAAATGAAAGAGATTTCCTACATCCACGCCGAAGGTTATGCGGCGGGTGAACTGAAGCATGGCCCGATCGCCCTGATCGATGAATCGGTGCCGGTGGTGGTGTTTGCACCGCATGATGCGTTATTCGAGAAAACGGCGTCTAACCTTCAGGAAACCGCCGCGCGAGGCGGAAGAATTGTTTTACTCAGCAATGCGCAAGGGGCTGAGGAGCTTCGCAGCCTATGCCGCCACGTGATCACCCTGCCTGATTGCCCTGACATCCTCTCACCGATGGTCTATGCCATCCCTGCGCAGCTTCTTGCCTACTATGTTGCGGTTCACAAAGGCACCGACGTCGATCAGCCGCGCAATCTCGCCAAATCGGTGACAGTGGAATAAACGCTGAGGTGGAATAAACGCTAAGGCAACGCTGCGTTGCAATCACTGACGATAACCACCTGACAGCCACGAGGCACCTCGCAAATGATAGTGCGGCAGCCACTGTAATCATGAGTGAGAGTCCTCAGCTGCGGGTAAAGCACCAGCAGGATTAACGCCAGATTGATCGCAATGATGAACTCACTGCCACGTATCGCCTGACTACAGCGACCCAAGACCCACACCATGAGACTTAAGACGAAGGATAGCATAAATAACGGCAGCAAAAGCAACTTGCCAACGCATAGTCCCGCAACGCCCATCATGATGACATAGCTTGGAAAAGCGACGCGTCGCCGCGCCATCAGGCAATGCAGTCCCCATACCATTATACCCGCCATGAAGCCAAGGTAACTGCTCACCGCGAAGCCCATGACACCGCCATCAAACAGCACGCGATAGACCGCGCCCAATCCAGCAACCAGCACCATAATCAGTGTGAATAAACGCTTCTCCGCCACATGCAGCGAGATCAGCGTGATGGAAAACACCCCGAGCGCCAGCGTCACCAGAAACGCATCCACCGCCCGAGGCCAGAAGACAAACCATGCCACATTGAACAACAACGCGCAGCCCAGCTCCACAAACGCATAGAGCGCAGGCACCGGCGCACCACAGAAACGGCAGCGTGCACGATTGATAACCCATGAGATGAATGGGAACATATCGCGCGTGGCGAGATAGGTGCGACACGCGTCACAGTAAGGCGGGTCATTGGCGATTTTCAAGCCGCGTGGCAAACGGTAGGTGAGTGAGGTGGCAAAATTTCCAACGGATAAACCCAGCACCGTCATCACGATGCTGCTGCCCACCACATAACCCCAATCCATTGTCTAGTTCTCGACTTTAGCCAGTGGATTCATCAATTTATCAAGGTAGCGCCCCTGAAAGAGAGATACGCCCATCGCCTGACCGTAATCCACCGCTTTTCGATTATCACAACGGGTGAGAATAACGCGGTTGGGGCCGCAGCGACGAATCGCATTCGAGATACGTTTATTGGCCGGACTTTGCAAATCAGCGGCAATGTCCGCATTCCATTGCAGTTTTACCAGATCAAAACCCAGCGCCTCGCGGTCAATCTGTGAGAAGCTGATATCACTCAAGCCATCCAGACAGACACGATAGCCCATCTTCTGCACCGCATCCCGCGCAATCAGGAATCCTCGCATGTCCTCGAAAACATCGGAAATCTGAATCTCGATCACCACCGAGACCTTCACGGAGGGATTCACCGATGCATCAAATTCATAGAAGAAATCAGACATCAGGGAACGTACATTCAGATTCAGGCTGACCGGATGCTCCAGATAACGTGTGGGAGCCAGACGAATCAGATGCAGCATCCGCTCATCCAGCAACTCTGTCAGGTATTTAAAGAGCCAGCGATTGCTCAGCAGATCAACATCGAGCTTCATCATCTGACGCAAATGCGCAATGTTGATGTACAACTCATCAAAGACACGACGCACGGTCATATCAGGAATGGCAGCACAAATAGGCTGACGGCGCATGACAATGCTTAAATCTGCGCGCGAGAGATCCTTCTCAATCGAGGCAAGACTCGTGGCATTAAACAGTTTGATTGACGACTGCTTGGCCAGTTCCTTCACATGCGTAATGATGGAAGTCGCCTTTTCAGCGGGAGCGCTTTGTGCAGCGCCGGTGACAACGGCGGCACCCCGCGAGGATCGTCCCTCCTGCAACATTTTCTGACGAGCACGCTGCCCCATTAATTCGGCATCTTCGATGGCATCGAAAACCTGACAGAATTCTTTGTTTTCTTCCCCGTCCGGCGAATAAGCCAGCGGGTCATCCATAAAAAGATAACGCAACTGAAAGATCACTTTGTCTAACAGTTGTTTAGGAGCCGATTGAACCAAAAGAAAAATGGTGCTGTCTTTGCATAAATACAGATGCCCCTCATAATCCTTGAGGAGATCCTTCAGCAGATTCAGGGCGATTTTGATTTGATAATCACTGCGATAATGCTCAAGCAAGCGATCAAAAGCAAAATAGACAGCCGACCATCCATCCCCTTCACTATCGAGGGCTCCCAGCCGTTCCACAAGCTTTGCTTCAGCTCCAGTCGATGTAATTTTAATCATATCCGTCAACTGCTTTCCAAGATGCTGCACGCGCACACCGCAATATGCCCATTCAAAATGACGCATTTAAACTTTTAGTGCAACTTCAACGCATCACAATACAAAAAAACACGCTGCAGATTATTGGATTAGTTTCTGCCGTGCCACCCATGCCTCCAGCGAACGCGCGTCGAGATCAATGATCGGCTGATCCAGCGAGTCCTTCAGAGTGACGGTCACGGCAGGATATTCATCCGTGGCTATAGAGATCAGCTTGAACTGAATAGCGGCCTGAATAATCCAGCGCATTAGGTCAATGGAGCCGACATAACTGCCCAGCGCATGACGCGAACGGAAGGTGATGCCCTGCGTTCCAAGCGCACCTTGCGAGAAGTAGAAACCACCCTCCACAATGCTGAAGCTCGAAAAACCGCGCAGTGTTGCAATACGCACTGTATTCACCACATCCGCGACTGAGCGCACCGCTGGAACCGTTTGCACCAGAGACGCCAGATCAAAACCCTGCAGGAGAATATCGCGCCCCTTGAATGCAACCGAACCATTCGCATTTTTAACAAAATCAGCGGCACTGATACCACTACTGGAAATTTCAGCGCTCAGACTCGACAAGCCTTGCAGCCCCTCGAACCCTGCCAGGCTTTTGAGAAATGCCTCAAGACGTATGTTTGTCAGATAAAAACTTGTGGTGAAAGTCGGCACCGAGCTGACATCCAGATGCACGTTGCTTTGCAGTGTTCCGCCCCACATATCTGCCTTGATGTTTTCAATACTCCATTCACCGTTCGTGGATTCCGCCTCAAAGCTTAGGTTTTTAGCAGAAAAACTATCATGCGTGGCACGATCAATCTGTATGGACATTTTGCTATCATATCCGCGCAGGAAGCTTGTTTCCCATGGCTGCGACGACCATACCGGAACCATATTGCCGCGCGGCACCGGATGTTGAATATGCCCCGTACCAAACAGCGAGTTAAGATTGTAATCTGAGACGTGCAACTGAGTCGTTAGTAAGGGCAAATCATCCTTCTGATTAAAACTCGCCACACCACGAATCGACGCTCCTTCAAGATTAACCTCAATTGTATCGAACTGTACTTTGTCTTTTTCCAGGCTGGCCACAAACCTGCTACGAATGCCCTTGCGTTGCCCCAGTGAAAAATCTTCAAACAATAAATTAAGGAAAATCCGCTGATTGATAGTGTTTAGCCACGGCAGGCGGCGATTGAGTACTTCCGCATCGGTGGTGGCGGCTGTTGCAAAAAGAGGCGCAAAAAACG
>JAIEPI010000106.1 GCA_019749855.1 Rickettsiales bacterium | reverse complement strand
AGATTCCGGCAGTGAAAAATCCTCCTGCAAATCCCGCGGTTGCCATCAATCCCACTACGGCCGCCAGGCCACCGGAGGCAGCAAATAATGCGGTTGCACCCACCGCAATAGCCGTTGCGAAAAGATTATAATACAGTCCTATCGCACCATTTTCACGAAAACGACGAAATGCCGTTACCTCATCAGGACTACCCGGCCCCGCTTTGGCAAAGCGATCAAAATCAGAGAGATTTAACTTACCCACAGGTTTAGAAATCATCTGGCAGAGTTCTGCTTCTGTGGCGTTTAATAGGCGCTTAGCGGACTCATCCTCAAGCCGAGCCATACGCCACCACTCATAACTGACCAAACCGACGGCGGCAGCAATGGCGGCAAAAGGATTTAATACCGCGGCAACACTAAATGCTACAGGACCCAGAAAACGATTAATGCGCTGACGGGCATCGTTTGTAAGGAAATAATTATGTGCGGGACGTTCTGACATGATTTTTCTCCGATCATAATTAATAGCAAATCGGAGCAATTTTGGAAAAAGAAGCTTTTATGACGGTTGCTTCGCCAGTGCATCAAACGCTTTGAGCATGCTGAGTGTTTGTTCCAGCGCCTCCAGCGACCCTGTGGATGCACCTGAAGGTACCGTCGCACGCCTAAACGCTCCATCCTCCAGCAGCACATCCACTTCCACCGTTGGGTTCCCTCGGCTGTCGATAATTTCGTGGCCTTTAATGGAGAAAATGGCAGTTAGGACAATCGTCTGTTCAAATGCATGAGTTCATATGACAATTAACCATTTGATTCTCAATGGTAATACTACCTAAGCCACCGCTCTTCCGCGTTGAGCCATAGCTTCAGCCTCAGATATATAGCGAGTGGCCATCATTTCACTCTGTACTGGGCCAATTGGATTAATTTGGCCTACAAGATTCTCAATAGCATCACCCGGCATCAAGAAACGCAATGCGCCTTTATCTTCTTCATAGCGTGAAACGAAGGCGGTTGGTTCATCCACTACCATGACCTTGGCTTCTACAGGAATGCGCGTAAGCGTTACAAACGCATTACTCAGCGGATTTCTTGGAAGGGCTGTAAGATCATAGCTTTTTTCAGCAATCGCCTTTGGAAGGCAGTAATCAATCGCCCCATTTTTTTTAAGGATGGCCACGTCGCCGCCCTTAGCCACCGATTGCGTGCCGTCTCGCTTCACAAAGACTTCCCCTGCTTGTGCATGACGCGCGTGAGCTTTACCACCACGCCAACGCGTTTCCTGTTGTTGCCAATTAATTTGATCGGGGTCCATAAGAGTATAATCAACTCCGTTGTGAGAAAAACTCGTTTTTCCATCATTGATTTTCAATTCAACGTTACTGAGTGTTACATTACTCATTTTTATGCTCCATATAAGAATCTGCAGAGCAACCTAAATATGAATTCAGGGAGAGGGAAATGCGTTTTTTGCAAGGCTATCAAACGCTTTAAGCATGCTCAGTGTTTGCTCCATATCAGAAAGCTTCATCATGCAGGGGCCGTCTGAGGGCGCCACATCGGGATTGGGGTGCGTTTCCATAAATAATGCCCCAACGCCCACCGCCACGGCGGCTTTGGCCAACACCGGTACATATTCCCGCTGCCCACCCGACGCCGTGCCCAGCCCGCCTGGTTGCTGCACGGCGTGGGTGGCATCAAACACCACCGGATAGCCAAAACCCGCCATAATCGGCAGTGAGCGCATATCCACCACCAGCGTGTTATATCCAAAAGAGGCACCGCGCTCAGTGAGCATAATGTTTTTGCAACCGGATTGCTCGAGCTTCTCAACAATGTTTTTGGCATCCCACGGTGCGAGAAACTGCCCCTTTTTCACATTCACCGCGCGTCCGGTTTTCGCTGCGGCCACCAGCAAATCCGTCTGGCGGCATAAAAAGGCCGGAATTTGCAACACGTCCACCACTTCCGCCATTACCTTGCATTGCTCCTCGGAATGCACATCGGTGAGCACCGGCAACCCCAGCGACTTGCGGATTTCCTCAAATACCGGCATCGCTTTGTGCATGCCCATACCACGCTGCGCGGAAAGGCTGGAGCGGTTTGCTTTATCAAAGGATGTTTTGAAAATGAGCGGAATGCTCAGGCGCGCGCAAATATCCTTCAGCATTTCCGCCACATCCATGGCGTGATCCCGTGACTCCATCTGGCAGGGGCCAGCAATCAGCGTGAATGGGCGCGTATTGGAAATGCTGAGTGAGCTTACAGTAATCGTCTTTTGCATGCCTAATTCCAAGGTGGTATGTTAGCGTCTTCCCCTAGCATTTCTGCCGCCGTTTTGCAAAGATTATACGCGAATGCCTGATTGCCGCCGCCATAATCCTCATCAGGAAAACGCTCAGCCAAGTGCTCGGAGATGGCACTCCAGCTGCAACCTTCTTCCACACGCAGGCGGCGAATTTCATGTGCCACTTCCATGTTAATGGTCACGTCACTGTGTGGCACTTTGATCCACTCAGAATCCATGGCTTCCTCTATGATGACTTTTGGGCGCGCTGCATCGCGGCTTTTACAAAGCCATCAAACAAAGGATGCACCGCAAACGGACGAGATTTAAATTCCGGATGGAATTGCACCGCGACAAACCACGGATGCGCCGGAAGCTCAATAATCTCCGGCAAATGGCCGCTTGGCGACATGCCGGTAAATCGCATACCCGCTTTTTCCAGATCATCCCTGTAAGCGGTGTTGACCTCGTAACGGTGACGATGCCGCTCGGAGATCACCTCGGACCCATACAAGCCCTTAACCAGCGATCCTTTCGCTAGCTGACATTCATAGGCACCCAGACGCATGGTGCCACCCAGATCGCCGTCCTGCGAACGAGTCTCCAGCACTGAACCGCGCATCCATTCGGTCATCAACCCGACCACAGGGCCGCGAGGGTCTTTCATGGAATCCAGCGGATTAAACTCTGTAGAACCGGCCTCTTTCAGCCCCAGCACATTGCGGCAATATTCGATCACCGCCATTTGCATACCAAAACAAATGCCAAAATAGGGCACCTGATGTTCACGTGCATAGCGAGCGGCCGCCATTTTACCCACCACACCCTGATCGCCAAACCCGCCTGGCACTAAGATCGCGTCGGCATCTTTCAGCTTGGCGCTGGCGTCTTGTTTCTCCAGCGTTCGAGCATTGATCCACTTCACGTTCACACGAACGTTATTGTTAATTCCAGCGTGATCCAGCGCTTCAGTGAGCGACTTATAGGCATCGCCCAGCGACACATATTTGCCAACAATGGCAATGGTCACCTCGCCCTGCGGCTTTTCAAAACGGGCCGCAATACCCGACCACAATGATAAGTCCGGCTCTTTTGCATCGCGTATGCCGAAATGATCGAGCACCTGCGTATCCAGCCCCTCTTTATGATAGGTAAGCGGCACCTGATAAATCGATTTTACATCCAGTGCCTGAATCACGCGTGCTTCTGGCAGATTACAAAACAGCGCGATTTTGCGGCGCTCGGAAATCGGAATCTCCCGATCCGCTCGGCACAGCAAAATATCCGGCATGATGCCAATCGAGCGCAGTTCCTTTGTGGAGTGCTGCGTGGGTTTGGTTTTCAGCTCACCTGCCGCTTTAATGTAGGGTACTAACGTCACATGCATGAAAAGGACTTTTTCTCGTCCCAGCTCATAGCCCAACTGGCGGATCGCCTCAAAAAACGGCAGCCCCTCAATATCACCCACCGTGCCACCAATTTCACAGAGGACAAAATCCTCTTCCTCAGTATCCTTGAGGATAAACTGCTTAATGAGGTCCGTCACATGCGGGATCACCTGTACGGTGCCGCCCAGATAATCACCACGCCGCTCTTTGGCGAGGAGTGTCGAGTAGATTCTTCCGGTAGTAACATTATCACTTTTGGCTGCATTAACACCCGTAAAACGCTCGTAATGCCCGAGATCAAGGTCCGTTTCCGCTCCATCATCCGTTACAAAGACCTCGCCATGCTGCGTGGGGCTCATGGTGCCCGGATCAACATTGAGGTAAGGATCCAGTTTACGCAGACGCACACGATAGCCGCGACCTTGCAACAGCGCCCCCAGACTGGCTGAGGCCAGCCCTTTGCCAAGCGACGAAACCACGCCACCAGTAATGAAGATGAAGCGCGCCATACCGCCTAATTCCTTTGCTTACTCTGCTCTTGGAACACTCAACGGAGCAGATTCTTTTTTCGGTGACTCAGTTTGAGGAGCATCTGTCGTTTTTAGATTCTTTTCCTGCGCAGGCGCATTATCGGTTGGTGTTGTTTCTGTGGGTGTGACAGGCGAAACAGCATTGTCTACCGCTTTGGGCACTTCCGGCACGACTTTTTCGATAGAAGCAGGCGCCGTTGATTGCGTTGCGTCGATACGATCCAACGTGTCCAGAATGGAGGCATGACCGGACGCCGTGATAATACCAAGTACCAACGAATTAATCATGAAAAGTGCCGCCAAAATGGCGGTTGCGCGTGTCAGGGCGTTGGATTTGGCACGACCTGAGAGCAAACCCATGCCACCGCCACCGCCGCCAAGCCCCATGCCATCACTATCGCTGCGCTGAATCAGCACAATCCCAATCAGGGCTAAAGCAATAATGACCTGGATGACCAGAAGAACCGTTTCCATGCTTTTAAGACCCCACACTTGCCGCAGCAATGATTGTACAAAACTGATCGGCGTTAATACTGGCGCCACCCACTAGCACACCGTCAACACCGCGTAAATCCAAAATGTCCCTGACATTCTCCGCATTGACCGAACCACCATAAAGAATGCGGCGTGCCTCCGGCTGCAAATTCCTCTTCACGAGGAGAATCTGGCTGATGGCTTCATGCATCACGGTAATGTCCTGCAATGTCGCTGTTTGGCCGCTGCCAATGGCCCAGCGCGGCTCATAGGCAATCACCAGTGTTTCCGGTAGTGGCTCAGGCAAACAAGCGAGCGTCTGACGCGCAACAAAAGCTTCTGCTTCCCCGTTTTGCCTTTGCTCCCATGATTCACCCACACAAATAATGGGCACCAAGCCAGCTGCAATGGCTGTGCTGGCTTTCTGCGCTACCGTTGCATCCGTTTCGCCATAATGCTCGCGGCGCTCTGAGTGACCTAAAATGACATAGCGACATCCGGCATCGCACAGCATATCGGCACTCACATCGCCGGTGTAGGCCCCACATGCCTTGGCATGACAGTCCTGCGCGCCCAGTTGCATCGATTCATGAGTCAGCGCATTGCCAATCTCATTGAGTAAAACAAATGGCGGACACACAACGACTTCCACGCCCTGAGTGTTGGCGGCAGCCTGCATCAATTGGGGCACCATGGCTGCCGCCAGATCGCGGTTGCCGTTCATTTTCCAGTTACCAACCACGAGGCGTTTTATTGTCATCCATGCATCTCTGAAAGGCGAATATCCTATGTGGCGGTTGCTATCACAGTGCATATAAACAATCCACAAATAACACTTTGCATCTAAAAAGTGCTGGTGTAGGAATTGCTTCAACGACAGGGATTGAGATGCTGAGAGAATTACGTAAAGTTGCAAGCGGTTTTCTTGCCAAGCTTCTGTTGCTTCTGCTGGCGTTGAGCTTAGGCATATGGGGAATTGGCGATGTTGTCCGTCAAAGCGGGCCGCAAAACATCGCAACGGTGGGTGATGACGAGGTTTCACTGGTTGATTTTAGCCAGCAGATTTCACTGTTGCGACGCACTTTTGGTGAATCCATGCCGTCCTCAGGTGTTAATTTGAGCATGCTTCAGCGCATGGTGCTGAATGAAATGATCTCGCGAAAAATGATTGGGCTTGAGGCCGACCGTCTTGGCATACGAATTTCAGACGATGCGCTGGCCCGTGAAATTAGCCGTAATGACGATTTCCGCAATGCGAATGGTGATTTTGATAAAACACTCTTTCAGCAGGCACTTCGTCAAAGCAATCAAAATGAATCGGTATATTTAAAACAATTACGAAGCGCGCTGAAAGAGCAAGTGCTGATTGGCGTTGTCAATGGCGAGGATATTGTCCCTAAAGGTTATTCGTCTTATCTCTATGCTATTGAGGGCGAAGTCCGCAGCGTTGATCTTTTGACACTGGAGAGTACCGACGAGAATTTCTCTGTCGCCAAACCATCAGAAGCGCAGATTCAGGATTTTTACGACAGTCATCAAGCGCGCTTTACGGCGCCCCAATACCGCACATTATCACTCATTCGACTGACACCTGAGGAGATTGGCAAGCAGGTTAAAGTGAATCGTCAGGAAGCATTTAGCCTATATAATGAACGCACTGAATCGTTGATGATTCCAGAGAAGCGCGACATTCTGCATCTTCTCTTCAATACAAAGGCGGATGCCGAGAATATCTATAGCATTTTACGCAGTGGCAAAACATTTGATGAGGCGATTCAAATGATTACCCCCACTAATAAAGATGCGGTGGATTTGGGTTTTGTTACACGTGAGCAACTGCCACCAGAAGCAGCAAAGGTTTTTTCTCTTGGCGAAGGTGAATTTACTGAGCCAACGGAGAGCCGCTTCGGCTGGCATATCTACCTCGTAAAAAACGTCAAGGAGCGCAGCGTGACGCCCTTTACGGAAATTCAGGAAAGCCTAGAAAATGAGGTTTTGCAGCATAAAATGGAAGTGCGCCTGCAGGAATCGCTGGAGCAACTGGAAGATGCCTTAGCAGGTAGCGACTCTCTGGAAGCGGCGGCAAAGCTGGCAGATATGCAGATTTTCACCTCTGAGCCAGTCAGCCAGGACGGGCGCGGCATTGACAATCAGGTGATTTTTCCACTTGATAAAAACCAACAGCTTTTAACAATTGCCTTTCAATTGCCTGAGGGTGAGCGCTCTGATTTGATTCAGCAGGCTGACGGTGGTTATTTTGTATTCAAGGTGTTATCGGTGACTCCGCAACGTCAACGCACACTTGATGAAGTGCGTGGACAAGTCATTGAAGCGTGGACTGCGCAGGAATTAGCCAAGGCCCATGAAGCCTTTGCCAGTGAACTATCGGCTAAACTTGCGAAGAGTGATTCATTATTAGAAACCCAATCTATTTTATCAAAAATAAAAGGTGAGAAAACGGAGGCATTAAAACTTCGCCGCAACGGTGCAATCATCAATCAAGACGGGTTATCACTGCCCAACAATCTTGTTCAGAATATTTTTAGTCTTAAAACCGTGGGAACGCCCACGACTGTTGAAAAAAATGGCTCAGATTTCGTGGTAGCTGTCTTACGCGAGATCACCCCCGCGCCTGATGCCAAAAGCAGCGCGGAAGCCGATCAGCAATTGCGCGCATTGCGTCGCAAATTGCGGAATGAGTATAAAAACGAGATTCTGGAGGAGTACATCACCTATCTTCGCACCCGCTATCCGGTGCAGATCAATGAGACGCTTCTACTGCAGCAGGCTGAACGTCAGGAATGAAAACCTCGCCGGATTCAGACTTTTACTTTCCTTCACTAAAGGAATGCACACTCCAGTTGCAACAGGGTTTGCATCAGCTGGTCTGGACAACGCGTGTGGCTGATACGGAAACCCCCATCTCCGCCATGCTAAAGCTGATGACACCTAACGAGCCCATCTTTTTGCTCGAATCGGTGGAAGGTGGCGAGGTTCGCGGTCGTTATTCCATTATTGGTCTATATCCCGATATGGTCTGGCGCTGCCATGGTGCAGTGGCAGAAATAGCCCGCCGAGACGGCCAACTCATGGGTGATTTTCTCCCGCAATCGCAGCCTGCACTTGCATCACTGAATCACGTGCTGGATGCCATTCGCATGGAGATTCCAAGTGAACTCCCGCCCATGGCGGCCGGACTGATTGGTTATCATGGCTATGATATGATTCGGCAGGTGGAAAATTTGCCTATTCGTACACCGGATACCATTGGCTTGCCGGATGCCTGCCTGATGCGCCCCTCTGTCATGCTGGTATTTGACGCGGTGGATGGCGTAATTTTCTTTATCACGCCCATTTGGGCCAATGAAAATAGCCTGGCACCCGACGAGGCCTATCACAATGCACAGATGCGGCTTCATCAGGTAATCACGGCGCTCGACACCCCTCTACCCACAGGCGCCGCCAGTCAGATGGGCCTGCCACAGCCGGTAGCGTTTACGGCCAACATGTCACAAGCCGATTATCACCAGATGGTTGAGCGCGCGAAAGAATACATACGCGCCGGTGACATTTTTCAGGTGGTTCCCTCGCAGCGCTTTACCGCCAGCTTTGAGCATCATCCCTTCGCATTGTATCGCTCTTTGCGCCATATGAACCCCTCGCCTTTTCTGTTTTATCTGAGCATGGGTGATTTTGCGCTGGTTGGCTCCAGTCCTGAAATTCTCGTTCGCTTACGTGATGATACAGTGACCATCCGCCCCATTGCCGGAACCCGCAAACGTGGCCGCACACGTGAAGAAGACACGCAACTGGCCACGGAATTACTGGCGGATCCGAAAGAGGTCGCCGAGCATTTGATGCTGCTTGATCTGGGACGCAATGATGTGGGACGTTGCTCGCTGCCGGGCACGGTGCGTGTCACCGAGCGCATGGTGATTGAGCGCTACAGTCACGTGATGCATATTGTGTCAAATGTGGAGGGAACGCATGACCCTCAAAAAAATTCCTTTGACTGTATGATGAGCGGCTTTCCAGCCGGCACGGTGAGTGGTGCTCCCAAAATTCGCGCCATGGAGATCATTGATACGCTGGAGCCAGAGCGCCGTAGTTTTTATGGCGGCAGTGTTGGCTATTTTTCTGCCAATGGCGCCATGGACACCTGCATCACGCTGCGTACCGGACTGGTCAAAGATGGTATGCTGTATCTTCAGGCAGGCGGCGGCGTGGTAGCGGATAGCCATCCCGAGGAAGAGTATCAGGAAACCGTGAATAAGGCGCGTGCATTGGTGCGCGCCGCTGAGCAGGCGCACCTGTTTACCGGAGGCATCGCATGACGATTCTGCTGCTCGATAATTATGACAGTTTTACCTATAATCTGCTGCATTATCTGGCCGAGTTGGGCGCTGAAACTGAGGTGGTGCGTAATGACGCCCTCAGCGTAACCGACATACGCTCTAAGCAGCCGCAGGGCATCCTCATCTCACCTGGCCCAGGCAGGCCGGAGGATGCGGGGATATGTCCCGATGTCATCCGAGAATTAGGCGCGGAGATTCCTATTTTTGGGGTGTGTTTAGGACATCAGGCCATTGGCATGGTGTTTGGCGGCGATGTGATTCGCGCACCGCAACCCATGCATGGCAAAACGAGCCTGATCCATCACATGAATGAAGGGGTTTTTTCCGGCCTTCCCTCCCCCTTCACTGCCACGCGCTATCACTCACTGATTGTTAAAGCCGAAACCCTGCCCGACACATTAAAGGTGACAGCGCAAACCGAGGATGGCTTAATTATGGGCCTGCAACATCGGCATTACCCCATTCATGGGGTGCAGTTTCACCCCGAAAGCATTGCCTCAGAGCATGGCCACGCGTTGCTAAATAACTTTCTCACCCTCACACTGCGTTAACTATATTTAACATAACTTAACTATTTGTGACGGATTGATGAAGTTTATTCATTTTTCGGCTCTTTTTAGTATTAGTCGCCCCAGCACAGTGCTAAGCCGCGTGCAACACAGGAGATAGTTATGGTTTTTGATCCATTCAGCATTGCACGTGCAGCTAGCCATCAGTCCCCATCAGGTAATGCGCCACCATTTAGCGGTCAGCGTGGTCCAAGAATGCCCGTTGTCTCGGATGATGAAAAACTATTGCAAGCATCTCATATCCTTCACGGCATCATGAAGCTCTCAGGCTTGCCAGTGGAAGCGAGTGCGCACAACTCAGAAGCTGCTGAAGCGCCCTGCCGCGCGACGATTGAGCAGGATGCAACGATTCAGCCTTTGCGCTACACTCTGGTTTTCACCAATACCCATGACCAAATCCACAGCAATCACTTCACTGTGGCCATTCAGTCTATCACTCGCGCGTTATTTAAAGCTGGCATTATCAGCGCCCCCGCCGATAAGATGGATGCTTCCAATATTTTATTAAGGGGCTTGAACTCTGGCCAGCCACCAAAGTCAATAGGGTCAGCCGTATTTGAACCCGCCAAGACCGGTGTTAAAATCACTGTTCATTTAAACACTGCCTCAGCAGAGACTCTGTTACATGGATTAACGCGTGCCTATCACACCATGGAAGCAAATAACCGTCATGCGTTTGCCGTGCCAGATGTAACACGCCAAATGAGGCGTTAACACTAGTCACGGTGATGATTCGCTGTGATTAAGGTTGGAATCTGCGGCGCGATCCACTAATCACTCTGTCAGTGATAGGCATGGCGCAGCATGGGCAGTAACGAAATTCAGGATATCCTCACCGAACTGGCGCATGGCCGTGACCTGCCAGAGCCAATGGCTGAGCGCGCCTTCCAGATTCTCATGTCAGGCGGGGCAACCCCAGCCCAGATTGCGGCCTTCGTGATGGGTCTGCGCATTAAAGGCGAAACGGTCACTGAAATCATCGCCGGTGCGCGAGTGCTGCGGCAAAAAGCGGCGACCTTTACCGCCCCTGAACACGCGATTGATACCTGTGGCACCGGCGGCGATGGCAGCCGCACTCTCAACATCTCGACGGCGGTGGCGATTGTGACGGCGGCATGCGGCGTACCAGTTGCCAAGCACGGGAATCGCGCCGTCACTTCTGCATCCGGTTCATCTGATGTGCTGGAGGCGCTGGGCATCAATGTGCGCGCCACTGCTGAACAATCACAGACGGCGTTAGAACAAATCGGCTTGTGCTTTCTGATGGCGCCGCTTTATCACAAAGCCGTGCGCCATGTTGCCCCCGTGCGGCAGGAGCTGGGCTTGCGCACCATCTTCAACCTGCTCGGGCCACTGGCGAATCCCGCGGGCACAAAGCGTCAGCTGATCGGCGTTTATAGTGAGCGCTGGCTTGAGCCTGTGGCTGAAGCGCTGCATGCACTGGGCAGCACCAAAGCATGGATCGTGCATGGCCGTGACGGCATGGATGAAATCACCACCACCACCCTGACTGATGTCGCCATGTTGCAAGACGGAGTGATTTCGCGCCTGATCATTGATCCTGCCGATTATGATATTGAATATGCATCCCTTGCCAATCTCAGCGGTCAGGATGCGGAGTATAATGCGAAAGCCTTGCGGCAGTTGCTGGGGGGTATGAAAGGGCCGTACCGCGATATCGTGCTGCTCAACACGGCAGCGGCACTGTGTGTGGCCGATGCTGCTGATGACCTGCACCACGGCATGAGGCTGGCGGCTGAGGCCATTGATGATGGACGGGCCCGCAACATTCTGGCCCAGTTGGCGGAAGTGACGCGCCATGCGTGACGTATTAGCGGAAATATGCGCGAAAAAGCGTGACCATGTCGCCGCCTGCAAAAAACAGGTGAGCCTGAGCGAACGCATCTCGCAAGCCAAGCATCAGGCGCCTCCCCGCGGTTTTCGTGATGCGTTGCAGAAAAAATGTGACGCGGGTGGCATCGGCCTGATCGCTGAGGTTAAAAAAGCATCACCCAGCCAAGGACTGATTCGTGCTGATTTTCATCCGGCAACGCTGGCGCAGGCCTATGAGAATGCCGGTGCTGCCTGTGTGTCTGTGCTTACCGACACACCATATTTTCAGGGAACCGATGCCGATTTCATCGCCGCGCGCGCGGCCATTCGCCTGCCGATGATTCGCAAAGATTTCATGGTTGATCCCTATCAGGTGGCAGAAGCACGGGCCATGGGCGCAGACTGTATCCTACTGATTGTAGCAGCGCTTTCTCGTACTCAGGCTCAGGAAATTGAGGCGGCGGCCATAGAATTTGGCATAGATGTGCTGATCGAAACCCATGACCAACCGGAAGTCGAAGTAGCGCTGAGCCATCTGCAATCGCGCTTAATAGGAGTCAATAACCGCAATTTGCGTTCCATGCAGGTAAGTCTGAGCACTACGGAGGCTCTAGCGCCCATGATTCCACCTGACTATCTCGTGGTATGCGAAAGCGGTATCCATGCTGATAAAGATATTGCCAGAGTCCGGTGCAGCGGCGTACATTGCTTCCTGATTGGTGAGTCGCTCATGCGACAGCCCGACGTTGAACGTGCCACTCGCGAGCTGATAAGTGCTGCAAATCATGAATCACGTCATCCAGATAGATAATGGGCTATTCGTCCATACCCTTGATTTATCAGCGTTTATATGGTTCTGTTTCGCGTGGTTCGGTTACGGCACCTTAACGCACCGTATTCACACCAAAGACAGTCGTGAAAATCTGCTGGCGATCATGCATCAATACCGTATCCACTGGATGCGTCAGATGCTCAAGCGTGAGAACCGTATGCCGGACATGACCGGCGTGGCGAATCTGGTTCGTAGCATTTCTTTTTTTGCCAGTACCAGTATTTTCCTTGTCCTCGGCTCCATCGGCATCATGGGCTACCGCGAACAGTCGCAGGAACTGATTGATGCCATTCCTTTTGCGATGGATACGTCGCCCTTCATCTGGGAGCTAAAAGTAGCCCTGCTTATTCTCATATTTGTTAATGCTTTCTTCAAATACACCTGGACATTGCGTCAGTATAACTACGTCACCATTTATTTTGGCGCGGCACCAGGCACTCATGAGCATTTGGATCAGCATGAGATTTATGCCCAGCGCGGGGCTGATATGATGACCACCGCCGCACGGCATTTTAATCTGGGTCTGCGCGCCTATTATTATGGCTTTGCGGTCATGAGCTGGTTTGTGCATCCCATTGCGTTCATTCTATCCACCACCATTGTGGTCTGGGTGTTGTACCGTCGGGAAATCATTTCCGGTGTCGATTTTACGCTGAGACGTGACGATCCGATCTTCCGCCAGAAAGCACAGGACGTATGATCGCTCGGCACGTTCTTTGTAGCCTCCTCCTCATTCTTTTTGCACCGGCATCCTTCGCTTTTTCCCAGCAGGAGCTGTGCGATAAAGACATGGCGTATGTGCCCATTGCCGAGCGAATACAGCATGGGCTTTTGTTTCGCATTGAAAAATGCGCCTTTGAGCCAAGCACCCTCTTTGGCACCATTCATACCGATGAAGCAGGGCTTCTTGAGTCCATGCCAGAGGTGATCGAGGCACTGAAACAATCACGTGTTGCTTTATTCGAGCTGAAAGAATCGCAGGAGCTTCAGCAGGAAGTGGTGCGCTACATGATTTATCCACCGCAGCAGCGTGACGGATTGTCACACGCCATTGGGCTTGATCTTTATGAACAGGCGCTCACGCAAATGCAGCGTTTGCAGCCTGATACGCCCCCCGCATTTTTCAATCGCTATCGCCCGTGGGCGGCGGCAATTCTCCTGCAATACCCGCCACAGAATGGCGATGGTATTGTCATGGACACCAAACTGCAACGGCTGGCCATCGCAGCACAGATTCCCGTCGAAGGGTTAGAGACAGCGGCGGAGCAATTCAGCTTCTTCCAAGGGTTGCCGCTGGAAGAACAACGCCTGATGATAGCGGATGCGGTCACCCGCAGCGATGAGATTCGACAAACCAACCGTGAATTATTCGCCGCTTACCGCCAGCGGGATTTAGCAACCATCAATGATATAGGTAACGCGTCATTTACCGCGATTGAAGATCCTGCTTTTGCCAAAAAACTCGAATTATTTTTGTTGATTAACCGTAACAAAAAAATGATCAGCCGAATGTTACCTGAGCTAAAGCGCGGGCATGCATTTGTTGCGGTGGGTGCCCTTCATTTACCCGGCAATGACGGGCTGCTGTCACGTCTGGAGGAGAAGGGTTTCTTCATTTCGCAGATTTCAGCGTCTGGCAGCGATTCCAAGGGCGCGCCGCCACCTGAGAGCAGCCATGCTCAATGATGACCTGCTTTCCTGAAAAGCGTAGCGCATGTGAGCCGTTGCGGCGCAATGCCTCACCATCCAGCAATGCAGCACGGCAGGGCGCAGAGTAGCTTTTCTCGCTCACCACAATGTCAGCCATCAGGCAATCCTCCGCCACGGCCCGCTCGTAGCGTGGCATGGCAAACAGATGCGAGCCTATTGGCTGCACACATCCGCTACGGTCACACCGATCCACAATCCCTGGCTGCATGGTGACGTTCAGCGCTAGTTGCCACTCCTTAATCGCAAAGTTACGCGGGGTTCCCCGCAAGATACTCCACTGTTCTCCCTGCCGCATAGCAATCGCTTTGCCATCCCCCGAGATTAACATATCCGGCGGTTGATAGAGCAATGCGGTGGCCAATCCTGCGATCACGGCCATCATCGCCGCTATTTTTAAGCGACGCTGTGGCAACAGGAATATAACGCCGCCCACGGCCATTAACGCAGCGCCCCACCCCGCCAGTGGTGCAATGGGCAACAGCGCACCCGGCAGGGCGGCGGCCTGCGCACCGATCCACACCATGGTGTCAAACCCCCAACTCACGATGTGCATGCAGCCTTCGCTCATATCAAAGGGGGCGAGCACT
>JAIEPI010000029.1 GCA_019749855.1 Rickettsiales bacterium | reverse complement strand
CACGGATTTTCTGCAATAAGCCCTGTTTTTTGCCGTCCTCGGCCATTTCCTCCATCTGGCTGTCGCCTGGAACGAGCGAGCTGCCATTGATCGCCTCTAACACGGCGGAGGGGTAGGAGAAACCGCTGGCCTTGAGTACAGTTTTTCCGCCTACCACATCGAGGTAAGTGGGGATGTGCTGTTGGTTGAACGTTTCACGCAACTCCGCCAGCGCGGCAGCAGGAGTTGATTCAGACACAAAGATCGTCGCCTCAGAATTACCGCTGAGATTTTTAGCAAAATCAATGTGATTGATCTGAGAGTCAGACCATGTGTAGCGTGTAACCATATTAATCCTTTATTGTAGAAAAACTGAATCAATTCGTAGTCTGACACTGACAGATTTCGGTGACAGTTTGATGACGGCCTCATATAAAATGCATAAGAATTCGCGGTAAACTCATGTGTCAGTAATAGAAAAAACCGTGCAAATTGGGTGTCGCGCGTCTAAAACCACTGACATTGATGTTTTGTGGTAAAATTCGAGGTAGGTATGATGACCAATGACTGGTGGCGAGGCGGCCTGATTTATCAGGTTTATCCAAGAAGTTACATGGACACTAATGGCGATGGTATCGGCGACATTCCAGGCATCACCCAACAGTTGGACTATATCGCCTCATTAGGGGTGGACGCCGTGTGGATTTCGCCGTTTTTCACCTCTCCGATGAAGGATTTCGGCTATGACGTCTCCAATTTCAAGGATGTGGACCCCATGTTTGGGACCCTCAGTGATTTTGAGGCGTTAATCGACAAGGCGCGCACACTCGGCTTGAGAGTCATGATCGATCTGGTGCTGAGCCATTCCTCCGATCAGCATCCATGGTTTATTGAGAGTCGCTCCAGCCGCACCAATGCGAAAGCCGACTGGTATGTGTGGGCCAACCCCAAGCCCGACGGCACGCCACCCAACAATTGGTTATCCGTGTTTGGTGGATCGGCATGGGAATGGGACACCAAGCGCCGACAGTATTATTTGCATAATTTCCTCACCTGTCAGCCTGATCTCAATTTTCATCAACCGGCAGTGCGGCAGGCGTTATTGGAAGTCACTGAATTCTGGTTGAAAATGGGGGTGCAGGGCTTCCGACTCGATACGGTGAATTTCTATTTCCACGACAAGGAATTACGTGACAACCCTGTCAATGACGGGCCGCCACTCGATAATGTTCCAGAATCCAATCCGTACTCCATGCAAACGCATGTGTACGATATTACTCGCCCTGAGAATCTCGGTTTCCTCGAGGAGTTCCGTCAATTGCTGGATCGTTATCCCGATACCGCAGCGGTGGGGGAAATGGGGGCGGAGAAATCCTACCTGCTGATTCCCGATTACACTGAGCGCGATCAGCGCCTGCACATGGTCTATACGTTCCGCTTCCTCAATGATAATTTCAGTGTCGATTATTTCCGCAGTTATTTGACGCTTCTGGAGGATAACATCCGTGATGGCTGGGCGTGTTTTGCCTTCAGCAACCATGATGTGATGCGAGCGGTGCAGCGCTGGAGCCCGCATCATCCTGAATTACACGATGATTTTGCCCGCATGCTGCTGGCGTTGATTACGTCACTGCGCGGATCGCTATGTCTGTATCAGGGCGAAGAATTGGGCTTACCCGAAGCGGAGATTGCGTTTGAGCAATTGCAGGATCCTTACGGCATTCGCTTCTGGCCGGAGTTCAAGGGCCGCGATGGTTGTCGCACCCCGATGCCGTGGCGAGATGCACCGCATGGTGCCTTCACGCAAGGTAAGCCGTGGCTGCCGGTGCCTGAAGCGCATCAGCGCCGCAGCGTTGAAACGCAGGAGCAGGATGCCTCGTCTCTGCTGCATCACTACCGCGCCTTCATCGCATGGCGCAATAATCAGCCCACCCTTCGTAGCGGCGATATTCGTTTTGTCGATGTCGCTGAACCGTTGCTGGCTTTTGAGCGCTCTGAGGGCACGGATAAAATCCTCTGCATCTTCAATTTTAGTGCTACCGTACAAACAATGGAGCTGCCCTCTGATGCGCGCGCTTTAACCGATGTGCCATCAATGACGGATCAAACAATGGATGGACGACGACTGACGCTGAAGCCGTACGACTATTTTTACGCGTGGGTTTCCTGAAGAATCGCGTTCGGGGTAAACTGGTAATCCACACGAAGCGTCAGTAGCGCTGCGATCAGAACGCTGACACCGCCTAGCGCCAGCACATACATGGATTCTCCACCAAAGAGATACGTCACCAATACGCCTCCCAACAGAGCAACGACAACCTGCGGAATCACGATAAACAGGTTGAAAATGCCCATATAGGCGCCCATTTTTTCAGCGGGTAAGGCGCCGGCAAGCATGACGTAAGGCATGGCAAGAATCGACGCCCACGCAATGCCGATACCACCCATGGCCACAAATAACAACTCGGCGTTATCAATGAGGGAGCAGCCGATCAGGCCAGCGCCGCCGCATATCAGGCTGACTGAGTGAATGTATTTCGCTGAGACATGTCGGGTGAGCGGAATAAACAGAAACGCCATGACCAGCGCCACCGCATTATACACTGAAAAGCACACGCCGACCCATTCAGCGGCTTCGTGATAGGCGGCGCTGCTGGCGGAGGTCGCGTTGAACACATTGCGCGCCACCGTGGGGGTGAAATACGTCCACATGCAGAATAATCCGCCCCATGTAAAGAGCTGCACCTTCGCGAGCGAGCGCATGCGGGTTGGCATGAATCTGGCGTGCGCCACAATATCCTGCATCGCGGCGCGCCAGCCGCGGCGCTCGGATTTACTGCGCTTAAAGGCTTCCATGTCCGCGGGTGGATTTTCCTTAGTGCTCAGCACCGTCACCCCGACACAGGCTAAAAGCACGGCGGCACCAATGTAGAACGCGAGGGTGACGGTTGGTGAAATCGCATGTCCTTCCGTGGTCTCAGAGGCAACACCGAACCAGTTGGCGAGTATCCACGGCAGCGAGGATGAGACCACCGCACCAATGCCGATCAGCACGGTTTGCACAGAAAAGCCGCGCGGTCTTTGCTGCTCGGGTAGCAGGTCGGCGACAAAGCTGCGAAACGGCTGCATGGCCACATTAATCGCACCGTCCAACACCCATAACAAGCCCACCGCCATCCATAAGGCGCTGGAATTTGGCATCGCCACCAACGCCAGTGAGGAGAGAATGGCTCCGACCAGAATATAGGGTTTACGGCGGCCAAAACGATTCCATGTGCGGTCACTGAAATGGCCCACGATCGGATGCACCAGCAGCCCGGTCAGAGGCGCCGCAATCCATAAAATCGCCAGCTCACTTTCCTTGGCGCCCAGCATCTCATAGATGGACGACATATTCGCCATCTGCAAGCCCCAGCCGAACTGAATGCCCATAAAGCCGAAGCTCATATTCCATAGCTGCAAGAAAGAAAAACTCTGTTTGTTCATGCGAATACCTTCAATAAACTAGCGCAAACCATAGGGCAGCCAACCCCCTTCGTCTAGCGTGAATGCTTTGGGGCTGGCAAAGCCAGATAGCAGTGCTAAGTTGGGCGCATATAAAGGATGGTCACATTTCTCATGCCCAAATCACGACTAGACCAATGGCTCGTGGATCGTGGATTAGCCCCCACACGCACTAAAGCGCAGGCGTTGATCATGGCGGGGAAAGTCATGCTCTGCACGCAGCGTCTGACTAAGCCAGGCCAGATGGTGCCTGATGATGCGGAGATTGTGCTGGAAGGCGCGGAGCATCCATGGGTGTCACGCGGCGGCATGAAGCTGGCGCATGCGCTGGCGGAATTTCAGCTTAGCCCGAAGGATAAAATCTGTCTGGATGTGGGTGCCTCCACCGGCGGCTTTACCGATGTGCTATTGCATCACGGGGCGCAGTGTGTGTATGCCGTGGATGTCGGGCATGGGCAGCTTGACTGGAAATTGCGGCAGGATCCACGCGTTGTGTCGCTGGAGAAAACCAACGCGCGTCACCTGACCTCTGAGCAGATTGCGGTGCCAATCGATTGGCTGGTATGTGATGCAAGTTTCATCAGCCTGAAAAAGGTTCTCCCCGCTGCGATGGCTTTATGCATGGCGGGCGCCACCATGCTGACGCTGATTAAGCCACAGTTTGAAGCCGGACGCGCCGAGGTGAGCAAAGGCGAGGGCGTGATTCGTGATCCGGCAACGCACGAGGCCATTTGCGCCGACATTCAGCAGTGGGTGAGCGCGCAAGGCTGGGTGGTGCATGGAATAACGGCAAGTCCCATTACGGGGCCTAAGGGCAATCGTGAGTTTCTCTTATGGGCGACGAAAACATAGAATTCTGTCCCTTCCTTCTCGCGTCTTTTTCCTTGTCCTTTCTAGTCGTTTCCTTGTCATTCTCTCAATAAGCGGAATTTTGAAGTAAGGGACACCCCATCCACCTTCGCCAAGATTTTGGCGGGCAGGCATGACTGACTTGAATAGGTAACAATACTCGTCATCCTCGGGCGTGACCCGAGGATCCCCTCGCACATGGCAGCAGATCCTCGCGTCAAGCGCGAGGATGACAACAGGAAAAGGGGATGTCATTGCCGCGCCTCTTTCTTCGTTATTCCCGTGCCTCTTTCATTGTCATTCCCGCCCCCGCCTGCGCGGGGATAAACTCTCGTGGGAATCCAGTCACCCTTTCCTCTGGATTCATCGATCGCTGGGATGAGGGGGTTTTGCATTTTATTCCTTGTCATTCCCCTGATAAGCGGGAATCCAGTCAACCTCTCTTCTGGATTCCATTGATTGCTGGGGTGAGAGGTATGGATGACTTTTACTGGAATGATGCAGAAGAACCGCCTAATCTGCATCGCATGATACTCCATTTTGCCTTGTGGATTTTGACGGAAGCGGCCACAGCGGTCTGTGTGCCCGGGCTGCGAGAGGTTACGCTGCCTGCCATGCATGCCTTTGGTGGCTATGCTCTTGAGATGCCCTACGCCATCGCGATGTTGGGTGCGGCGATTGGCAGCCTGCCGGTGTGGGGATTGGGCATGGCCATGACGCGGCTGCGTCAACTCAATCCCTCGAGTTTTCCAGAGCACCACTACCAATTTTTACGCACACAGGTCAGGCGCTATGGCTGGCTGCTATTGCCGTTTTATGCCATCCTGCCACTGGGCGGCATTCTACCACTGCTCGCAGGTTTTTTCCGCATGCCGCTTCACCATGTTTTACTTTGCATGGCGCTAGGTCGTGCATTTGTTGCTCTGACAATGAACTAAGTATTTCGTCCAGGATTTCTGGGTAGAGTCGCAGGATTGGGAATCACAGGCATTGGCGCGGGAGGAATTGTTGCACCGCTTGGAACGTTGGCACAGCCGAAACCTGGAACATGTCTGTCAAATCCACGCGCTTGGCACAGCCCTTCTAAATCAGGTTGTTCGAGGTCAGGCGGCCTTAACCTTGAAGGTGCGCTCCGTGGGCTACCCGCTAGCGGATCCTGCCGAGTGTCGTAAGGTGCTCTATCATAGACCTGACCCGCAGGGCGCTCAGGGGGAATGACGCTTGGTGGAGTTGGCGGTATAGGTATGGGCAGCGTCTGGCGTTGCCCTCGAGCTTCTTGTGAAGTGACATGACGGGGAGGGGTGGGGAGATCATTCATAAAAAACCTTTATCGGTGATGATTTGTAATGGTGATGTTACCGCGTCGTGCATTGGCCGCCGCCTCGAAATTCCCGCATGTTAGGTGTCCTGCCCGGACGCGGCGCTCCCGGCTCGAGAGGGATATCTTGCAGTCCTTCACACAGCGCACGTTGGGTGACTTCATTAAAGGCATCGCGGGCGCTGGCGAGCGCTGTGGGGCTTACACCCTCCAGACCTCGCACGGCCGCCTGAAATGCTTCCTGCTGTGCCTGATAATTAGCACGTAGCTGCTCCACCGGTGTGGTATTCGATGAGGCAACCCTAGCGGGAGCATTGAACGGGCCGGATAAGATATTCTGAAACTGTTGTCGCAACTCTGGATACGTCATGTGCGGGCTGTTGAGAACCGTTTGACGAAGTGCGTACTGTAATGGGGTCAATTCACTCACATCACTCTCCTTACTTAATTTACAGTAATACAAAATTATTAAGAAATATTTACCTTAACCATGACATTTGTGTGACAAATGGCGATGAGCAGCGAACACTCTTCCAACCCTTTATACGACTGATAATTCTCGCTCATCGCCTGTTCTTCCCCCATGCACGGGCTGATGAATCCGGGGCAGGGGGCCATTGGCATGGCGACCGGCAATGCGTGCGCCGGAAGGCTCAGGGTGCGCCTGCTCGAAGTTATGAGCGTATTTGGCACGCTGTTTGGCAGCTTCTACTTCACGCCATAAGGCCTCGGCATTTGGTTGCTCCGCCCACACCGGCTCCAGCTTGGCGGCGCGCTCGGGGTAGTGTGTGCGGATGATGTCATGTAATTTTTCGCGCAATCCGGTGGCGGCGAGGAACAATTCGGCGTTAAGGTCCTGGTAGCCGACCGTGATATCACGGCCGTCTGCAGTAGTGAAGGTGACATCGGGGATAAAGCGATTTTTGCTAATGTCTGGATCAAAGGTGAGATCGCCATTTTTTAAGTGTCCGATGGCAGCGCGGCGAAGGTGTTTGTGGTTATATTCCTGAAACGCGACTTCTAGCTTCTCTGGTGTCGGCCAGTAACCGATGCGTTGAATAATTTCCGGAGTGTCATGAAGCTGCTTTCCATCTTGAGAGATTCCGCCAAGTTTAGGATTAACATGAAGCTCGCCGGAGGCTAATCTTCTCAATAACCAGTTACAGGCATTGGAAAGCGTGCTATCCACCCCAGAATTTTTTGGGCCTTTTAATTGAGAGAGATAGAACTCTCTTTCATCAGGCAATTTGTATGCTTTTTTACCGTAACTGTCATTACTAAGACGAAGATCAAATGTGGCGAGTGGGCACTCATGACTCCTCGTGTCTATAGTACGAATAGAAAAGATATGGCCAGCTCCAGCATTACATACTGTGTCATACCCGCCACGCCCCACGCAATGCATCATCTCGGCAGATTCTCGTTTCAAGGCGTGCTGCTGCAAAGGTTGCGGATAATCATGGGATGGCTTTTTCCACTGATTTCTCGGGGAACCATGAATATTTCCTCATTTTTGACAAGTGGCTGCCATGTATAGGAAGGAGCAAGGGGGCGTAGAGTGTAAGGAATGCCGTTCGCATCCAAATGCCAGCTGGCGGAAAGGCCAAGAATAACCTGCGCTGGATACGCAGTTAAATGTCTCTTGGTCAAATTTACTATGGAAGGATACACACCTTTATCTAAATACTTGGTCTTAACTAAGGCGATAACTTCGCTCAAACTCTCATCCGGATTCTTCATTTCCTTAATGAGGGAAGGCAGTAAAAGAAAATAGCTATACTCCTCGCTGACATCGCTTATTGGAGAAGCGGAACCAAACATCCCCAAACGCATTGATTCGACATTCTTCACGTCTTCCTTTGATAAGATTGTTGTCTCAAGCCTTTCGAGCGCAGCAAATAAATGCAGATGCGCCAAATGACCTGCCCGTTTGAGAAACCTTAGAGTATTGCGACGTTGACGGTATTAAAGCTCTTGGCTGCTTGCGATGCCAGCTTGCTCAACTACATCCTGCTTAGTTAGCCACCCACTTATCGCAGTGGCCAGTTGAAAAGCATCTTTTTTCTCAAGCTGCTCCATTGTAAAGTCTGGCAGGACATGTTTGCAAAGAATGCTCCGATGGGCGGGAGTAGTAGCCTCCAGAATCGCCATTGCTACTGGTTGATTTTTGAGAAAAATTGCCTGCTGGAAGGCGTTACTGGATTCTTCAAAATCAACCATGGGGTATAGCTGTTCCTGATTGATAAACGTTTGCCGAAGGCTAGGCGGCACCAGCTGTAGTATCGTCCTGACAAGTTCAACGCTTCTCTGGTGTTGGACGGCGAGGTGAAGTGGTGTCTGTGCTTGATCATTACGCATCTCGGCCAGTGAAGGGAATCGCTGCAGGATCGAGGTCGCAAGTGTCTCATCCCCCTGCGCAATGGCGCTGCAGAGAGTTCTGAATTGTTCTTTCAAAGTGGTGGCTGCGCTGATTTTCTTCATCTATGTCTCACAAGCTGCGCAAGGCTTGTAGCAACAATCAATGACGATTTAATGACAGGAGGATTACGCCGCTTTGGTGCGCTTGGCTTTGGTGGGGGGTGCGCTGGCCTTGGCAGGCTTAGCCGTTGAAGTTCCTGTATGTTTCGCCAGCAGCGGCGCCAGATAGCGCCCCGTCACGCTGGCCTTGGTCGCTGCCACCTCTTCGGGGGTGCCCTGAGCCACCACCATGCCACCTTTGTTACCGCCACCCGGGCCAATATCAATCACCCAGTCTGAGGTTTTAATCACGTCAAGATTATGCTCGATAATCACCATGGTGTTGCCTGCATCCACCAGCGTATGCAGCACTTGCAGCAGCTTGCGAATATCCTCGGAATGCAGTCCCGTGGTCGGTTCATCGAGAATATAGAGCGTACGTCCGGTGGCGCGGCGTGACAGCTCCTTCGCGAGTTTGATGCGCTGGGCTTCACCGCCAGATAAGGTGGTGGCGGACTGGCCGAGCTTAATATAGCCGAGGCCAACTTCCTGCAACGCCACCATTTTTTCACGGATGGACGGCGTGGCGGTAAAGAAATCCACCGCTTCATCCACCGTCATATCCAGCACATCAGCGATGGATTTGCCTTTGTAATGCACTTCCAGTGTTTCGCGGTTGTAGCGTTTGCCCTTGCACACATCGCACATCACGTACACATCGGGCAGAAAATGCATCTCGATTTTAATCAGCCCGTCACCTTGGCAGGCTTCGCAACGTCCACCCTTCACGTTGAAAGAGAATCGCCCGGGCTTGTAGCCACGCGCTTTCGATTCTGGCAGGGCGGTGAACCAGTCGCGAATCGGCGCGAAAGCCCCCGTGTAAGTGGCCGGATTCGAGCGCGGCGTGCGGCCAATCGGTGACTGGTCAATCTCGATCACTTTATCAATATACTCAAGACCGGTCAGCGCCGTATGCGGCCCGGGCTGTTCTTTACTACCCATAATGCGGCGAGAGGCGGCTTTAAAAAACGTCTCAATCACCAGACTCGATTTGCCGCCTCCACTGACACCGCTGACGCACGTCATCACACCCAGTGGAATATCGACATCAATGTTTTGCAGATTATTCGCCGTGCATCCTGTGAGGCGCAAGCGACGATTTTTCGAAAGCTGGCGGCGCTCGGTTGGCACCGCAATTTCGCGCCTCCCACTGAGATAATCACCGGTGATGCTGGTTCTGTCATTCGCCACCGTCTCCGCTGTGCCCTGCGAGACAATCTGCCCACCGTGAATGCCAGCGCCCGGGCCCATATCAATCAGCCAGTCAGCATGGCGCATGGTGTCTTCGTCATGCTCCACCACGATCACCGTATTGCCGAGATCACGCAGACGTTGCAACGTACCCAGCAGGCGCTCATTGTCGCATTGATGCAAGCCAATGGATGGCTCATCCAGCACATAAAGCACGCCCGACAAACCAGAGCCAATTTGTGAAGCGAGGCGAATACGCTGCGATTCACCCCCCGATAACGTGCCGGATTCGCGTGAGAGCGTCAGGTAGTCCAGCCCCACATTATTGAGGAAGCCTAAGCGCTCATGAATTTCCTTGAGAATTTTCTCCGCAATTTTCTGATGCTGCGAATTCAGCTTATCATTCAGCGTTTCAAACCAGCGCATCGATTCATCGATCGGCAGCTTGCAGACCTGTCCAATGTTAGAGCCGCCGACTTTCACGCACAATGCCTCAGGCCTCAGGCGATAGCCATCACAGGCTTCGCAGTCCGTCATTTTCTGGAATTTTTCCAGTTCCTCACGCATCCACGCCGAGTCCGTTTCACGCCAGCGGCGCTGCAGACTGGGGATGACCCCCTCAAACGGTTTGTTGCTGTTATAGGTACGTGGGCCATCCGCATAGGTGATTTTCACTGGTTCATCGCCTGAGCCATGCAGAATCACATCCTGCACCGATTCCGGCAGATCACGGAATGGCACATGCAGACTGAATTTAAAGTGACGCGACAAGGCATCCAGCGTTTGCACAAAATACTTGGTCTGTGCATTCGACCACGGCGCAATCGCCGCATCATGCAGTGATTTGGTTGTATCTGGCACCACCATATCCGCATCGAAATAGCTCTGGCTGCCCAAGCCATCGCACACCGGACACGCGCCAAACGGACTGTTAAACGAGAACATGCGTGGTTCGATTTCATCCAGTGTAAAACCGGATTCAGGGCAGGCAAACTTTGCCGAGAGCGTAATAATGTCACCGGCTTTTACTCCCTCTCCCCTTGGGAGAGGGGTGGGGTGAGGGCCCTCACCCGAAACGCCTTTGGCGCTTCGACCTCTCCCAGTGGGAGAGGTGATTTCCGGCACACTGACGATCTCGATAAAGGCCAGCCCCTCGCTGATATTCAGCGCGGTTTCCAAAGAGTCAGCAACGCGGTTGCCCATCTCTTCTTTTATCACCAGACGATCCACCACCACTTCCAGATCATGCTTCTTGTTTTTATCGAGCTTGGGCGCATCATCAAATGTATGCATGCTGCCATTGACGCGCAGGCGGGTGAAGCCGCGTTTTTGCAGCGCCGCGATTTCCTTACTGTGCTCGCCCTTGCGCCCACGCACAAACGGGGCCAGCAAATGCAGCTTGGTGCCCACTGGCAATGCCAGAATGATGTCCACCATCTGACTGATCGTCTGGCTTTCAATCGGCAAACCAGTCGCCGGTGAGTAGGGGATGCCGATGCGCGCATAGAGCAGGCGCAGATAGTCATAGATCTCCGTGACCGTGCCCACCGTTGAGCGCGGGTTGCGCGAGGTGGTTTTTTGGTCAATCGCAATGGCGGGTGACAGACCATCAATGGATTCCACATCCGGTTTATCCTGAATGTTGAGAAACTGCCGCGCATAGGATGACAGCGACTCCACATAGCGGCGCTGCCCTTCCGCATAAAGCGTATCAAACGCCAGCGACGACTTGCCGGAGCCTGAGAGTCCGGTGATGACCACAAACTTATGTTTGGGGATATCGACCGAGACATTTTTTAGATTATGTTCTTTGGCGCCTCGAATCGAGATAACGTCGTGCATGCTGACTCCTTGAGAGCTGGAATATATAGGCGGTTGCTCATGAAATTGGTAGCGGAAACTGTGAGGTTTACACAAAAAACCGCGCTTAAGGCTGGATGCCGCCAGGTTGGGCTTTTGCGCGCCGCGCTGCTCGTTCGGCAAAATTAATAACATTGTTCGGTGTTTGTGTCGGTGTCGCAGGCACGCAGCCGCCCTCTATAACTGTCTTTGGCGCTTGTGGAAAACTGGCGATCTTTGCCTCTCCCAGTTGCAATGGCGATTCAAATACCTCTGCTGCGCGTGCCAGATTTTCAACAAGGCTCTGGGCAGGCACAAAAATACTGCCATCATGTTCACCCACAACACCGTATGGGTATCTTGCGGCATGAATCCCTACATCCTGAGTAAACATTCGCACAATGTCATCTGGTGGTTGTGAGACCTTCCCAATGGGCAAACGATCCGTGGCAATGCTGAAATTGGGTTCATCCCCGATGAGTAGTGTGCCACTGCCAACGTTTTGACTGCCAAACGTCTGCTCAAGCCAGCGGCGCGCAGTGAAAAGGTCAGGGGTGTGTGCATCAGTACTCATGGGTCATTCCTTATTTACCAGTACGAGCTCTGTAATCAGCTAAACTAACAACTTCATCGGTTGACTCTGCCGTTGCCACCCGTGAGGTTGGGACTTTCGACGGCGCAGGCGCAGGCGCAGGTGCATTTGACTTGCCGAGGCCAAAGGCGGCGAGACGTGCTTCTTCATGGGTAAGGTCATCATAACCCAGCACTCCCCTGGGCACTGGCCCCCAGATGACGTTGCCTTCGAGCGGTTTCATCGCCACCATCGCTAAGTCCTCACGGCTACTCATCCACTCTTTAATGAGACCGGTTCGCGGAATCATTTCGCCAGCGCGAATCCACAGACAGGGCCCCTTTGGACTAAATAAAGCTTCAATTAAAGCGGCCTTTATACCCGGACGCTTAGTGGCAGGTTGACTCGGTCGTGTTTCCGCTGTGAGGGAAGCATCCTGCTCCGCCATTAGAAGGGTGGCCTGCGACTGACCTTCCCAGATTTCATCAGCAACGGGGCGCTCACTGGCGTCCCCCATCATCGCGGTAATGCCGAGCCCATTGAGCATATGCGCGAATGTACGTATGTCCTTCCACCGGCACTGAGGGTCGATGCGATCAATCACAATGCGATACCACACGCTTTCATCATCCGGAAAAAACTTTACATCCGCAGCCCAAGGGCTGAAATCACGCTTGCCAAATTCGCGCCTGAGTAACGCCATGGCAGGAGATTCCTCTTGCGTTGAATCTGTGTGATACCTTTTATAGCGGTTTCTCTTCTTCATTTTTTTTGTGGCCAAGCTTCATAAAATAGCCTCACTTCTTAACGTCTTGATGGGTCGTTGTTAAGTGACGTTATGATGACAATGCATGAGCAAGCATGTTCGAGTGCGTCAAGGAACATGCAGGAGAAGCGTAGAAAAAACTTTAAATTTGTTAACACGCCCCTATATATAGTGGGAAACATATAAGGAGTCGGCACATGGCGGGTAGCATTAATAAAGTGATTTTGGTGGGTAATCTCGGGCGTGATCCGGAGATTCGCGCCACACAGGATGGCCGCGAAATCGCCAATCTGGCCATCGCCACCTCGGAATCATGGAAAGATCGCAACACCGGTGAGCGCAAAGAAAAAACCGAGTGGCACCGCGTTGTCATTTTTAATGATGGGCTGGTCAATGTCGCCAAGAATTACCTGCATAAAGGCTCAAAAGTGTACATCGAAGGCCAGCTGCAAACCCGCAAATGGACCGACAAAGATGGGGCGGAGAAATACTCCACCGAGATCGTACTGCAAGGCTATGGTGGTTCACTCACCATGCTGGACGGGCCAAAACGCGAGGGTGGATTTGATGATTCATCGGCCAGCTCGGGCTACAACAGTGGGCCAGCACGCAGTGCGCCCGCTTCCGGCCCGCGCCAGTCCGCACCCGCAGCGGAGCTTGACGATGAGATTCCGTTCTGATGGTGGCTGGTTATTGGTTGCTGGTCTCTGGTTTCTGGTGTCCGTCCGCCAGCAACTAGCACCCAGTAACCAGTGACTTTCTTAAATCCCTACCAGTGACTTCGCGAAATCCTCAGCGCTGAACTCGCGCAAATCTTCCATGCTCTCTCCCACGCCTATGGCGTGAATCGGCAGCTTGAACGCATCAGCCAGCGCCACGACCACGCCGCCCTTCGCCGTGCCATCCAGCTTGGTCACCACCAGCCCATTCACGTCCACCAGATTGCGGAACGTTTCCACCTGCAACAGCGCGTTTTGTCCGGTGGTGCCATCCAGCACCTGAAGCACAGTGTGTGGTGCGTCGGGATCGAGTTTTTTCAGTACGCGGATGGTTTTTTGCAGCTCTTCCATCAGGTTCTTTTTGTTGTGCAACCGTCCGGCGGTATCAATCATGAGAATATCGGCTCCGGCTGCGCGCGCTTCTTCCAAGGCACGATAGGCAACACTGGCGGGATCGGCATTCTCCACCGCACTAATCACCGGAACGTTAGCACGTTGCCCCCATTGCTTTAATTGCTCAACAGCGGCGGCGCGGAATGTATCAGCGGCAGCCAGCATCACGCAATGCCCCTGCTGCGTAAACTGGTGCGCCAGCTTGCCCATGGTGGTGGTTTTTCCATTACCATTCACCCCCACTACCAACATCACATGCGGTTTCGCGTTCGCATCAATGGTGAGTGGCCGTGCCACCGGCGCAAGCATGGTGGTAATTTGCTCGGCGAGCGCTTCTTTCACCTCCGCCGCGCTGATTTCCTTATCAAAGCGCCCCTTGCCAAAGGCGGCGACCAGTCGCGCTGCGGTGCTGGCTCCCATATCGGCGAGAATCAGCAACTCCTCCAGCTCTTCCAGCATTTCTGCATCCAGCTTGCGCTTGGTGAAGATACTGCCAATGCCCTCCGATAAGCCTGACGATGTGCGCGAAAGCCCTTCACGCAGGCGCGCAAGCCATGATGTTTTCGTTACTGGTTGCATACGGCTCCCTGAAGCTGACCGGCCTGCATGGCGAGGATCGCAGTATGCACCAGCGCACCCGCCTTTGGTGGCTGATCAAACTGTACGGGCGCGAAATGCTCAGTGCGGCCACTGCCATCCTGCTCCATCAGCACCTGTGCTGTT
>JAIEPI010000153.1 GCA_019749855.1 Rickettsiales bacterium | reverse complement strand
CCTTGGCAGGTGCGGCGCTGTTTAGTTTTCTGATTATTGGCTTCACGGCGTTTGGTGTGTGGCAAAGCTGGTGGATGGCCAGTGCATGGCTGATCTGGATGATATTCGAGGTGCTCCGGCCACAGTCTAATGAGCCCTCTTTTTCGAACAGCAATGTAGAAATGATGCCAACTGATAATGAATATTCTACCAGCTCGGGGGTGATGACCGATACTGAGCAAATGACATAAGCCCCTCATCGCGTGCGGAGATAGTGGGATCTTTCAGTGGCCAGTCGATGGCCAGATCTGCGTCATCATAGCGAATGCCGCCTTCACCCGCCTGATGGTATCGCCCGCTCACCTTGTAAAGCATATCCGCTGGTTCATCGCCAAGCACACAAAACCCATGTGCGAAACCTGCTGGAATCCAGAACAGCACGCCATTTTCACCGGTTAGCTCGACGGCGTGATATTGTCCGTAGGTGGATGAGGTTGGGCGAATATCCACCGCCACATCCCACACCGCTCCACGCGTGACCCCGACCAGCTTGCCTTGCGGTGGCGTGTGCTGGTAATGCAAGCCGCGCAGGATGCCAGGCGCAGAGCGCGAGTGATTATCCTGAATGAAATCAGCATGAAACCCCAGTTCCGCCAGTTTCTCCTTGTGGTAGCGCTCGACAAAAAAACCTCTGGCGTCGCCATGAACATCAAGGTGGATGGTCTTTAATCCTTCCAGAGGGCATGATTCAATATGCATCGATGCTATTCCTTATGCGTGTGCGGTACGATGTGAAAAAACCTGCTCCAGCGCTTCTTGTAGTCCCTGTTGCCAATCAGGCAAGGCAACGTGTAATTGCTCGGCGGCTTTCTGGCAATTCAGCCGTGAATTAAGCGGCCGCTTTGCGGGGGTTGGGTACTCACTGGAGGCAATGGCGTTCAATGTGGTGACTTTCAGCGGCAGTCCCAAAGTGCGCGCCTGTGTAAAAATGGCTTCGGCAAAACCATGCCAGCTGACCTCACCTGCATGGCACAGATGGTAAATACCTGAGGGAAAACAGCTGCTTACCTTGGCATGCTTCAAGGCGTTCAACGTCTGTTCGGCAAGGTGCGGCGCGTAGGTGGGGGCACCGATCTGATCCGCCACTATGCTCAGCGTTTCGCGCTCGGCCCCTAGCCGCAGCATGGTGGTGAGAAAATTCTTTCCCCACGCATCATAGACCCAGCTGGTGCGAAAAATGATGGTATCGCCGCCGATTGACTCAATGGCTTCCTCGCCCGCGCGTTTGCTGCGTCCATACACATTAAGCGGGGCAGTTGGGTTGTCCTCATCTCTGGGCAGTCTGCCCTCGCCATCAAATACATAATCGGTAGAGTAATGGATAAAGGGAATGGATTGCGCTTTGGCCAGCATGGCTAGCATGCGCGGGGATTCGGCATTGACCGCGAAGGCGTTGCGCTCATCACTCTCCGCCTGATCCACCGCTGTGTAAGCCGCGGCATTGATGATGGCTGAGGGACGCAGCGCTTCTATCGCGTGGGTAAGCGATGGTGGATGGCTGAAATCTGCATCCACACGATTCAGAGTGATTGCCTGCTGCCCGAGCTGATGCATCAAGGCACGTCCGACCTGTCCACTGGCCCCTAAAACAAGGATGGGTGCTTGCATGGCTTAGGCAGCACCGCTCAACAGACCGTCCGGTGTCATCAGGCCGCGCAGATAGGTGGCATATTCATTTTTCCCGTGCGTGTCAGCCAATGCCGCTAATTGTGAGCCATTGATAAACCCACGTCTGAACGCAATTTCCTCGATGCAGGCAATTTTCTGCCCCTGACGCGCTTCAATGGTTTCCACAAACTGGGCGGCGGCCAGCAGCGATTCAAACGTGCCGGTGTCCAGCCATGCAACACCACGACCCAGCAACTCCACATCGAGTGAGCCTTGCTGTAGATAGGTTTTATTCACGTCGGTAATCTCCAGCTCACCGCGCGCGGAAGGCTTGAGCGATTTAGCAATCTTCACCACTTGTGAGTCATAGAAATACAGTCCGGTCACGGCCCAGCTCGATTTTGGCGATTTGGGTTTCTCCTCAATGGAAATGGCTTTTCCGTTAGGGCCAAACTCCACCACACCATAACGCTCGGGGTCCTTGACGTGATAGGCAAACACAGTGGCACCTTGGGTCAGGCTTTCCGCCACGCGGGCCATTTTTTCCGCCAGATTTTGCCCGTAGAAGATATTATCACCCAACACCAGACACACGGGCTGTCCATCAATGAATTTTTCACCAATGATAAAGGCCTGCGCGATGCCCTCTGGTTTGGCCTGCTCGGCATAGGAAAAACGCACGCCCAGCTGTGATCCGTCACCCAGTAAATCCTGAATCATCGGCAAATCACGCGGCGTTGAAATAATCAGGATGTCACGGATTCCTGCCAGCATGAGTAGGGACACCGGATAATAGATCATCGGCTTATCATAGACCGGCAGAATCTGTTTGCTGATGGTTTTGGTCAGTGGATAGAGGCGCGTGCCTGCGCCGCCTGCCAGTATAATCCCCTTCATCGTTTACCCTCGTTCTGCAAAATTAGGCGGCTTTCTTTGCGCAGACCGCTTGCGCCCACGCGGTGTTGTTTAGGTACCATTCAATGGTGGATTGCAACCCTGATTCAAAGGTATGGTTTCTGGTGAAGCCTAGCATCTGTTGGGATTTTGAATCGTCAATGGCGTAGCGGCGATCATGCCCGGGACGGTCCGTCACGAAGGCAATCTGCTCTTTGTAGGATTGGCCGTCTGCTCGAGGCTTCATGACATCCAGCAACTGACAAATGGTGGACACGACCTCGATGTTGGTGCGTTCAGCATCACCACCAAACGCATAGGTTTCACCAGCAATGCCCTTGGTAAGCGCCAGCATGACGCCATGGCAATGATCCTCCACCTGAATCCAGTCGCGCACATTACGCCCGTCACCGTACACCGGCAAAGGCTCACCCTGAAGCGCACAGGTAATCATGCGGGGTATCAGCTTTTCTGGGTGCTGGCGTGGGCCATAATTATTGGTGCAATTAGTGACGATGGTGGGCAAATGGTAGGTATGAAACCACGCGCGGCACAGCATATCACCCGCCGCTTTGGAAGCAGAGTAGGGCGAGTTGGGGAGCATCGGCGAACTCTCAGTGAATTTACCGGTTTCGCCCAGCGATCCATAGACCTCATCCGTGGAGACATGCACGAAGCGAAACGCTTCCTTACGGGGTTGGCTTAAGCCTCCCCAGTAAGCGCGCGCGGCTTCCAGCAAGCTATAGCATCCCATAATGTTGGTTTCGATAAACTCACCCGGGCGGCTAATAGAGTTATCAACATGGCTCTCTGCGGCAAAATTGATGATCGCCTGTGGCTGATGCTGCTCCAGAAGACGGCTTACTAACGTTCCATCAACAATGGACCCCACCACTAGCTCGAGGCGATCTTGATGGGGAATCCATTGCAGATTTTCACGATGACCGGCGTAGGTGAGGGCGTCTAATACCACCACGTGATAGCCTTGTGCCATCGCCATGCCAACAAAACTGCTGCCAATGAATCCCGCGGCACCTGTCACCAGTAGAGTAGAGTGTGCAGAGTCAGTCATACCCAACGTCGAGTGTAAGATTTACCTGCATTTTCCTACCACCTTGCCTAGGGATTGCAAGTCAAACTTGCCTGCAACCTTAGGGAGCGGAGAGACCGCCGCGCAATGATTCAGGGCATTGATCATTGATCGGCGCGCGCAAAATACCATCTTCACCGATTTCCAGCGCCGTGTATGCCTGAGTGAGAGTTTCGGCATTTGGATAGCCCAGCGCATGATTTACGCGGGTGTGCCACGCATCAAACGCGGCTTGGTCAGGGAATGTCAGATAGGTCTGTGTCATGAGAGTGTCACCCGCCATTTGGTTGAAAGATAATGCATCACCGTTTGTCGCTCGGACGTGCTGAGAGCGCGGTTATAGAAAAGAAACTCCGCGATATGTCCGGCGTAAGGTTCACTGAAACTTGTCCCCTGCGAGAATAATACAAACGGTGCGGTGCCGTTGAAAATGGAGGCAAGGGTTCCTGTTATCGCTGTACTGTTATTGGCACGCAACCGCAGGGTGGTTCCTGCATACTGGCTATCGAGTACATAGCGAGTGCCTACCGCCAGCGTAGGAGTGGTGAGCACAGGATTCACTTCGCCCCCTGATGCGCCATCAAGATCAGCGCTTAGATACACGCGATCAGAGGCACCCTGAATGACCATGCGCTGTTCAATCTGGCTGCCACTGATTAAGAATTTGCCTACCAGATGTTCATTGAAGTTGAGGTCTGTGACGCGCTGGAGCACCAGAAACTGGGTGAATTGGGAGTAATCCAGTGATGGGCTGTCGCTAATGGTCAACTGACTGGCATTGGTTCCGTCATGTCGCCCTTCAATGGCAGGTAACCCGCTGAGTGCTGTGGCATTGTAGCGGGGTTGTCGCAAGGCAGTGGCCTGAGACGCATGGTTGTTGAATCCACTTTTATCTCGCCATTGGGCAATGGTGCTAGAGTTAAATGTAAGCGTAGAAATATCCGCCGCATCCAGCCACACTCGTAAGCCGGAAATTCGGGAAGGGGAGTTGCGTCGCCCCAGTAATCGTGTGGCTCTGGTCATGGGCCTAGAAGGGGCGAACGGCGAGAGAAAGCGTACGCGCTGCCGCTTCGGCGCCACTGGAGACAATCCGCAGAAATTGCGTGCCGGTAAAATCGGCTGGATCTATCACGATGTAACGGCTGGCTGTGACCACGTAAGAGAGATCAACGCCATTCTTCTGAATCACCTGATAGGTTCCATCCAACGTCGGCGCGGTTTGGAAGGTGACGCTGGTGCCCGTGAAGGCCGCTGGCATATGGATGCCGCATAATGTGGTGCCGGCAAGGTTGATGTTGCCAGAGATGGTCTGGCCATTGGCAATACTGATGTCAGTGGTGTAGATAATCGGCTGATAATTGAGGTGACTGGTCATGGTGGCTCCCTTGAGGTAAGGCCCGCAGCATGCTGAGGGTTGGCGCAGATCATGTGCGGCAGTCTGGCGATCAGGAAGGGGGAAAATGAAATATGCGCTTGTCAGGCGCTTTTTTCTTCTGAGGGCTGTGTTTGCTGGCTGAGTCCTACCGAGGCACGGCCAATGGAGAGATACACAAACCCCGCATGTTGCATGATGCGGGGGTCATAAATGTTACGCAGATCCACCATGACCGCTTTACGCAACCATGATTTTATCTGTTGCGCGGTGAGGTCACGGAATTCCTGCCACTCGGTGGCCAGTACCGCGAGATCGCCATCCTGCAAGGCTTCTTGCGATGAAACAGCATAGCTAACGCTGTCGCCTAAAATGGACTTGGCATGCGCCATGCCTTTGGGGTCATAGGCACGCACGACCGCACCCAAGCGCACCAATTCCTGCGCAATGATGATGGCGGTACTGTCACGCACATCGTCGGTGTCTGGTTTGAATGTTAATCCCAGCAAACCGACTTTTTTACCGCGCACATGGCCACCCGCCGCTGTGAGAATTTTAGCCAGCATGCGATGCGGGCGGGCACGATTCACCGCAATCACCGCTTCAACAATGGTGGCCTTGCTCAAAGCGCGCTCGCCTATCGTGACCATCGCCAGTGTATCCTTGGGAAAACAGGAGCCACCATAGCCAGGCCCGGGCCGCAGAAATTTGGGGCCAATGCGTGTGTCTAAACCCATGCCGGTGGCGACATCCTCAATGTTACCGCCGACTTTTTCGCAAATATCGGCCATTTCATTAATGAAACTGACTTTGGTCGCCAAAAACGTATTGGCCGCATATTTGATGAGTTCCGATGAAATGAGATCGGTGAAAACGATGGGTACGTTCTGAGCGCTGAAGGGAGCGTAGAGTTTCTCCAGCAGGCCGCGTGCTTTGGCTGATTCAGTGCCGATCACCACGCGATCGGGTGTCATGAAGTCAGCAATGGCATGACCCTCTCGCAGAAACTCGGGGTTGGAGGCGACATCAAACTGAAGCGTCGGGTTTGCCTGTTGCATCAGGCGCTGAATTTCATGGCCTGTGCCAGCCGGAACGGTTGATTTCGTCACAATCACGGCATAGTGGTCAAGGCTGTTTGCAATCTCTTTAGCCGCCTCATAGACATAGCTTAAATCGGCGTAGCCATCCTGTGCGCGTGTGGGAGTGCCCACCGCGATGCTGATGATTTCAGCGCTGGCGATGGCGTGCTGCGTATTCGTCGTGAAATGGAGGTTGCCACGTGCCACATTGCGGGTGATCATCGCTTCCAGCGACGGCTCATAAATGGGGATGACGCCGCGTTGCAACGCCTCGATTTTCGCCGCGTCCTTGTCAACGCAGGTGACATCATAGCCTAGCTCAGCGAAGCAAGTGCCGCTGACAAGCCCGACATATCCGGTTCCGATAATGGCAATTTTCATGACGATCCCATCATGTGAATCCGCAAATTATGCGCAAAGTGCTAGCATTATGTGGCCATGCTGGCAAGGATAAGGGCGCCATTGGGCTAGACGTAATTTTTGATGAATTCCCGAACTTTTGGCCCAAGCTCAGCATCGGCGAGCGCATACGCAAGATTCGCTTCCACAAAACCGGCATGTTCACCGCAATCAAAACGGCGTCCCTCAAAACGGTAGCCATAAACGGCGCGATGCCTGCAGGATTCATTAATCGCGTCGGTGAGCTGGATTTCCCCACCCGCACCTTTTTTCATGGCGGCCAGAATATCAAAAATATCCGGCTGCAAAATATAGCGACCGATAATCGACAGGGTGGAGGGGGCGTCCTCTGGTGCCGGTTTTTCTACCAGCGCCTTCGCTTTGGCTAAGCGACCCTGCTCACTTTGCACATCCAGCACGCCATATTTGCGCGTGTCTGCACGAGGCACATCCATCACCGCCACCAGATGACTGCCCTCAATTTCCTCATAAGCAGATATTAGCTGCTTCAGGCAGGGCGTTGTTGATTGCACCAGATCGTCCGCCAGAATCACCGCAAACGGCTCATCGCCAATAATGTTGCGCGCACACCAGATGGCATGACCCAGCCCCAATGGCTCCTGCTGACGTGTGAAAATGACATTGCCAGGCGCGGGCAGCCAGCTTTTGGCCAGCTCCAGCTCTTTTTCCTTATTCGCTTTGCTCAGGGTTGATTGCAACTCGTAGGAATGATCGAAATGGTTGGTGATCGCCACCTTGTTGCGGCCAGTGACAAAAATAAATTGCTCAATACCGGCATCGCGCGCTTCTTCAAAAGCATAATGAATCAAGGGCTTGCTGACCACGGGCAGCATTTCCTTCGCCATGGACTTGGTGGCCGGTAAAAAGCGAGTGCCCAGCCCACCGACCGGAAAAACAACTTTGCGAATTTTTTGCGCCATACTCGTACGTTTTTTTTTAAATGAACAATCTAGGTGATATAGCACGCCTGACGGGCGATTCCATCTGGATTCTTAAAGACCGATCGTTCGGTTTGGGTGTTACTGGTTCGTGGCCCGCAATTTGGAAGCATAATGCTGAAAGCGACGAGCAATATAAATGGTGATCCTGAACCTGACGCAAAAAAAACTTAAAACTATTAAGGAAACAAGAATGATGCCAGAATTAAGGGCAGAAATTCTTATTTTAAATACCCTCTACCCACACATTAACCTACTTCAAGCCCGCCTTGTTTTTGAGGCTGCTTCCCCGCTAATAGGGATTCACCTTTCTCGAAGTTGTCAAAGGACATGCCGTCGGCGGGATGAGTTTTTATGAACCGTGTTGCGTAATTTCTAGGCAGGGAAAATTTTGTATCATCAAAAATAATACAATCTGACGGTTTTATGTGGTGCTTTTCGCACCATCGCACAATAGAAGAGCCGCGACTTCGCAGTATATCCATTGTGTCGTCAATGCACCAATCATCATGAAATTGACCTGTGAATCCTTGGCCATAAAAGAGTTCTTCCATCTCTTCACGAGAACATACGGCGGCCTCAGACGATGTAAGCACGACTTTAGCCCCGTGATCCGCACATAATCTATTGAGCAAACCCATCACTACCGGATCATAAGTGTCTGTTGTGCCAAATGTCGCCGCACGGGGTGTTTTATGAAAGGCCGCTTGCGCCCTTGCCGTGGAGATGACGCCATCAATATCGAGAAAGATTATTTTTTGATTGCTATGATTCATGAAGCAGCCAGTTTATCCACACCCCTAGAAACATATCAGCCACGAATTATTCACAAAAATGATTTGTACTACATTTATTAGCAACACTTAGAACACATAAAAAGCAAAAAACATAAAAGATGAAGCTGTGCCTGCTAAATCATTTATGTAATGCTGAACATATGCCAAGAGTCGATTAAGCAAGGGCATATGGGAAAAGTTTGTGGAGCATTTTCTCGACTGAATCAAAGGAATCGTAACATGGTGTCGTCTAACCAATAGGATGCATGAACGAGGATATACAAAACATCATCACCCAGGCAAAACGCGGCGACCGCGCTTCGTTCGAGCTATTACTACGTGCGCATTACGCCATGATATATCGCGTTGCTTACCGCTTCATGGGACACAGTGCCGATGCAGAGGATGTGGCGCAGGAGGTGTGTGTGGCGCTGGTGGATAAACTCAATAGCTATAACGGTAAAAGTAGTTTCAGCACGTGGCTCTATCGTGTGGTGGTGAATCAATGCCATGACTTTCGCAAAAAGCGTAAGGCTGATTCAGCGCGTGATACACAATATGTGGAACTCGAAGCCATGGGTGCAGCCGATGCTTACGATTTGAGGCAAAAAACTGTCTGGCTCTACCGTGCCATTGCAGCACTTAAACCACCGTTGCCGGAAACGGCATTATTGGTCCTAGCTGAGGAACTTAATCACGCCGAAGCTGCGAAAGTGCTCGACTGTAAGGAATCAACCATCTCGTGGCGCATGCACGAAATTCGGAAACAATTACTACAACAGATGGAGGGTTGCCATGACTGACCCGATGGATGAAATCCGCCAATTGCTAAAAAATAGTCCGATACCGGAAATCAATAAATACGTTGAAAATCAAACAATTGATAAGGCGATGGCTGCATTCGAACAAAAAAATCTACACCGCGCCCAAGGAATCGCAATGTGGCGTCGTCTTATCAATACAGCACGCTCGTTGCTGAACCCTAATAATGGAGCAGTTATGAAAAAAAGTTACATGCTTGCTGGCGGCTTATGCTCGGCAACACTGGTCGTGGCATTGCTCAATACCAGTGCGCTTAACAACGAATTCATTCGGTTTAAGCAAGAATCACAGGATGTTGTGGCGCAAATAAAAGCGGCTCCATTAAATCCCTCCCTCTCGACCACAACAGTAGAGCTTGAAGAATCCAGAGAACAGAGCGTGACCTCTGCTGATGCAGTAATGAAAAAAGTACTACCCATAGATAGTGCGCAGAGGGCTGCACCAGCTGCATTAATGGCATCACCGCCAATGGATGGAGCTCCAATGCCATCAAAAGTACAAGTTGGTATAGGTAGGGACAGAAGTGCAGATGGCGTTAACGCCAACATGGTGATGATGCCTGACGAACCAATTGCGCAACCTGCCTATCACGACGAGGGACGCGATAAGTTCGAGCATGTAAAAGATAACCCTTTAAAGATTGTAAAAGAGGAGCCAGTTTCAACTTTTTCAATCGATGTCGATACCGCGTCCTATTCTTTCATGCGAGCTTCCCTGAACAACAATGTATTGCCGCAGAAGGATTCGGTGCGCATCGAGGAGATGGTGAATTATTTTCCCTATGATTACGCACTCCCAAAAGAAAAAAATGAGCCATTTGCATCCAGTGTCAGTGTGATGCCGACGCCATGGAACAAAGGCACCAAGCTGATCCATATTGGTATTAAGGGCTATGAATTACCCAATAATGCCAAACCGCATAGTAATCTCGTGTTCCTCATTGACACGTCTGGTTCCATGAACGAGCCGAATAAATTACCTTTACTCAAAAACTCGATGAAGCTGTTGCTCGATAGTTTGCAAGCGGATGATACGGTAGCGATTGTCACCTACGCTGGTAGTGCGGGTGTGGCGCTTGAGCCGACGAAAGTGGCCGATAAAGCAAAAATTCTTAGCACCATTGATAGCTTCAACTCTGGTGGCTCCACAGCCGGTGCGGAGGGGATTCGCCAAGCCTATCAACTTGCCGAACGCAACTTCGATAAAAAAGGCGTCAATCGCGTGATTCTGGCGACAGATGGCGATTTCAATATCGGCATTACAGACCAAAACGAGCTAAAAAGTTTCATCGAGCGCAAACGTGACACGGGTGTCTTTTTGTCGGTGTTAGGGTTTGGTCAAGGCAATTACAACGATGCGATGATGCAGACGCTGGCGCAAAACGGCAATGGCAATGCCGCCTATATCGACAATCTCAACGAGGCACGCAAAGTGCTGGTAGAGGAGGCAGGTTCGACGTTATTCACCATCGCTAAAGATGTAAAAATTCAGGTCGAGTTCAACCCTACGAAAGTCGCAGAGTATCGCCTGATTGGTTATGAAACGCGAATGCTAAACCGTGAAGACTTCAATAACGATAAGATTGATGCGGGGGAAATTGGTGCAGGCCATGCGGTAACAGCGATTTACGAAATCACCCCGACTGATAGTGACGCAAGACTGGTTGATGATTTGCGCTACGCAGCAGACAAAAAAGTCGTTAAAACAAAAGGCAAGGGCAACGAATATGCCTTCCTCAAAATCCGCTATAAACTGCCGAAGGAAGATGTCAGCAAGCTCATCACCACGCCGATTGATGGCACGGTGGAAGTGACGAACATCGATAAAGCGTCAACCGAAGCACGGTTCGCGACATCCGTTGCTGCATTTGGCCAATTGCTGCGCGGTGAGGGAATGACAAAGGATTACACATACGATGATGTGGTAAACCTTGCCGAATCTGCCAAGGGTACGGATAAATTTGGCTATCGCGCGGAGTTCATAAACCTCGTGCGCTTGGCAAAATCAGCTGCTGGCTTAAAACCACTTGAAGGTGGGCAACGTTAGTCGCATTCAGTACCGGTTTCTATGGCTCAACCACCCGTGCTCACAATGAAAATCAACTAGTCATATGAAGATTGGAGCCTGCCATGCCTCCTGATTATTTCACACGTCGTTATGGTTCGACCTTTTATATCTTTCCGGCATTCTTGCCATTGGTAGAGCTGTTGCCGTGGTTTTTAACGTTGCTGAGTGCATTGGCAGGCGGCACGCAGTTGGTTAGCAACGTGATTTGGCGACGAAAAATGCTCCGCTATGTCGCTTTGCTGGCCAGCATAGGATTTTTTACCGCAGCGGGCTGGATAGTTTGGCAGCGTAAAGCAAATCAGCCCATGGAAGCAATCGGCTCGGAACTCTTAGAGACGATGCCTATACTGGAAAGCTTTTCTACCCAGCGCCGCCAATTTTTGCCGACGAATAATCTGCAGCCACTCACTCAGCTATGGAAAGTAAAAACACCCCATCGTAATCTCGGAAAACCATTGGTACATAATGGGATACTTCTAGTTGGTACATGGGATGCGACACTCGATGCCTTTGATGCAGTCGATGGCCACTCGCTATGGAGTCTGCAAAAACGGCAACCAGTATTCACGCCCCCAGCTATTGCGGGTGGCCGTATTTATATAGGTGAAGGTTATCATACTTCCCCTGTGTGCGAGCTGACTGCACTTTCACTTGATGGTGTGCCGCAATGGACGCGGCGTTTTCGCAGCCATCTTGAGTCTTATCCCGTTGTGGATGTATCGCGAAACCGTTTGTGGTACTCTGGTGGTGCAACAGGTCTATGGGCACTCTCGGTGGATAAGGGCGAGAAATTATGGTGGCAGAAGTTAGGGCATATGGATGTGCCACCACTCTATAGTGAAGGTAGGCTTTTCGCCATTGCCAAGTTAAAAGAAGATGCCGACGGTGTTGCGGTGTTCGAGTTGAATCCCGATGATGGGGATATCAAGTGGAAAACACCTCTGGAAGGAAATACGATGGGAAGTATTTGGCGCAGTGGTGAACGGATGTATCTTAGCACGGCACATGGACAAGTAGGTGCTCTGAAATCAACCGATGCGGGCTGGGCATATAGTCTGAAACTCGATGGTGCGGTATCATGGAAAGTCAAACTTCCTGCAATGCCATTACCAGAAGGCACGTTATCGCGTGATGGATCGCTTTTATTTTACACTCTAAAAGACGGAACCATGATGGCGCTGCGTACACAAGATGGCAGTGTGGCATGGCGTGAGAAAATTGGCGATGAAATTCTAACCGACATCGCACTGATGGAAAGTGTCGCAGATTCGTTCGTCATCGCGATTGCTACAGATGGCAATGTAAGTGTCCGCGAAATAAAGACTGGAAAAGAATATGTACATTTTAGTGTCGAGAATGGTCATTCCAGTCCGATTTATGCGGATGGAATACTATACATTGTCACGCCGTCTACTATCAGCTCCTATGCTGGATTCGGAGCACATTGATGCCAACATTATGGCACCGTTTTGCAGAGGATAGTGCCTTGCCATCAAGGCTGGACAACCGCGACAAAGAAATACTTGCAGCAATTTTTGATCCAACCGATCCCAATTCAATCTGGAGCAAGGCATTGATAATGATTGGTTTGCCAACGGAAGACGTTCCAGATGGTCTGCTATGTTGGCACCGAGATACGCCCTATATTAATTGGAATGCCATGGTGGATATCGTCAGTGGGGGCAGCCTCTTCCCCGAACCTAAGGATGAAAAATTCACCTATCGATATACCTACACTTTATCGACCACGTGGAGTATGGTCAAAGCACATTGGCACATTTCACGTTACGTACAAAATCATCTCGCAGCAGACATACCATTGCCAGATGACAATGAAGCAAAACTGGTTGAGAGTTTGGCGCTTGGGTTTTGTATCCTGGCACTTACCATGCGCATTCCATCCACCATGCTGCATGGTGGCCTGGCAGACACTTATTCGATTTCTAAAACTTTCAGATCTGTAATCATACAAATTAAGTCTCTGCAACATCGGCGTAATCAGCTTTCGCCAGCATGGACTGTACTGTTTCAGGCGAAGGAAAACGAAGAAGCAGCAGGCAATATACCTGAGTTTTTCTGGAATCATCCACCTAAAGAATTTCCAACACCCCTTGCTAAAGATACTATTCTACACACGATGAAACAGAGGCTTTCAACCCAATGGCACGGCATCCCTATCACGGGTGAACCCATTACATGCCGTGCGTTTCTGGTTCGCAATAAAGCAGATGAAGAACGGGTGAAAGCGAGCAACGAAAGGCTAGTCTTGATCTTCCCATTAGCCAGACCTGATACGACCGTGCTTTTCTCCTATGCTGCTGCCGTACTCTATGCACAAGGTGGAGCACTATCTCACGCCGCCTCTATAGCGCGGGAGCAGAATTTGCCGAGTATCACTGGCTTGGGGAAAGAATTTATTGCTGAGATTGTGCAGCACTTGGCCTTAGAGCCCAACTTGATATTGAGGGTCGATCCATTACTAAAAAGGGTAGAGTGTGCTCTCTCCTCGGGACAATACTTATCAAGCAGGTGAGTAGCTGTCTGAATTAACGCCACTATCGGACAATTTAATCAGGTTTTTTTAAAGAAGGATCGATCGGTTGTGGGCGTTGTCCGTTCGCGGTTCTCGAAAAGGATTCAGTGATTGGCGACATTCACTCGTGTTGGGCACGGTAAATACATTTGATAGAATTCATTAGAATACAAAGTCGGCGGCGGCGATGTTGTAGTCTTTTTCCCAATAGCCGACGAGTTGGAAGCCGAAGGAGGTGCCGCTAATGGTAACGCGGGTCATGTAGCCGCCAATCTGGTCGGGGGTGGAGAAGACAAGGTCGCCCCAATCTAAGGAGCCGCCCGGCGCGATGGCATCAAGCGAGGCGTTGGAGAGGTCAATCAGGTCGGCATCATCACCTTCGCGGAAATCCCAGATGACATCCATGCCGGTGACAGTATCGGAATCTCCGCTGGTAAATACGAAAAGATCCACTCCTGAGCCACCTTCCAGCGTGTCCGCCCCAAGGCCGCCATTGAGGGTATCATTGTTAAAGCCGCCGGAGATGGAGTCATTCCCTACTTCACCAAAGAGAAAGTCATTGCCGTCCGCGCCCCACAGCGAGTCATTGCCATTGCCAGCGGAAACTGTGTCATTGCCGGCGAGCGCGAAGAGGAAATCAGCACCAGCCGTACCTGTGATGTTGTCAGCGACATTAGTGGCGATGGTGCCTGAGTTGAACGTAATTGTGCCGTTGGCGCCGCCGGTA
>JAIEPI010000130.1 GCA_019749855.1 Rickettsiales bacterium | reverse complement strand
GCCCCAGGACGGAATCGCACCAGTTCGATTTCTGGGAGGGCGACTGGAACGTCACCGATCCCACCGGCAAGGTGGTAGAGGAAATCCCCTCCGTCACGCTTAATGCATTTGGCGCTTACGATGGTCATTTCACCTTACCAGCCAACGCTGCTGTGGGATGGTACGAATTCTATCTCACCGCCCGCTTTGAGAATGATAGCGAGGGCAATCCGCTGACATTTACTGCGCAGCCTCTTTCCGTACTGGTAGCTGACTTTACGCCATCACCTTTCCGTGTCACCAATACGCTGAATGCGGATCAGCTGGTTCCCGATCAAACATTAGAGGTATCCACTCAAGCGCAGATGCATGCCGGTGGCCCCTATGCCGACGCCGCATTGCGAGTGACGGCGATTCTCGATGCCAAGGACTTCACCACCAAGGAAAATAGCCTCAATCAATTCATATTTGACTCTGGAAATGATGAATATAGCCGCTCAGAGCAGGTGTTCCAGTCAGTCGTCGCGGTGGATGCTAAGGGCGAAAATCTCATCAGTTTTGCCATCTCGCCGGAACGAATGACCAACAAGATAGCATACGGTGCGCTTACTGTCGAAAGCGCCGTACAGGATGAGCGCGGCAAGTATGTAACAACGAGCTCACAACTTAACTATTCCGGTGTTGATCGACTCGTTGGCTTATATAGCCCAGACTGGGTGCTTCAATCTGGCAAGCCAGCCAGTATTGATGTGATTACGGTGGGTGTGGACGGTAAGGCAGTCGCCGATACGCCAGCACGCGTCACCATCGAGAAGCTCGAGCGCAAAGCAGCCCGTGTCAAAGGCGCTGGCAATGCCTATCTTGCAACCTTTGAAACAGAGTGGAAACCATTCGGTACATGCACGATTACTGCTAGCGCAACACCACAGCCCTGCCGCTTCACTCCCGATGCTGCTGGTAGCTACCGCGCCGTGGCACAGATCGAGGATCAAAAGAATCGTCCACACACGACGACGCTCGCCCTATGGGCCACGGGTGGTGATTATGTCTTGTGGGACGATGGCAATAGTAACTCACTGGAACTCGTCAAGCAGTCCGATGGCTTGAAAGTGGGCGATACCGCGCGTTATCTGGTGAAAAATCCCTTCCCGGGCGCACAGGCGCTGGTGACGGTGGAGCGTTACGGTGTGATCGATTCCTTCACGCAAACATTGGAGGGCAGCACGCCGATCATCGAAATTCCGATTAAGCCAGATTATGTGCCAGGTTTTTACGTCTCGGTGACGGTGATGGCACCGCGAGCTGGCGATAAACCATTTGGAAAACCTGGCGAGCTTGACCTCGGCAAGCCAGCCTTCCGCATGGGCTACGCCGCCACGGAGGTTAAAGACCCTTACAAAGAAATGCGCATTACTGCCAAAGCAGACCGTGAGGTGTATCGTCCGGGCGATACAGTCACGCTATCACTGCACGCAGAGCCTTCGCGTGCTGGCACAAAAGAGCCGATTGAACTAGCCGTGGTGGTACTTGATGAGTCCGTGTTTGATTTAATTCAGGGCGGTCGCAACTATTTTGATCCCTATAAGGGATTCTACCTGCTGGACGCGCTGGATTTACGTAACTTTAATCTGATTACCCAGCTCATTGGCCGACAAAAATTTGAAAAAAAGGGCAGCAATGCGGGGGGCGATGGCGGGGCCGGTGAAGCCATGCGCTCAATGTTTAAGTATGTCAGTTACTGGAACCCTTCCTTGGTAGTGGATGCACAAGGCAACGCCTCTGCACAGTTTAAAGTACCGGATAATCTCACCGGCTGGCGCATCCTCACCTTGGCGACCACACCAACGGACCGGATGGGTCTGGGCGAAGGGACATTTAAAGTCAATCGCCCCACCGAGTTGCGTCCGGTTATGCCTAATCAAGTGATGGAAGGTGATCAATTCAAGGCGGGTTTCAGCGTCATGAATCGTACGGATAAAGCGCGCGACATTGAGGTCCGGCTGGAGGCGGAGGGAATACTGAGCAAAGCAGGTGGCATCAGCAAAACCATCCATCTGGAGCCTTTCAAGCGAGAGATCGTCTGGCTTCCGCTCACCGCTGGTAAGCTTCCCAATGAAATTCGCCCGAAAGAAGCGATGATTGATTTCAAAGCCAGCGCTGGCGATGCAACGGATCGTGATGCATTGGATTATCACCTGAACGTGAAAAAATGGCGCTCACTTGAAACAGCGGCGAATTATGGATCAACCACGGATAATCATGTCAGTGAGAGCATCGCGTTTCCCGCCGCCATGAAGCCGGATGTTGGCTCGCTTAGCGTCGAGCTGTCACCCAGTGTCATCGGTAATATCAGCGGTGCATTTAACTATATCCGTGATTACCCCTATCTCTGCTGGGAGCAACGACTGACCAAAGCGATTGCGGCATCGCAATTCACAGCGCTGCACTCCTACCTACCAACTGATTCAAAGTGGCAGGACAGTGAAAAAATCCCCGTGCAAACACTTACTGACGCCTCCAGTTTTCAGGCCCCGAACGGTGGCATGGCCTATTTTCTGGCAAACGATGATTATGTCGATCCTTACTTGAGTGCCTACACCGCCTTGGGTTTCCAATGGCTTAAGGAAATGGGTCACACCATTCCAGACACCGTTGAGCAAAGCCTGAATGCCTACCTTCAGCGCTTTCTGAAACAGGATGTCGCGCCAACTTACTATGATCCGGGTATGGCCTCTACTGTGCGTGCCGTCGCACTGGCGGCACTGGCGGAACAAAAGAAAGTGACACTGAGCGATCTTCGTCGCTACACGCCGCATGTAAAGCAAATGAGCCTATTTGGACAAGCGCATTATGTACAGGCCGCGCTATCACTGGGCGCGCCTGAGGAAGAGGTTCGACCCGTCATCGATCAGATTCTCAGCCATGCCAATCAGTCCGGTGGCAAAGTGACCTTCACCGAAACACTGGATGATAGTTATGTCCGGCTTTTATCCAGCCCGCTGCGAGAGAATTGCGTGATTCTGGATACACTCAGTCAGTACGCTAAAACAGAGCAAGGTGCCAAGCAGGTGAGTGACATACCCCTGCGTCTGGTGCGAAGCATCACTCAGGCACGTGGCACGCGCGACCATTGGGAAAACACACAGGAGAATCTGTTCTGCATGCAGGCTCTTTGGCATTACAGCCAAACTTATGAAGCGGAAAAACCGGCGATGAAAGTCAATGCGTCGCTTGGCACGCAAGCGCTGGGTACCGCCGCTTTTGATGATGTGCGTGATGCCTCAGTGACCCTGTCCCATGCCATTGATGCACAGGATGTGGGGCGCAAGGCACAGCTGGAATTATCACGCGAAGGTGATGGTCGCCTTTACTACGCCACGCGACTGCAGTTTGCCCCCACGGGTGACGCCAATCAACCAGCGAATGCGGGCATTGAAGTCAAACGCGAATATTCAGTGGAGCGTGAAGGTATCTGGCAAAAAATGGCAGCACCCTATACCATCAAGCGTGGTGAACTGGTGTTGGTGGATCTCTATATCTCGCTCCCCGCGGCGCGCACCTTCGTGGTAGTGGATGATCCAGTACCCGGTGGGCTGGAGCCGGTGAACCGTGACCTCGCCACCAGCTCAGTGGTTGATGCGCAAAAGGGTGAATATAAACGTAGCGACGCATCATGGTATTTCCACTTTAATGACTGGGTGAATTATCAGGATTCACGCTGGAGCTTCTATCATCAGGAACTACGCCATGATGCAGTGCGGTTCTACGCAGATTATCTGCCTGCCGGTCATTATCATCTCTCCTATACTGCACAGGCCATTGCCGAGGGTGAGTTCAGCCTGTTGCCAATGAAAGCGGAGGAAATGTACGATACGGATATTTTCGGCAAAACCTCGGCGGAAACGCTAAAGGTGGAAGGTGCGAACTAAACCGCTACATCTGAAGCGCTATACGCTGATCGGCGCATTCACGAGTCTGCTGCTGTTCATAACGTGCACATTCCTGAGTCTGCACGACGCGATACCGGAATACCGTGCGCTCCATTCCGGTATGCACCGAATGCAGGTACTTGATCGCCATGGCACACCGCTTAACATCACCTATCAAAATCAGTGGAACCTACACGAGGTACGTGCACTGCATGAGATACCAGAATTTCTGCAAAACGCTTTTCTCACCGCAGAGGATCGACGCTTCCAACAGCATGGAGGCATTGACTGGCAAGCGCGCCTGAGTGCCCTGTGGCTGAATGTTCGGCAAGGTCAGGCGCGACGCGGGGCAAGCACGATTTCCGAGCAGGTGATACGCATGTTGTACCCACGCCCACGCACCTTGTGGTCACGGTGGCTGGAGGGGTGGGACGCCGAGCAGTTGGAATCGCAACTGAGCAAGCCGGATATATTAGAATTCTATCTCAATCAGGTGCCCTATGCACGTCATTGGCGGGGCGTGACACAAGCGGCGCGTGGCTATTTCAACCGCGACCTTGATACACTTTCACATAAAGAAATGCTCGCCTTAGCAGTGCTGGTGCGTGCGCCTTCTGCCCTTGATCCTAAACGCGCGGGCGCCAGCATTCGTCTGGAAAAATCCATTACGCAATTAGCGCAGGCAATGCAGGAGCGCCGCTTGATCTCTGAGTTGGACATTCGCCAACTTGCCGATGAAAAACTAACGCTTGAAGCGCCGCAGCTTCCACTGGATGCCTCGCATTTTGTGCAATATCTGCGGCTCCATTCACCACTCGAAACCGGCACACAAATCCACTCAACGCTGGATGCCGCGCTTCAATCACGCGTACAATCGCTGCTCAATTCACGCATCCAGGCATTGCGACAAAAGAATTTGCATAATGGCGCCGCGCTGGTGGTCGATCATACCACCGGCGAAGTGTTGGCATGGGTCGTAGCCGGAGATAAAAAAACACCGGCTCGAGAGATTGATGCCGTCACCTCACCGCGCCAGCCTGGCTCGGTGCTGAAGCCTTTTTTATATGCCGCCGCGCTGGATAAAGGCTGGACCGCTGCAACACTGATTGATGATGCGCCACTGCAGGATGTCATCGGCCAGGGGCTTCATTCCTTCCGAAACTACAGTCGTCATTATTATGGCCCAATATCCCTGCGCGAAGCGCTCGGCAATTCCCTCAATACACCAGCGGTGCGCACCATTGCTTTTGTAGGAGTTGAGAACTATCTGCGCTTACTGCATGACGCAGGCTTTACCAGTTTAGGCGCGCAGAGCCATCGCTATGATGTGGGCCTGGCATTAGGCAATGGTGAAGTCAGTCTGCTCGAGATGGTGCAGGGCTATGCAGCATTGGCGCATAAGGGAGAATTCCGTCCGCTGCGTCTGTCACGATCGCAGACATTGTCACAAGAGCACTCTATTTTTTCGGCGCCTGCGGCGTCATTGATTGGCCATATCCTCTCAGATCCCTATGCGCGTCAACGTGAATTTGGCACCAACAGCATCCTTAATTTGCCCGTACAGACCGCGGTGAAAACCGGCACCTCTACGGATTATCGTGATGCGTGGGCGGTCGGCTATAATTACCGTTATGTGGTAGGAATATGGATGGGCAACCTCGATCAAACACCCACGGACGGCGTCACCGGTTCCACCGGCCCGGCACTTGCGCTGCGTTCCATTTTCTCCCAACTCAACCAGCATCAATCCACGCGCCCCCTCGTGCTTGATCGTCGGCTCATTTCACGCCAGCTCTGCATGAGTACACATCCTGATGCACCGGATCATTGTCAACAGCGCAACGAGTATTTTCTGCCTGATCACCCACTCGAGAATGCGCCAATGACGCAACCGGAACCGCGTGAAGCACAGATCATTCGCCCCTCTCCCGCTTTGCTGATGGCATTGGATCCTCGTATTCCGCCGCAGCAACAGGCGTTCCGTTTTAAAGTGAGCTCCCTACCTGAGGGGGGTTCTGTGGAGTGGTTTCTCGATGGTTCTGCCATCGCTAAAACGGATCGGGCGGATTATCTGTGGCCGCTGCAGCGCGGCCAGCATACGCTCGTAGCGTTACTCTCGGCAGCAGATGGTGCCTTGACCAAAACCACGCCCGTGTCCTTTACGGTAAAGTAATAGATGCCGCCTATTGACGCCTGTCGCGCTTTCAGACAGATAACGTAATACAAAGTATCAGTCAGAGCGCAAGGAACGCATGTCACCCCTCAGAACCGGATGGTTGCTTTTCATGCTTATTTCACTCTCCAGCTGTGTCAGTCTTGCGACCGGTATCGCTAATGCGCCTACGTATTTTACCGCACTGGTTAAAGTCAGCTCGCTTTCATACAGCAGTGCGTCGGGCCAAAAACTTGACATCTATTATCAAAAGCCAGTGGATGCCTCTGCGCTGCAGCCCATTCGCCCCGTGGTTATCTTCTTTTATGGCGGCAGCTGGAGTTACGGAAAAAAAGAGCAGTATCGTTTCGTCGCGGCGCGCCTGGTCAAAGAAGGCTACGTGGTAGTAATTCCCGATTACGTAAAATACCCACAAGCAAAGTTTCCCGACTTTATGCAGGATGCAGCGCGTGCAACGGTCTGGGTGAAACAAAATATCCTTAAATATGGCGGTGATCCCCAACAAATTAATATCGTCGGGCACTCAGCAGGTGCCTTCATCGGCGCTCTGTTATTGGCTGATGATTCGTACCTAACTACGGCCGGTGGGTCACCTGACATGGTGTGCGCCTTCGCCGGTCTGGCCGGCCCTTATGATTTCACACCGGAAAGCGATGATCTCAAGGCCATTTTTGGACCCCCTGAGCGTTATGACTTGATGCATGTGCCACCCTTTATTGATGGGACTGAGCCGCCGATGCTTTTATTACACGGCGAGGAGGATGATACAGTAGGGAGCTTTAATCAGGCGCATCTGGCGGAGGCCATCACTCAAAAACATGGCGTGGTCAAAACGATCCTCTATCCCAAAACCGACCATTACAGTATCATCAGCACCTTTGTCGCATGGGATAATGGCAGCACACCCATCGTGAAGGACATGGTGAGTTTTTTCCAAAGCCACGCATGCCAACGCACCGAGAGCGCCCCGAACTAGGATACGCCACACGACGCTTATCTTGCATCGTTGAGAAACGATAGATATGCCAAATGATTTAGTAAGCAACCCAATTGAATAGTAGCAACTTTTGACAAAGAAAGTTTGCATAAGAGGCGGAAGTTATTTACCTATTTTGCATGGAACACTCTCAGGAAAAACGGCAGCACATAGCAAAAAAATGGCTAAAGGACTTCATGAATCGTTCATCGGGAGGGAAGTATTTCTCTATGCGTCTTACGGGCCGATTCGAATGGCCCAGTGAATTTACAAAGCTAACTTTGTTTGACCGAGAATGGTTGCTATGGCCGAATACGGAATGGGATAAGCCTGGAATTATTGTGTATTGCCCGGATGGGAGTGCAAAAGAAGTTGAGAAGCAGGTTTTTAAATTCTTAAGTGCATTCGCTTGGGTTCATGGCTACCCAATTGATGAAGAGTTTTCGGTCTCGGGGTCACAACCAAATCCGTGCTATCGCCAAAAAGAAGAGCCGCATTTTAGCTTTTTCGCGGGCAAAGGTTTTTTAATTGATGAGAATGACTACCTACCTTTTCCGGAAGATGAAAATTCCCAAATTGCGTTGGCGCTATATAGGGAAGCGCTAACAATCGACAACATCGCTTACAGATTTCTGAGCTTCTTTAAAATACTTAATGTTAAAATGGACGGGACTCAGCAAATTAAATGGATAAATGATAACGTCGATAAAATTAGAGACTACCAAGCTAAGGAAAGCCTACAAAAGCTTCGGCCTCAACATGTAGATATTGGGAACCACCTTTATGTATCGGGAAGATGTGCAATCGCGCACGCAAATACAAGCCCGACTGTGAATCCAGATAACCCCGACGACCGCCACAGACTTCGCAACGAACTGCCAATAATTAAAGCTTTAGCTGAATTAGCGATAGAAAAAGGGTTTGGAGTAAAACATCGTTCTACAATTTGGAAGGATCATGAGTACGAGCTGAAAGGCTTTAAAAAAGTTTTCGGGCCAGAACTGCTAGAGCTTATTGTCGAAGGGTACGATTACGATGCTAGTGGAAAAAGCATTCCCGAGCGTGTCGAATGTGTATTGCCAAGGCTAACATTTAAGGTACGGGGTGAGCCAGAATCGCCATTTGTATTGATGATAGCTAAGGTGGTTAATTACGAGCTTGGAAAAATCTGGTTGAGTTGTAGATCTGAGGACAAAATGTTCGAAGCATTTATTCTTCTAGATTTCCAAAATGAGAGAATTGGTGATGAAAATAAAAATTATCTAGACCTGATTTTTGGGTTTAAGTGCTGTGACAATGGAACTACAAAGGCAGCATTAAATGAAACGCAGAAAATTAGATTTATAAGCACGTTATTGCCTAATGGACAGCTCGATGTTTACTCCGAAAGCGGAGAGCTTCTCGGAAGAAAAGACCCTTATGTTCCGGTTAACGTGGATTTAAGTGGCACACTGGCGAACTATCGCAGATCGATAACTTTCTACGAACAACTTGCGATGAAGCGCACTATGAAAATTAGAAGCCGCGATTTTTTTAGGCCAGAAGCATTTCTGGCTACTACTACATTGAACACGTAGATCGGTATTTGGCGGGACCGAGATGATTCGAACATCCGACCTAGCGTTTAGGAAACGCTTGCTCTATCCAGCTGAGCTACGGCCCCGTTGGGTGTTACTTTAACAAAGCGCCGCCCGTTGCCCTATCAAAAATCAAGTTCGTCATCGAATTGTCATCTCTTGCAGGTATAAGAATGCCATAATAAGGGGTAACGCTATGACAAATCCTGATTACTTACCGGCCGGTGGTCGCTCCATGATGGAAACGCACGAGATTTACTTAGGCGCCTCACGTCCATCCGGAACCATCACCTGCCGAACGGGCAATGGCAGTGGGCCTGTGGTGCAAATTCCAGCGGATGTAGCGCGCGTTTTACTGCGTGACCTCGCCTTTGAAGCAACCAGTAGTGAGCATGAGCAGGCCTATCCGACTCTCTCGATGCGGCAGCAAGAAGCGCAGGAATATGTTCGGCGGGCCTGCCGTTAAGCATCTTGCATCCTAGGCGGGATATTCCGGCAAAAAACCGCCCGCCTGTAAATTCCATAATGTACTGTAATGGCCACCCTGAGCCAGCAGCGCTGTGTGCGCGCCTTCCTCAATCAATCGGCCCTTATCGAAGACTAAAATGCGATCCAGCTGCGACAGTGTCGAGAGACGATGTGCAATGACAATGGCCGTTTTTCCCTGCATTAAATCCTGCATTTTGTCCTGAATCACCCGCTCGGTCATAGAATCCAGCGCTGAGGTTGCCTCGTCCATGATCAGGATCGGTGCATCTTTGAGAAATGCCCGCGCTAGAGCAATGCGCTGACGCTGGCCACCAGAGAGTTTCACCCCGCGCTCACCGACCTCGGTGGCATAGCCCTGCTCCAGCCCCATGATGAACGCGTGTGACTGCGCTTTTTCTGCCGCTGCCATTACCGCCGCATCATCGGCGTCAGGCAAGCCGTAGCGGATATTATCCATCAAACTGCGATGAAATAGTGCGGTTTCCTGAGGAATCACCGCAATCGCGCGATGCAGAGAAGCCTGCGTCACCTCGCGTAAATCCTGCCCATCAATACGAATGGCGCCGGATTGTACGTCGTATAATCGCAGCAGCAGATTGATCAGCGTGGTCTTGCCACTGCCAGAGAATCCCACCAGCCCCACTTTTTCACCGGCTTCAATACGTAAGCTCAGCGCATCAAAGATACCGGTTTGCTCGCGATAGCCAAACGAGACCGCATCAAATTCGATGCGCCCGCCATGAAGAATCAGCGGTGTAGCGGCGGGCGTGTCGACGATTTCATGTGGCACCTGCATGAGTTCCAGCGCCTGCCTGATGATGCCAATCTCGCCATAAAACTGTGGCATTTCAACGCTCAGCATCCAGATATACACCATGACATTCATCGATCCGTACATCACAAACACCAACTCTCCGACGCTCATCACCTGCTGTTGCCATAGCCACACCACCAGCACTAACAACGCCATGATGGCGAGCAGCATGGGGATATCCGTGATGAAGCGCATCACGCACATGGCGCGTAGCATTGCGCGGTGACTGGCTTGTTCGGTGGACTGTGCACGCCCCAGAACGTCCATTTCCTGCGACTGACGGGCAAAAAGGCGAACGGCTAACTGGTTGGAAAAACTATCCACCATCAAACCCTGCAGCGCACTTTTATATTCTGCGGTCTGTGCTGACAGACGATTGATGGGTTGTGCGTAATACAGGCCAATCCCGACATGCAGGCATGTCCACACCAGTAAAATGAGGGCGACGATCGGATCCATCCACGCCAGCATCGCCAGCACGCTGAGTGTGACACTGATGGCAGGCGTGAGACGCCAGCAGGCAAGATGGATGAAACTGCCCATCGCGCGCGGCAGGTCAGAGATTTTATTGGCAATGCTGCCCGCGAAACGATCAGAGAAGAATCGATGCGAATGCGCCTGCACATGTGCAAACGCCGCCATGCGAACCTCGGCGTGTAAGCGTGGAAATGCGGATGTGCCGACCCATTCCTGTACACGGTAAATAATGATCATCACCGCCCACGCACCGCCATAAAGTGCAATCGGTGTCGCCATCACCGCCCATAGATCATGCGGGCTGGCCTTTAGCGGCTGGGTCATAATATCCACCAGCAACTGCAACGCATAGGGCATGATAGTGCTCTCCAGCGCCATCGCCAATGGAGAGAGCAAAATCAGTGCGAACGCCCAGCGCTGCTGACCCAGAAAACGGCGAAAGAGGGGATAAACATGGGTGGGAAACGGCTGCATAAGCGCTGTTATATCGTGCATTGGCCTAGATGAAAAGCGTCATGCCTGTGCTATTCAGCCATAAAAAAAAGGCCCCCTCAAACATGAGGAGGCCTTTACTAAACGTTATCGCAGATTAGCGATTGCCACCTGAGTTTCCGCTGGTGGAAGCAGGTTTGCTGCCGCTGGTTGTGTTAGCGTCGCCTGACATGCCACCACGATCAGCTTGTGGGGATTTTGCAGGTTGGCCTTTTACATCATCGTGTTGTCCTGGCATCGTGCCTTTGTTGCCCATGCCGGAATTCTGATCGATAGCCATGATAATCTCCTTGGTTATGTTGCCTCTTGAGTGAGGAAGCACACCATCCTACAGACCGCGTAAAATCTCGCATGGGCAGGAAGCGTTGAATATAAGGCGGCTATAGTGATGAGTGCTCAAGCCTTCATCGGCAGAATCACCATCGTGCGCCCAAGGCGATGTAATCGCCTCTGTAAGATATAAGCTGTTTGGTTGTGCAGTGTTTGCGTAATGATATTCTCATTATCAAAAATGAGTTTGCTGCCAAAAAAGACGGCGCGCGGAAATTCCGCAATGACCTGATGCACAAGCGTGGTGTATTGATCGACCACGTCGGTGCCGTAAGCCACGAAATAGCTGGAGGGAATGCCTCGCCTCACACAATAGCCGCTGAGTTGTTTGAGTGTGCCTTTGATACCTTTGCGCAGCTCATCGAGTGATTTATCTTTGGCAAATTGCTCGGAGCCAATCTCGCCGACTCCCAGAAAAAGAATGTTCTTAAACACACCCGGAAACAAACGCAGCAACCATAACAAAGTGTGCATCCCGTTACCGTAACTCTCGCTGACCAGAATCACCGCCGTGGTATCCATTTTTTCCATCGGCGGGCATTCATCGACTTTGCGAGTGGATGTATCGGCTTCAGCAAATAATTCATCCGCCTCACTCATGCGCGCCGCAATAATGCGGTAATGTCGATTGATCGCGTAGCCGGTCAAGATAACCACAGACGTAATAATAATGGTCATCCAGGCACCGGTGGTAAATTTTTCTACCGTCGTCACCCCCAGAATCGATACACACACGACTAGTCCAAGGCCTGACATAACTAAGCGCGGCAACCACCAGCGATGCTCCTTGCGGCCACGCACCCAATGCACGCACAGGCCATACAGCGACAGCGAGAACGTCAAAAACACGTTAATACTGTAAAGAATGACCAGCAGATGCACCTTGCCATTGGTCATAAATAATGCGGCAATCGCCGCCAACGCCATCAGCACCACCCCATTACGGGTGACTAATCGACTGGACAGAGCACTAAAGAAATGTGGCACCCAGCGATCATTGGCCATGTTAGCTAATACCGCAGGCCCCGCCAGAAAGCCTGAATTCGCAGCAACCAGCAGCAGTCCGGCCTCAAAAAGCATGACAATGGCGACCACTCCGCTGGAAATCGAATAACCCGCCACCTGCCAGTGATAGGTTATGGCACGGAAAGTCGTGGCGTTCAAAGTCTCCCCCGGCACGCGTGATACATCCCACAACAGATACAGAATGATGATACCAGCCGCCATGAAGGAGAGCGAGATTGCTACCAAAAACATTGTCCAGCGACCTGTTCGCACACGCGGTTGTGCAAGGGTGTGCACATTGTTTGAGACGGCTTCAATCCCCGTATAAGTTCCACCGCCTAAAGAGAACGCCTTGAGAAAAAGCGACACTACAAATAGCATTCCCAATTGACCAGACAGCTCATTGCTCTCCGTCACTGCGTTTGGCACCAGATCGCCCAACCCGCTGGCATGATCAAAAATGCCATACATAATCAAAAAGACATGCGACACCACAAAGCACATAAAGACTGGCATGAGAATCTTGATGGATTCCTTCATGCCTCGTAAATTCAGGTAGCCGAGAAAGATAATGAGTAGCGCCTCAATCACCAGCTTGTAGGGCTGCCAGGTATGTGGCAGTGCACTGAATAATGCATCCGTCCCACTCGCCACTGAAATAGCGATGGTCAGCACATAATCCACAATCAGTGCGGAGCCTGCGACCAACCCCGCCTTGGGGCCAATCAGCGTGCTGGCCACACGGTAGCCGCCACCGCCATCGGGAAATAGCTCAATCACCTGCGAGTAAGCTAGTGAGATAATAATCACGGTAATGGCGGTAGCAATCGCCAGAAAAATACCCAGCTCGGTGTGCGATCCCAGCGCAACAAAAGCCTCCTCAGGCCCATAGCATGCGGAGGATAATCCATCCGCACCTAAGCCAACCCAGGCCAGAAACGCCGCCAGCGCTAGATGCTGTCGCGTTTCCTTACGCAATGGATCACGCGGCGGGCCAAGCAGCGCATGACTCAGGCGCTGCCCTAATGTTTGCATCCGCATGGAGGACGATGGTGCGGGGCGATTTGACATAAAATGCTTACTCTTTGGGGGCGCTGGGGAGGGTTTCATTCGCCATAGTCGAAGGCGCATCCGACTCATTTAGCCCTTGACGCAGCGCACGCGCACCCTTGGCAATATCCGCCATCATACGTGGCAGACGCCCTGTGCCAAAAAGCAGCAAGACAATCAGCAATATAACAATTAATTCGCCAAAACCGATATTCATCGCGCTCTTTTACGCCTGTTTCCGCTTTTTGAAAACCTGTTTCTCATTCCAGCTCGTTTGCGAGCAATGATAGATGCTGCATAAGCTGGTTTTGTTCCATGGACACCACGTCAAGCGATGCCAGCGCCTGCATTCGCATTACCAAAAGCGCGTAAGCGAACTCATAAGCGGCATGAACTTGCTCGTCACTGCCTTGCACCGCTGAAGGATCGTTCATTCCCAGATGCGCTTTCGCAGCATGGCCACCAAACCACGGGCAGCTCTCGCCCGCCGCCTGATCACACACGGTGATGATAAGAGGTAGATTCACATTTGAAGTGCAACGGTTGTTGTTGTGACCATAGTTCGTGTGGGGTTTTAAATCCAAGGCATTT
>JAIEPI010000055.1 GCA_019749855.1 Rickettsiales bacterium | reverse complement strand
ACCAGTTCACGCAGTCGCCGCACGTTGCGTTTACGCCGCCCCGTGACACCGCCCTGCGTCCAGTCCACCTCAGCTTCAAATTGTTTCTGTAAATTCTGCAGCTCACGTGCTTCCTGCTCGACGATCTGCTCCTGCCATTCGTCAAAATACGCATACCCCTTGGGGCAGGTGCGAATGATGCCGCGATCAATCCAGAACACTTTGCGCGACACGGCTTTCAGGAAGGCACGGTCGTGACTGACGCAGACCAGCGCACCCGCATAGCTTGCCAGATAATCTTCAAGCCATTGGATGGCCCCCAGATCAAGATGGTTGGTCGGCTCATCGAGCAGCAGAATATCCGGCGCGGCAATCAAGGCCCGCGCCAGTGCGGCACGCCGCAACTGCCCACCCGACAGCGTATTCATCTGCGCCGTGCCATCGATATCCAGAGGTGTCATCACCATGTCAGCGCGATAGCGCATGTCCTCAGAGCGCTCTTCTACAGGCAGCCCATTCAGGACAAAATCGGTCACGGTCTGTGTCGGAATAAAAGAAACACTCTGCTCCAGATAGCCGATTGTTAACCCAGGATAAACATAGCGCTTGCCAGCATCCAGCTCCAGATTCTCGGTGATCAGTCGCATAAGCGTGGTTTTGCCTGCGCCGTTTTTACCCACCAGACAAATCTTGTCACGCTCAGTGATGTGCAGCGTCAATCCAGCAAACAGCGGTTTTCCACCGAAACTGAGGGCAATATCTTCAAGGGATAACAGTAAGCGTTCAGCCATGCGGCCTTGTAGCGGGAAACCGTGGAGGGAGCAAGAAAACCGTCATGGCGAGGAGATTACTTGCGTCTGCGAAGCCGTTTCGCGTTAGCATAGACCCGCTTTTGCACGGGCGCTGAAATCGCTTCCTGCCAGGCGATCACATCCGCCTCACTCACTTCGGTGCGTCCGGATGTCACAAAACGCATCCCTTCTTTCATCATGGCCGCGCCAATCTCTGGCAGCACCGCGAACTTTTCAGCAACCATATCATTCAATTCATCAAGATCCCGAGTTTCACCCGCCATGGCAGCGAACATCATTAACCCTCGGGCACTCATGACTTCATTCAAACTCAGTGAAAAGCGCACGCTCTCCATGATAAAGCTTTGCCATTGCCACATGGCATCCAGAGGGGAGATCATCGGCCAGTGTTTTGTTTTTTTCATATGGGCCACCTTAAGGCCCTTTGTCTTAAATGACTATACGTTGCCGTACAAGCAGACTTACGCTGCATCTGCCATGAAACGAAGCTTGCACAGGGATAGTACCCGCTCGAGTTCTTCAAGATTCACTGGCTTAACCATGTGATAGTTAAAGCCCTCTTCCATGGAGAGAGCTTGATACTCCGAGCCTGACCAGCCGGTTTGTGCGATTAGTGTGCAATGCCTTAATGTTTCGTGTCTGCGGATGGCATGGCATAATTCATACCCATTCATTCCGGGCAATGAAATATCGAGCATCATCACATCCGGTTGTATCTTCTCCGCTAACGCCAGTGCATTGAGGGCGTCATTCGCAAGATGCGGCTCATGCCCCATCATTTCCACAGTCCATCCCATCGTTTTCGCACAGGCCTCATTATCATCGACGATCAGCACCTGAAGCTTCTCAGAGCGCGCGGAATCCGGCGGTGGCGAGTCAGCATTTAATAATTTATCAAAAGGAATTAGCGCGTGTAGAGGGAATTTGTGTATCATAAATCAGGCCTTGTACGTGCGAGGGAGTGGAGAGAAAATACTACGCAGGAAAGGATAGGCCAACAAACATGCCAAAGAGCCACAAAAGATTTATTAATACATAAATTTCAAAAATATATGAGGATCACTGCTTACTCTGCGCGCAACCATCTGTCAATAAATTTACTTTCTGCCCAGTTGGCTTAGTGGCATAGTATGGCCGGCAATGTGAGCTTCCGTAAGCGCTGTTGTTAAGGGCACGGCTGAAACCAGTGAAGGCTGTTTCCTGATGATTCCAAGAATCATTGCCAATCTCCTCTCTTCACGGCGGGCAGTGTCGGCTACGTCAAGGATATGACGTGATCCGTCGGTCAGATCGAATATCAGGTGGCGCAAATCACCGGCTCTCAAAGCTAATGGGTCAGAAAAAGCGAGCTTAGTTTGAATATTTTGCGACGCCAGATTAGCCACCGTACGTGTACGTTCAAAAAAATCACCCCGTTTTTCATGGCTATCGTCAGGCGGCACACAGAGATCATCCAGCAGACTCGCTGCATGATCCGCCATTTTGATAAGCGCCGCTTTGGAGGAGTATTGCATCGCTTCCATTTGCTGCGACGTTATTTTGTTCGTGCGAACAGGTTTGGGCGTGAGTTCGTGCACTAATGCCATCACTTCGTCAATCAATGCCTCGTTATTGGGCAACTCATGTAATAATGCCGCCCTCAGCACCTCAGGCTTACCAGCATACGGGCCAGCCTGCGCCTTGTCAGCAACGGTCTCAACAGCATCATGCAACAAAGCAGCCATCAGAGTAGCCGTATCTGTCTCGCCATACGCTTTGAGAATTTTATAGGCCAGAATCGGATGACCCACATAGGCCACCTGAACGCCATCAATCGGCTTACGGCGTATCTCCAAACGATGCGCATGCTGGGCGATGTTTAACGCGACCAAAACCGGCGGCGATTTAATCGGCGGCGGCTGATAGATATTTAAATACTGAGGTGTCATGGGCACTTACATAAAGGTTAATAAAGTATGAATCCAGCTTTTTTTGGATAAGTTTTGTGACAATCATGTGAAAATTCGTGTCAAAAACTCAGTATCATAGCTTGCCTTGGCACTGTGCTGGCGCTAATGATCGCTCAAAATGAGGGTGAAGATGGAACTTAGCGAAATTCAGGATCACGTCGCCAGCCAGATGATTGATGGCAAAGCCGCCGCCGCTGCCTTGCGCCTGAAGATTGCAACGCAGGTTTCCCAGTTACGTGAGCGTCATGGTGTTACTCCAGGATTGGCCGTGGTGCTGGTTGGCGACCATGCGGCCAGTCAGGTTTATGTCAAAAACAAGGAAAAGATGGCGGCAGAAGTCGGCATGCACTCTTTTCACCATGATTTACCCGCAGATACCTCAACAGAGCAACTACTCGCCAAAGTGGAAACATTGAATGCCGATGCTGCCGTGCACGGTATTCTGGTGCAGTTGCCGCTGCCTAGAGCGAGCGATGAACGGCTCGTCATTGAGGCGATCGATCCACGCAAGGACGTTGATGGTTTTCATCCCATTAATGCCGGCAGACTCAGCATCGGTGAAGAAGCCCTGATTCCCTGCACGCCGCTCGGTTGCCTCATCCTGCTGAAGCAGCGATTGGGGGATCTCACCGGTATGCACGCGGTAGTGATTGGTCGCTCCAACATTGTCGGAAAGCCCATGGCCGCCCTGTTGCTGCGTGAAAATTGCACGGTGACGATGGTGCATTCAAAATCACGCTACATCAAAGAGGAAACGCGGCGCGCCGATATTTTGATTGCTGCCGTTGGCCGCCCAGAAATGGTCGAGGCAGGATGGATTAAGCCTGGGGCCACCGTCATTGATGTGGGCATTAATCGCATCTCGCTGCCTAATGGCAGTTCGCGGCTGGTCGGTGATGTGGCCTACACGGAGGCACTGGAAGTGGCGGCGGGCATTACCCCCGTTCCAGGCGGCGTGGGCCCGATGACGATTGCCTGTCTCTTGCACAACACGCTGAAAGCCGCCTGCATGCAACATGGCCTTCCCTTTGAATTTTCCTATCATGAATAACGCGATGATTGGCGCGCACACTCAGTACACACTGAGCCAATGATCATGCTGCCACTGACAGATTCGTTGCTGCTTTTTACTGCGGCTGGTTTTGCCACGGCGCTGAATGCGGTCGCGGGCGGAGGAACGTTTTTCGCGTTCCCAATCTTGTTATTTACCGGAGTGCCCCCCATAGCGGCGAACGCCACCTGTACCCTTGCAGTATGGCCCGGATCGCTGGCCAGTCTGTTTGCTTACCGGCGAGAATTAGTGGAAAATACCCGCCACTTGCCGTGGATGATCCTGATTGCTTTACTGGGCGGCTGGTTGGGCGCACTGTTATTGCTGCGAACACCGCAGACCACGTTTGAGTATCTGATCCCGTGGCTGCTACTGATCGCCACCCTTTTATTCGCCTACGGAAAAAAATTAGCGGCGGCGTTTGCTCAGGTCGCCGGCGAGCATCATCAACGCTGCCGCTGGGGCTTATCACTGATTCTACAATGCTTGATTGCCATTTATGGCGGCTATTTTGGTGCAGGCATTGGCATCCTGACACTTGCCATGCTGCATGTATTGGGCATGCAGGATATTCACCGCATGAATGCACTGAAAACAGCCCTCACCAGTGCGATGAATGCGTCCGCCGTCCTCACATTTTTAGTCAGTGGCGTGGTGTACTGGCCTGCCGCAATCGTTATGCTGGCAGGCGGAGTGCTCGGCGGTTATGGTGGCGCACGCTTTGCCATGCGTATTCCACAACATTACTTGCGCCGTTTTGTCATAACGCTCGGCAGTGCAATGACGACTCTCTTCTTTTATCAGTATTATCTCTGAGTGCCTTGCATGTAGGCACTGAAGCATTACAGCGTGTGTAACGCGTCCTCTATCAGACTAGATTTTTTTACCCCTGCATGTCATAAGCAAGCCTATGCAGCCAATCCTTGATCTCCTGCCAGCCTGGGCCTTACTGAAATGGCATGCCACACCGCTATGGGTGTGGGTGGTGTTGCCCATCCTGTTTGTCACTGCCTACAGCATCACCTACGTGCTAGGGCGCATCAGTGATGCGCTGGTGCGTATGCTGTTCAGACGTCGAGAAAATGCAAAGCAGACAGTGCTTGTGTTACTGCATCCGCTGGAATTACTGGCTGCACTGGCAATATTTAATGCTGGAAAACAGTTTTTTCCTCTCTCCAAACAGCTACGTGGCTACAGTGACCTCGGCGCATTGTTCGTCTCCACCTTTGCTATTGCCTGGCTTTTCTTTGGCATGTCATCGCTGCTGACCGAGCGTTTGGAGCGCACTTTGCAGCGAAAAAATAAGCGTGCGGCACTGGCGATTCTTCCGCTGCTGCAACGTTTCTTAAAAATCACTGTGGCACTTTTAGCTGTTCTTTTCTTACTGCAGAATCTGGGATTCAACGTTGCAGCGCTGCTGGCCGGTTTGGGCGTGGGTGGTATCGCGATTGCGCTGGCCAGTCAAAAGAGCATGGAGAATCTTTTTGGCGGCATCATGCTCATTCTCGACCAACCGGTTCGCGTGGGTGATTACTGCCGATTTGGCGACAATAAAACCGGCACGGTGGAAGATATTGGTTTGCGTTCTGCACGCATACGCACACCTGAGCATACCATCGTCAGCATACCAAACAGTGAATTTTCACAGATGCAGCTGGAGAATTTTGCTGAGCGTGAGAAAATGCTTTTCAAGACCATGCTTTTGTTACGCTACGATACAACCAGTGCACAACTGAGTCGTGTTTTGGAACGTGTCACGGAACTATTACTATCCCATCCATTGATTGATAAAAAGGATCCCTATATTCGGCTGGTGCAGTTTGGCAGCAGCGCTTTGGAGCTGGAAATATACGCCTATGTCACGACCAGAGAAAATAAAGTATTTCTGCAAACACGTGAGCAGATTTTATTGCAAATCATGGATATTGTGCGCGAAGAAGGCTCTGATTTCATTACCGCCACACCGAGTTTCCACTTGTTAAGTCAGGCGCCTTTGGCTGATACGCAGCCTGCGCAAAACGGAAACTAAACAATCTTCCTTTGTTTTTTGCAGGTGCGTAAGAAAAAAAACTATTCTAGCATCCTGCGCGTCCGCCTCAATGTGGCACGTAACAACATAAGTGATGATAAATATGCTGCATCTGCGTCCTTACTTCAGCGCACTTTTACTGTGTCTGGCTGCTTTTCCGGCACTGGCGACGAGTGAAACAGCAACCATCATTGACAGCGGCAACACCACGTGGCTCCTGCTGTGTTCTGCCCTTGTGATGCTGATGACACCCGGGCTTGCTTTCTTCTATGCTGGCATGGTGAGCCGCAAGAACGTTGTCTCAACACTGTTGCAGAATTATGTTGCGCTGGCCATGGTAGGCCTGATTTGGATTATCATTGGCTACAGCCTGGCCTTTAGCGAAGGCAATCAGTGGATTGGTGGCACGACGCTCATCATGCTGCGTGGCCTGACCACGCAAGTCTATGCGGCGGCGCAAGTACCGCATCTGGCCTTCATGGCGTTTCAGATGATGTTTGCCATCATCACCCCCGCACTGATGACAGGCTCCATTGCTGAGCGCGTTAATTTTGGCGCGTGGATGCTCCTGCTCGCCCTATGGAGCATGTTTGTCTATGTACCGGTGGCGCATTGGGTGTGGGGCCCGGGCGGCTGGATTGCCACCATGGGCGGGCTTGATTTTGCCGGCGGTCTGGTGGTGCATGTGACGGCTGGCTTTGGTGGACTCATCGCCGCCATCATGTTTGGCAAGCGCATCAGCCATCATTTGCCCACACCGCCCAATAACGTGCCAATGATCATGCTCGGTGCTGCCTTACTATGGTTTGGCTGGTTCGGCTTTAATGCCGGATCAGCACTGACAGCGGGTGCATTGGCCTCCCATGCGTTTGTGCTGACCTTTATTGGTGGCGCGGCGGCGTTTCTCTCATGGATGCTGGTGGACTGGATTCGCACCGGCAAACCCTCAGCGGTGGGTGCCGCCACCGGACTCGTCGTTGGCTTGGTGACCATCACTCCGGCGGCGGGATTTGTGAGCATCGAAGCGGGGATGCTGATGTGCACCATCACCGGCGTTGTGTGCAATATGTTTGCGCATTACATCAAGGCGAAGACGCATCTGGATGATTCCCTCGATGTATTCGCCTGTCATGGCACCGGTGCTGTGCTGGGCTCGATCATGACCGGAATGTTTGCCAGCAGTGCCGTGAACCCTGCCGTCACGGTGCAAGGCCTGATGATAACAGGTGAAACCAAATTATTTGTGGCGAATCTGGTGGGCACCGTTGCCGTGGCCTCTTACGCCTTTGTCGTGACCTATGTGTTGATTAAGCTGATTAGCTACCTCATGCCGATTCGTGTGTCGGGTGACATGGAGGATGTGGGTCTGGATGCATCCCTGCATGGCGAGACCGCGCACTGGCGCGGCGACGAAGCGCGCACCTCTGCATGATTTTCGTTCAAGTTCGAATCGTCAACTGATGTCGAATGATGACAAATAACGTATCAGACGAGAGGAAAAATATGAGCCAACCCTGGTTACAATTAGTGCTGGCAGGCATTTTGGAAATCATCTGGGCGATGACCATGAAAAGCTCGCAAGGATTCACCAAATTATGGCCGAGCCTCATCACCTTATGTGCCATGTGTTTCAGCTTTTGGCTGCTGGCACAAGCCACGCGCACACTGCCCATTAGCCTCGCTTACGCGGTGTGGGTGGCGATTGGCGCAACAGGCGCGGCTATTATCGGCATGCTAATGTTGGGTGAGCCGGCCTCTGTAGGCCGCATCCTGTGCTTAGCGCTGATTGTTGGCGGCGTGATTGGGCTCAAACTTCAGAGCTGATGCACCTCACGCGGCGGTGACACTGCCCACCAGATCATAGTCGTCCGCTGCCTGAATCGTCACAGGCACAATATCACCCGCGACCAAGGGGCGCACACTGGCAACACGGACAATACCATCAATCTCCGGCGCGTCGCCTTGCGTGCGTCCGATCATCACGCCATCCTCGCCAGCGCCATCAATCAGCACCGGCAGGGTGCGTCCAATCTTTTGTTTCAGACGCGCGGCGCTCACCTGTTGCTGCACCTGCATGAAACGATGCCAGCGCTCCTCCTTCACTTCCTCAGGAACCGCGCCCTCGAGTGCATTGGCCACGGCGCCGACCACTGGTTCATATTTGAAGCAACCGGCGCGATCAATCTGCGCTTCCTCAATCCAATTCAGCAGCATCTGAAAATCATCCTCGGTTTCACCCGGAAACCCAACAATGAATGTCGAGCGCAGGGTGAGGTCAGGACAGATCTCCCGCCAGCGAAGAATACGCCCAAGCGTTTTTTCCTGTGCGGCAGGGCGACGCATATTTTTTAACACTGCCGGACTCGCATGCTGAAACGGGATGTCGAGATAGGGCAGAATCTTACCCTCCGCCATCAGCGGAATCACCTCATCGACGTGTGGGTAGGGATAGACATAATGCATGCGAATCCATACACCCAGCTCACTTAAGCCCGAGGCCAGATCAAAAAACTTGGTGCGCCATTCGCGATCACGCCATTCACTCGGCGCATATTTCACATCCACCCCGTAAGCGCTGGTATCCTGTGAAATCACCAGTAGTTCTTTCACACCGGCTGCCACCAGATTCTCCGCCTCGCGCAGCACCTCACCAATCGGGCGTGAAACCAGATCACCGCGCAAACTGGGGATAATGCAAAATGAACAGCGATTGTTGCATCCCTCAGAGATTTTCAAATACGCGTAATGTTTCGGCGTCAGCTTCACCCCTTGCGCGGGCAATAAATCAAGGTATGGATCATGCAGTGGCGGCACGGCTTTATGCACCGCATTCATCACGCTCTCATATTGTTGCGGTCCGGTGATGGCCAGTACATTGGGATAGCGCTGGCGAATTTCATCGGGCTGCGCGCCGAGGCATCCAGTAACAATCACTTTGCCGTTCTCCGCCAACGCCTCGCCAATCGCCCCCAGCGACTCATCGCGAGCGGAATCAATAAAACCGCACGTATTGACGATGACCACGTCAGCTCCCGCATAATCCGGCGAGAAGGCATAGCCCTCGGCACGCAGTTGCGTAAGAATACGCTCAGAGTCCACTAGCGCTTTTGGGCAACCGAGGCTGACAAATCCGACTTTAGGAGCAGCGTGAGCAAGAGGCATGGCACAACCAGTGGCAAAGGTGAAATGATGGTAAACGCGCCTGTTTGTACGCGTTTTATGCCGCCTAGACAAGCATTCAGCAAAAAATGACAACAAGGTTTGCCGCCAGCGACGCATCGGGATATAAGGCCGCTATGCACCTCACTTACCCTGCCGATATGCTGCTTGAGCGTTTGCTCTACCGTGACGGGTTGATGCTCATCATCGATAAACCGGCCGGATTGCCCGTGCATGGCGGCCCCAAAGGCGGCGATCATCTGGAGAATTACTTTGACGCGCTGCGCTTTGGCCTGCCCAATCCCCCCGGCCTCGCCCACCGTCTGGATCGTGACACCAGCGGCTGCCTGATTTTAGGGCGGCACCGCAAGGCGCTGAGCAAGCTAGGTAAATTATTTCAAAACGGGCAGATCGAAAAGACCTACTGGGCGATTTTGCGCGGCATTCCGGCGCAGCGGGAGGGGCGCATTGACCTGCCATTGCGCAAACGCAGTGATGACCCACGCAGCTGGTGGATGGAGACACACCCCGAAGGTATGCCCACCGTCACTGATTACCGTGTTCGGGGTGAGGCGAATGGCCTGAGCTGGGTTGAATTTTTCCCGCGCACCGGTCGCACCCATCAAATTCGTGTGCATGCCGCTTCGCTGGGCTGCCCCATTGTCGGTGACCCGATCTATGGTACTACAACGGATGCCCCGCCGGTGAGTTCAGGTTTGCAACTGCATGCGCGGGCGGTGACGGTACCGATTTCCGCCAATAAGCCAGCGATTATCGCCGAGGCACCACCCCCATCCCACATGCTGGCTGCCCTCATGAACTGCGGCTACCAGCCATAAAAAACCCGTGACTCACAGCGGAATCACGGGTTTTATTTAATCAATAATCGTTTATTTTATTAGCGAGCTACTCCGGATCCAGAACTACCAGCCGCTTGGCCTGTTCCAGTCCCTGGACCACCACCGGGCGTGCCGCTTGGCGTTTGCGGTGTATCAGGAACGCTTGACAGAGTGTCAGCCGTTGCCGCCAATGCTCCAATTCCATTTCCGCTGGCAATCTGGCTGGCGACCGAAGCTGGCAATCCGGCCAGACTCGCCGGAATGGCAGGGGTGCTTGAGAGGCCAGCCGGCGTCGAACTCACCGAAGGAGTAGGGCTAAAGGCAGCGACCACTGAACTCACCATCGATGGATTGGAAGCGAGGGACGCGACCTGACCCGGATTCCCCGCCAATGAGGTGGCAATTGCCGGATTTGCCGCCATCGCCGCCGCGAGCGCCGGGCTGGCAAACGCCGCCTGTGCAAGTCCCGGTGTTGTCGCAATGGCTTGGGCGATTTGACTATTTCCCGCAATCGCCGTGCCTAAGCTTGGCGTTTGCGCCACGGCCTGCGCGAGTGCTGAGCGTGCGCCCGGATTAGCACTTAATGCAGAGGCCAACGCTGGGCTTGAGTCTATTGCCTGAGCCACGGCCCCTTGGCCTTGCGCCGCTACTTCTGAGCTAAGCGCTGCCAACGTCGCCGCATTGACGACACCCGTTTGAGGAAGACCGGCTTGTGCCTGTACCGCACTGACCGCCGCGCGTGTCGCTGCACCATTACGGCCATCCGCTACACCAACAATGCCGCCACGGCCTGCCGCAATCAGCGCTTGCTGCAACGCGGTGACTTGGGCGGGAGAATCACCACGCCCATCGCCAATGGCGTTGCCACTACTCACTGCCTGCGAGAGAACACCAAGCGGGCTTTGCAGCGGAGCAGAAACGGCGGCACCCGTCAAACCTGGGCGTCCGGAAGAAGCGGGAGTAGCCGCGGTGGCTGCGGTAGGAGAAGGAGTTTCCCCACGAGACACAATTCCATCAGGGCCGACGATGATGCTCACTACACGACCGCCATCCACAGGAACGGTTCGCATTGCTGCGCCTGGACGCTGTCCGCCAGGAACCCGTTCCTGCAAATCAGCAAAATTTGTGCTCTCACGGCCACCCGCAATCCCTCGCGAATCAAACACAGGGCCTTGGGCGACATTATGAACGCGGGAAGGTTGGAAGCCAGGCGTCTGCGCGAGGAGCTGGCCCTCTGCGTTAAGTGCAAAGGCATGGCCATCACCGGCGTTGCCGGAACGCGCCAGGGCAGGATCGGCGGGGGATAATTGACTTGGCTCAGGCACACGTCCTGCTAACGTGCCGACACCTGGGCGTTCACCAATCTGAACGGCTTGTTGAGCACCCGCCTGAATAATGGTTTGTAAGTTCGAATCTGTGACAGCATAGCTAGGCGGCACCCACATTTGTCCGGTACGGACATTGCGCATAATCGCCACGGAATCGCCACTTTGCGTGGTGACTATATGCTGCCCGCCATTTGCACGGCCACCGATCGTTAAAGGTGTCCAGTCCGCCGCATTTCCCGGAGGAGTGGGAAGATTTCCACCACGCGCCGGAGCGGAAGGCGCGGGAGTTGGCGCCGCCGCAGCAGCGGGAAGAGAAGCTGGAGTAGGAGTTGGAGCAGCAGCAGTTGGACGGGGAGCCGTCGCAGCACCTGCCGCGGCTGCGGCTTGCGCCTCAGTTGTTCTACGACTCTCAGCAAGGTACGCATCTGACATGGCGCGCGCATTTACTTCACTTGTCAGCGCGGTGAGTGTTTGCTGATCCAGAACACCACGTGTATTGGGCAAGCCATTGGCCGTTTGCAGCGCCGTTAGACCCGCACGCGTCGCCGCATCCATCTGGCCCGTTTGACGGACATTGGTGCCACGTCCCGCCGCAATCAATGCGGCTTGCAGCGCTTCAATCTGTTGCGGTGAGTCATTGCGACCATCACCGATCGGGTTGCCGCCACGCACTGCCAGCGTGAGATCACGCAGCGCATCTTGTGGGCCAAAACCGCGAGCGGGTGAGTAGGTTGGCCCTGTTGGAGCTGGTGTAGAAGTGGAAACAGCTGGCGCAGGGGTCGCGGGCGCATTGGCACCCGTTGAAGCAGTAAGTGCCGCCGCCGGAGCCAGGGCTTGATTGCCGCTCGCAGTCGCCAGCATGCCCAGCGTTGCCGTGTCCACCACGCCAGAAGGTGTGCGCATGCCTGCGTTGCTTTGCAGGTCCATCAGCGCATTTCTGGTAGCTTCATCCATGATGCCGCTTGGCGTCACCTGCGTGCCAAAACGGGTGTTTTGCAGTACAACCTGCAAGGCCTGAACCGTTGCACGGTTGTCGCCCGTGGCACGTGGGCCGCGATCGCCAATGGGATTGCCTTGCGCGATGACGGCTTGAACCAGTACGCGGAATTCATTTTCGCAACTCATGTGTATCTCTCTTGTTGTTATATAGTCGTTAGAGTCACGCCGCCCCTGCGACGAAATCTCATCAATTGAGCGTCAGTGTAACAAACCCCATTAAAAGAAGTGTTAAGCTTTTATGAAGATTCCGTTAGCGCGTCATAAAGACGCAACCAATAAGCATCTGGCACATAATGAGATGCCTGCAGTTGATTGCACACGCAGCTGCGCTAACAGTAACGCAGCGCACCCATGGGTTTCGCACTGCGGCAAAGCACTTATTTAATAATGCTACGCAGCATCCACAGTGCTTTCTGGTGAATTTGGATGCGTGAAATAGCCAGATCTTCTGATTCCTCATCATCCATATCATCAGCCACATGCTTGGCTTTTTGTGCGGAGGCCACTACTTTTTCATGCACCGTGATGAGGTTTTTTACCATGAGATCAGCTGCGGCATCCTTATTTTTTACCTTAAGCAATGGGCTGCTCAGTGTGTCCACCACTGCGATAATTTCGCTGTAATGGTTCGGCAAGGCATACACATCCAGTGCGCGAATGCGCTCGGCAATCTCGTCGATTGCGGCAAATAACTCCGTGTATTGTGTTTCAAACAGCGTATGAAGACTGACAAACTTTGGCCCTTCTACATTCCAATGATAATTATGGGTCAGCAAGTAGGTGGCGTAGGTGTCTTTGAGCAGATATTGAAGCGCATCTGGAACAGTCAGTTTTGCTGATTTTGTTGGTTTTTCTGTGGTCTTTAATGCAGTTTTTGCCATGATTTAGGCTCCTTTTTGTGACGGTGGGTGTTTATAAAATCGTGCTTGCAGAAATGTTGCAAGGTTACGAGAGAGAACATAAAACACTGGCGTAAAAATCAAGCCAAAAAATGTCACCCCCAGCATGCCGGAAAATACCGCTACACCGAGTGCTCGGCGCATTTCTGAGCCGGCGCCACTCGCCGTCACCAGAGGCACCACACCTAAGATAAAGGCAAAGGAAGTCATCAAAATAGGACGCAGTCGAAGTTTAGCTGCATCCACGGCTGCTTGCAGAGGGGTATGGCCTTTTTCCTCCTGCTCTTTGGCAAACTCAACAATCAAAATGGCGTTCTTGCTGGCCAAACCAATCAGGATGACCAGTCCAATCTGCGTGAGGATGTTATTTTCCATCCCGGCCATCCACACGCCGGACATGGCAGAGAGCAGGCACATCGGAACAATCAGAATAATAGCGAGCGGCAATGTCCAGCTTTCATACAGAGCGGCCAGCAACAAAAATACAAACGTCACCGCGAGTAAAAACGCCACTCCACCTGAACTACCTGCATATTTCTGCTGATAGGAAAGTTCCGTCCACTCAAAATCAACGCCGGGCGGCAGTAAATCCTG
>JAIEPI010000021.1 GCA_019749855.1 Rickettsiales bacterium | reverse complement strand
AGATCATTGATGAACAAGCGCCCATTGCCATTACCGTTGCAGGTGGCGGTGCCAGAGAAATCCGCGGTGGGCATACAGGCGGCTGCCGCACCCCACAGGCTGGTGGCGGTTGAAAAATCACCTGGGAGTGCGTTGTAGGTGTCACGAAAGAGCTGCACAGCGCTTTGATATTTCAGAGCATCTGTCACCACGCTGCGCACGGCCGCCTGACGCACCAGATTTTTCCCAAACACCACGCCACCGGCAATCAGTGAAATAATCACCAGTACCACGGAGAGTTCCAGCAGTGAGAAGCCGGAATGATGAAAAGAGGCTTTTTTCATTGGTATGTGCGCCTATGCTTTAAAGGGTTAGGCCAGGATCACCGGCCAGAGAATAACTGAAAGAGCATTGTTCTCCGAGATTGGTGAGAGCATATTCAGCGGTGGCTTGCACGTCCGTGGTGACGCACGCGCCACCGCCGCGACGATTGCGAAGCACGCCGGTGCTTGGTTTTCCATCATCCAGTTTCACATCCATACTACGTAAATCAGCAGTGGTGAGGACGGGCGTGGCTGTTTCCCATCCAGTGGATATTTTGCCAAAGGATAGAAAGGCGTAGGAAGTCCCTGCCCACCAGCCACTGGAGCCATCGGACGCAATGGACATCATGGTGTAGCCGGCCCCATCAAAGGCCGACTCCGGCACGTTGACCCCCGGCGTCGCCTGACGGGTGGCGGCCGCTTCCATCCCCGTAAACACCCCAGAAACCAGCCCCGCATTTGCCAGATGTTTCCATGCGTAAAAATATTCGCGAGAAGATCCTGCCGGCGCCCCCGTGACATCAGCTAGCCAGCCATCACCTGTACCGTTGCAGGTTTGCGTACCAGTGGCACCGGCGGTGGAGGGGCAGGCCGCGCCTGCGCCCCAATAGGCCGTGGCATCTGGCATATCGCCGGGCATGTTATTATACTTGGAAATAAAGGTGTTGTAGGCAGACTCATACTTGGTGAGATCATTCATCACACTGCGAATGCGCCCCTGATTCACCAGATCCTGCCCCACCATGACGCCACCGGCAACCAGTGCAATAATGACGAGCACGACTGATAATTCCAGTAAACTGAAGCCGCTGCGCTGATTCATTAGGTCATCCACTCTTAGTTATAAAAAATAGAATACAAAAAATAGGTTAATAAGTTTTTAAGAAAAATCAGGCGGCGGGCTTGCGTAACAATCAGAAGACGCGGTTGTTGCGAGTACAAAATCCTGATGCCATCACTTTAATGCCAATCGCATGTCGTTAAAAACTTTCCCCGCAAAGCGCTTTAGGCTAGGGGTGGGAGAGATGACAGATCAGTTTTTTCTTTTTCTGGCGATTGGTTTTGCTGCCCAGTTAGTGGATGGCGCCATTGGCATGGCTTACGGCTTGAGCGCCACCAGCATTATGTTGAGCATGGGAACGCCGATGTCTGTCGCCAGTGCCAGCGTGCATGCGGCGGAGGTGTTTACCACGGGCATCTCTGGCTTCGCCCATTGGCGCCTAAAAAACGTCGATCTTGCGCTTTTTAAGCGATTGGTGATACCGGGCATGGTGGGCGGCGGCGTGGGCGCTTACGTGCTGAGTTCTGTCTCTGGAGAGGCAATTCGCCCGTTTGTGAGCATGTATTTATTAGGCATGGCACTCCTTATTTTTTATAAAGCCATTCGATTGACCGCACCCGCCGGTGTGCCGCAACGTCATGTGCGCGCGCTTGGGCTGGTGGGAGGATTTCTCGATGCGGTGGGCGGCGGTGGCTGGGGGCCAATGGTGACTTCAACGCTGGTGGGGCGTGGCGCTGAGCCGCGTCTGGCGATTGGTTCAGTGAATCTGGCAGAATTCTTTGTCACCTTGACTATCTCAGCGACATTTGTGGCCACCATAGGGCTTCAGCTGTGGCCGATCATTTCGGGTATGGTGGTGGGTGGGGTGCTGGCGGCACCGCTGGCTGCCTATGTGACACGTTTTTTACCCGCCAAATGGACAATGATGCTGGTGGCACTGGTGATTATGGGACTCAGCCTGCGTGATTTAATGATTCGGTTTGGATGAATCCGCACCCATGTTTGCTCTTGCCAAACTTCTGGCGGTGCTTCACAAAACAGACAGGTTACAACAAGGAGATAAGACGCATGGCGAAGATTAAAGTAAAAACCCCGCTGGTAGAGCTGGATGGCGATGAAATGACCCGTATCATCTGGGCGATGATCAAGGAGAAGCTCATTCTTCCGCATTTGGATGTGGATCTGAAATACTATGATCTCTCGATCGAGCATCGTGACGCCACCTCCGATCAGGTGACCGTGGATGCGGCCGAGGCCATCAAGCAGTATGGCGTGGGCGTCAAATGTGCCACCATCACGCCCGACGAGGCACGGGTGAAAGAGTTTGGCCTGAAAAAAATGTGGAAATCGCCCAATGGCACCATCCGCAACATCCTTGACGGCACGATTTTCCGTGCGCCAATTATTTGTAGCAATATCCCACGCTATGTGCCGGGCTGGCAGCAGCCAATCATTGTGGGCCGTCATGCGTTTGGTGACCAATACCGCGCCACCGATTTTGTGGTGGAAGGCAAGGGCAAGCTCACGATCACGTTCACTCCGGACGGTGGAGCGCCGCAGGAGCATCACGTCTATGATTATCCGGGCAGTGGCGTGGCCATGGCCATGTATAATCTGGATGCGTCCATTGAAGGATTTGCGCGTGCCTGCTTCAATTATGCGCTGGGACGGGGTTTCCCGCTGTACCTCTCCACGAAAAACACCATCCTGAAAAAATACGATGGGCGTTTCAAAGATATATTCCAGCGTATTTACGAAGCAGAGTTTAAAACAGCGTTTGAAGCCGCCAAACTGAGCTACGAGCACCGTTTGATCGATGATCTGGTGGCGTACGCGATTAAATCAGAGGGTGGGTTTGTCTGGGCGTGTAAAAACTATGACGGGGATGTGGAATCCGATGTGGTAGCGCAGGGCTTTGGTTCACTGGGCTTGATGACCTCCGTGCTGATTACGCCGGATGGCAATACAGTGGAAACTGAGGCCGCGCATGGCACCGTCACCCGTCATTATCGTCAGCACCAGCAAGGCAAGCCCACCTCGACTAATCCGATTGCCTCGATTTTTGCGTGGACGACGGGTTTGAAATATCGCGCAAAATTTGACGGCACGCCCGATGTCGCCGCTTTCGCGGAGGCGCTGGAGGCCGCCTGTATCAGCACGGTGGAAAACGGGCAAATGACCAAAGACCTGGCATCACTCGTTGGGGCGGATCAAGCATATCTGACAACAACAGCCTATTTAGATTCGGTGGCGGAACAATTAATCAGGGCGCATGTTTAAGCAACAAATAGTCTTAGGCGAAATCTCCGAATTGCAATCACAAGTGATTGTGAACAGGATGCAAAAGGGTGAATCAGTCCTCGTGATTCATGGAGATGATTCTAAAGAAAAAGCTCAGTTGCTCATGCATCAAATGATGGGTGGCCTACGTAAAAATGCTGTAGCACCAGAGGATGCTGTTACTGATCTGCTTGCTAATATCTTGCCGTATTCACGCCATTTATCTGCTCGCACGATTTATTTTCACACCCCATTAGTAAAAGAAAACCAACTGGCATCGGATCAGAGTCTCGACGTCGTTTACAATCAATTAACAATGACATTTGGCAATCATTATGATTACTTCTTTTTTGATTCGATTCTGGGCGAAGCCATTGCTCCGGCGCTCAAGTTGGTACAGTTGAACCGATGTGTCGTTGGCGCCATAGAATGCGAGCAACCAGAATCAGGCTTCAAGGCACTCTTTAGAAACGTTCAAGAGCATGTTGCGCCATTTCCCGCCAGTGTATTGGCAGGAATCATGCCGGGCAATCTGCCGGAATTTCCGGCGATGCGTACCTTGATCAGTGTTACTTCTAAAAAAATCACATTTCATGATATTTTGGGCGTCGATGAAGAGAATGAAGTTTTTAGACTGGGCGATTTAGTCTCCCAGACGTGAACATGGGCATGGATAAATCTATTGCTACGCACGCATCGCATGTTTCGCCTGTTCAGTAAGATATGGCGTCCCTTCCTTCTGATGGCATTTGTTCTTTTCGTCATCCTTCCTGTTCTCGCATTATTCGTCTCGCCCCCCTCAACACTGATGCTCGGGCGTTGGATGACCGGGCAACGCGTGGAGCGTCACGCCGTGCCACTGGCACGCATGGGGCGTTTTATTCCACAGATGGTGCTGGTAGCGGAAGATGCACGCTTTTGTCTGCATTCCGGCGTGGACTGGCAGGAGATGTCCAAGGTTATCAATGATACCTCAGGGCCAAGGCGCGGCGCCTCCACACTTCCCATGCAAACGGCGAAGAACCTGTATTTATGGCCAGGCCGCTCCTATGTGCGTAAAGCGCTGGAGATTCCACTGGCCTATGGGTTGAGCGCCTTGTGGAGCAAGCGGCGCATGCTGGAGATTTACCTCAACATGGCGGAATGGGGCGAGGGGATTTTCGGCGTGGAAGCGGCGGCGCAGCATTATTTTCATACCTCCAGTGATCGCCTGACGCGGCAACAGGTGGCGCAGTTGATCACCGCGCTGCCCGATCCGCTTCATCGCAACGCAGCGAAACCCACGCACAGGCATCTGGCCCTCGCGCGCGCACTGATGGCGCGCGTTGGGCGTGAACCTCACGTCATGAAATGCATTGAGCGTCGTGAATAATGGTTACAGTTGCTGCTGCGCTTGTTGTCGTGCAGAAATCTGATCGAGCAAACTGCCTTTAATGGCCAGCGCCAGCGCTTTGACGTTTTCAGGCGCTGTTTCCTCCTCCATAGTGCGCTCAAGCAGGTTCCATCCCTGACGCAATATCGGACGTGTTCGGCGTGCATCCGGCAAGTTTTGAATCAACGTGCCCTCGGTGATTCTAGCGTCTGTCTCAGCGCTATCTAATAAAACAGAAATCAACTTAAACAGCGAGTGCTCCGAAGTGCGCAAATGCTCCCAAGCTGCAAAAAGGTCTTCATTGGAGAGAATAATACGCATGAAATTCATCACCCAGCTGCGCGTATCCTGAACGGTGAAATCGCCCATAAAGAATTGTCGTGGTTGCGCCAGATTTTTTTTGGCTGCCGACACAGCACCAGCCGCGACAAGGCTTTTGAAGAAATCATCTGACATGTCTCATTCTCGCTATTGTGCCGATGTCGCACAGTCTAGCACCGCCACCTTAATGACGCCTTAATGTGATTAAGCCGCCATCTCGGTGCCGCCAATGGTGATCTTGTCGATCAGCAGGCTGGGCTGGCCAACGCCGACGGGGACGGATTGGCCTGCCTTGCCGCAGGTGCCGATGCCGGTATCCAGCCGCGTATCGTTGCCAAGCGCTGTGATTCGCTGCATCACTTCGGGGCCGTTGCCAATGAGCGTCGTGCCTTTGAGCGGGTGGGTAACCTTGCCGCCTTCAATCATGTAGGCTTCAGCAGCAGAAAACACGAACTTGCCGGAGGTGATGTCCACTTGCCCGCCGCCGAAATTCACCGCATAGACACCGCGATCAATGCCTTTGATGAGTTCTTCAGGCGCATAGGTGCCATTTTGCATGTAGGTATTGGTCATGCGGGGCATAGGCAAGTGCGAGAAGCCCTGACGCCGCCCATTGCCTGTCAGTGGCATGTTCATCAGTCGCGCATTCATGCGGTCCTGCATGTAGCCCTTCAAAATGCCGTCCTCAATCAGCACGGTGGCGCAAGCGGGTGTACCCTCATCATCCACCGTCAGCGAACCGCGCCGCTCAGGCAGGGTGCCATCATCGAGCACGGTGACGCCTTTGGCCGCCACGCGCTCACCGATACGGTTCGAGAAGGTGGACGTGCCCTTGCGGTTGAAGTCGCCTTCTAATCCGTGGCCTACGGCCTCATGCAGCAAAATGCCACACCATCCCGGGCCCAAAACCACCGGCATCTCACCCGCAGGCGCTGGACGCGATTCCAGATTCACCAACGCTTGGCGAAGTGCCTCATCGGCTTGTGGTTTCCAGTTCAGGGGTGTGATGTATTCAGCATATCCCACGCGTCCACCGGCACCGTTTGAGCCACTTTCCATGCGGCCATTTTTCTCCACAATCACCGAAACATTGAGCCGTACCAGCGGCCTTATGTCGCGTATGCGCGCCTCACCTGGGCGCATCACCTCTATCACCTGCCACTCACCAAACAGTGAAATCGAGACTTGCTTGATCAGGCTTTCTTTACTGCGCAAATACTGGTCTATCTCAGCAAGCAAAGCCACTTTATCAGCAAAAGCAACGGCGTGAATCGGATTTTGCTCAGCGTAAAGGGCGAGCGGTGCTGCATTAGCGGTCAGATTCAGTGGGCCGGCGGGCGCACCGCTGCGTTGAATGGCCTGCACGGTTTGTGCTGCATGGCGCAACGCCTGCTCATCCATGCGATTGGCATGGGCAAAGCCAACCGTTTCCCCAGAAACAGAGCGCAAACCAAAGCCCTGAGAGGTGTCGAAGCTGGCGTTGCGGAGTCGCCCATCGTCAAAAACGAGGCTCTCCGATTGCACATACTCCATAAACAGCTCCCCATCATCCATGCCGTGAAGTGCGTCCGAAACGATACGCTCAACCGCATTGGCGTCCAATCCGGTAGGGGCAAAGAAGAAATCATCGGCGAGGGGCTTGGTTTTCATTTTGAGTTCCGTTATGTGTGGGGTGTAAAAAACCCGAGAGGGTGATTTACTATATATAATAACTTCGTTATATTCGTCTGTGCTCCCACTCCGCTGGGAACGAGGCGAGCCAGACAGAGACGGGATACATATGAGACTAGGTGATTGTCGGATAAAAGGCAAACAGGCTTTCGTAATGGCGAGCAAAATGGCCGGCAAAACAGCCGCCAAAATAACGAGCCTGTTGGCGCTGCAATGTCTGTGGCCAGCACTGGCGATGGCCGAGGGTGCCAACCCAGCGCGTATCGCCACAGACGGCATCGTCAAAGGCTATGCGAAAGAATGGCAGCTGGGAATGCAAAAAGGTGTCACGCCAGTTCAGGAGGGCATCAAGAATTTACACGATAACGAGCTGCTAACCATCTGCATTGTTATCTCCGTATTTGTGTTGGCATTGCTTATTTATGTGTGCATCCGCTTTAGCGAGAAGCGCAATCCGGTGCCCAGCCGTGTCACGCACAATACGCTGGTGGAGGTCATCTGGACCACCGTGCCCATTATGATTCTGATCGGTATCGCGATTCCCTCCTTGCGCTTACATCACCTGATGTACACGCTGGAGAAGCCGGAAATGACCCTGAAGGTCACCGGTTATCAATGGTATTGGGGGTATGAGTATCCGGACGTTGAGGGTGTGGCGTTTGAGAGCCGCCTGGTTCCTGACGCGGAGATTGATAAGTCCAAAGGCCAGATTCGCCTTCTTTCAGTGGATCATCCTGTCGTTGTGCCAGTTGATACCACCGTGCGTGTCAATATCACGGGAAATGACGTAATTCACAGTTGGTCAGTGCCTGCGTTCGGCGTCAAAACCGATGCGGTGCCCGGGCGTCTCAATCAGGCGTGGTTCCGTATTTCTGAGCCAGGCATCTATTATGGGCAGTGCTCAGAGCTGTGCGGCGTCTATCATGGCTTTATGCCGATCGAGATTCGAGCAGTCGAGAAAGAAGTTTACAAGCAATGGATCGAGCGAGCCAAGGGGGGCGACTATGCGTTGGATGGCATTTCCATTCCGCGCGCACCCATGCTGGCTGACCTTCGCCAAACCACCCAATAAGTATCAGACGATAGAGGTTTTCTCATGAATAGTAGCATTGCAGCCACCGCCGACGATCATGCGCACCACACGCCTACGGGTTGGCGTCGCTGGGTGCTATCCACCAACCACAAAGACATTGGTACGTTGTACCTGTTTTACGCCGTGTTTGCCGGATTAGCTGGAGCCACACTCTCCATTATTATCCGCGCTGAGCTGATGGTGCCAGGTGACCAAATTTTCCACGGCAATTATCAGCTCTATAATACCTTTGTCACGGCGCATGCGCTTTTAATGGTTTTCTTCCTGATTATGCCCGCCCTGATTGGTGGTTTTGGTAACTGGTTCGTACCAATTATGATTGGCGCACCGGATATGGCCTTCCCGCGGCTCAATAACATCAGTTTCTGGCTATTGGTGCCTGCCATTTTGCTCGCTATGGGCGCGACGCTGATTGGGCAGGGTGCCGGTACGGGCTGGACGCTCTATCCGCCGCTCTCGGTGATTTCACACGATGAAATTGCGGTGGATCTGGCGATCTTTGCGCTCCACATTGCTGGTATTTCCTCGATTTTGGGCGCTATTAACTTTATCGTCACTATTTTCAATATGCGGGCACCGGGTCTGACGCTCCAGAAAATGCCGTTATTTGCATGGTCCATCCTGATTACGGCGTTTCTGCTCCTGCTTTCTTTGCCGGTGCTGGGCGGTGCGATCACCATGTTGCTGACTGACCGTAACTTCGGCACCCATTTCTTTGCTCCCTCTGGGGGCGGTGATCCGGTTCTTTACCAGCATTTGTTCTGGTTCTTTGGCCATCCGGAGGTGTATGTATTGATTATTCCAGCGTTTGGCATAGTTTCTGAGGTAATCTCCACCTTCTCCAAGAAGCCCATTTTTGGCTATCTCGGCATGGTGTATGCCATGTCATCCATTGGCCTGCTTGGGTTTGTGGTGTGGGCGCACCATATGTTCACCGTGGGACTGGATCCTGATACGCGTGCTTACTACATGATCGCCACGATGATCATTGCAGTTCCCACCGGCATCAAAATTTTCAGCTGGATCGCCACCATGTGGGGCGGCTCCATTTCCTTCCGTGCCCCGATGCTGTTTGCCATCGGCTTTATCTTTTTGTTCACCGTTGGCGGCGTCACCGGCATCGTGCTGGCAAATTCCGTCATCGATATCTACATGCACGACACGTACTATGTGGTGGCGCATTTTCACTACGCGATGTCGCTCGGTGCATTGTTTGGTGTGTTCACCGCCTTTTATTACTGGATACCCAAAATCTCCGGCTACATGTACAGTGAGCGGCTGGCCAAAATTCATTTCTGGCTGTTCTTTATTGGCACCAACCTGACGTTCTTCCCCCAGCATTTCCTCGGTCTGGCTGGAATGCCGCGCCGTATTCCTGATTATCCGGATGTATATGCAGGCTATAACTACATCTCCTCAATTGGCTCCTACATTGCGGGTTTTGGCGCGCTGTGGTTCCTCTATGTGGTGGCGCGTATCTTCATTGATCGCATTCCTGCAGGAAATAACCCGTGGGGTGAGGGTGCAAAAACGATTGAGTGGACCTTGCCGAGTCCGCCCGCTTTCCACACCTTTGAGAAAACGGGTATTCCACGAATTTCCTAGTTAAATCAATAAGCAGGGTGAGGAAGATTTCTTCTTATGCCCTGTCCCTTGAGTTTTTCATGACCTCAACGACCACACTTGATGCCTCTGTTACTGAAGCATCCATTCGCGATTATTGGACCTTGCTGAAGCCGGGTGTCATGTCACTGGTGGTTTTCACCGGTGCCGTTGGCATGTGGATGGCGCCTGGCCATTTGCCTCCCCTGTTTATTGGTCTCACCATACTCGCCATTGCACTTGGCTCAGGTGCCGGTGCGGCCATAAACATGTGGTATGATCGTGACATTGATGCTCGCATGCGACGTACCGCCAAGCGCCCCATTCCAGCAGGGCGCATTGCCGCTGACGATGCGCTGGCGTTGGGCATTGGCCTTGCTGTGCTCTCTGTGACATTGTTATTTCTGGTGGCAGGTGCAGCGCCTGCAGGCTTGCTTGCGTTTGCTATCTGGTATTATGCCTGCTTTTATACGATGGGACTTAAGCGGCGAACGGCACAGAACATCGTCATTGGCGGTGCTGCTGGAGCCTTTCCTCCTGTAATTGGCTGGCTGGCAATGACCCCATACCTCAGTGTGGAGCCATTGTTATATTTTCTCATCGTATTTTTATGGACGCCGCCGCATTTCTGGGCGTTAGCGCTTTATCGCAGCGAAGATTATCGTGCGGTGAATGTGCCAATGTTGCCCGTGATTGCGGGTGAAGCGAGCACTTTGCGGCATATCATGTGCTACAGCCTGCTGCTTTTTGTCGTGAGTGTGCTGCCATCAACTTTGGGTCATTCTGGTGCAATTTATTTGTTGGGCTCCGTGCTTTTAAGCGGACGCTTTGCGTGGCTGGCATTGAAATTATGGCAACATCCTTGTGATGTGAAAGCCATAGGTCTGTTTAAATTCTCGATCCTGTATCTCTTTGCACTGTTTTCGCTTCTCATCATTGATAAATATTTTCATATTCCAATCAGTCGCTTGTTAAATTTTTAGGGAGAATAGACCATGTCGGATGAAACCAAAATTGATGTTGATTCTTCAGCGACACCTGATGCTGCTGAGCTGGAATCCACCGATGCACCGGATGTTGAAGTCACTACAGAGAGCCCAGACGCTGTGGATGGTAGTGCCATCGTTGGTACAGATGCAATGGTCGCAACCGACGCTGCCGTTAATTCCAAAATCGCCTCGCTGAATCTATTGAGTCAAATCAGCCAGGACGGTATTTACCTGATGGGTATGTGCTTTATTCTCGGCTCGCTATGCACAGTATTTGTGTTGGTTATCCTTGATTTTATCCGCCGCAACAACACATCTGAAACCAAGTAATCATTTCTTATGCCTGAGCATGAACGACACCGCCAGCAGCGCCGCAAGAATTTGCTGCTACTGGCGGTGCTTTTTTCAATCGTTGGCTTGCTCTACGCCATTGCTCTGATAAAATACACATCCTGATTGGATGTATTCATGAACTCCCCCGTGCCTGTTGCTCGCAATAATGCTTCCTTCGGCTTAGGCTTACTTGCCTTTGTTGCGGGCATGGTGATGCTTGCCTACGCCTCGGTGCCGCTTTACCGTCTGTTTTGTCAGGCCACCGGTTTTGGCGGCACCACGCAAATTGCACAAAAAGCAGCTTCTGGTATTCTGGCACGTCAAGTGACGGTGGACTTCAACACCGACACACGTGACGGCCTGCCCTGGCAGTTTAGTGCTGAGCAACGTGCGGTAGATGTGCATGTGGGCGCGCAAACGCTGATATCATTTCGTGCCATCAATACATCGGCAAAACCTGTCACTGGCACCGCTGTTTACAATGTTGTGCCAAACGAGGCAGGCAAATACTTTATGAAGACACAGTGCTTCTGTTTTGAGCAACAAACCATCGCACCCGGGCAGACAATGCACTTCCCTGTGTCATTTTATCTTGATCCCGCCCTTGCCGATGACCCAGAACTGGATGGTTTGACAAATATTACGTTGTCATACACATTTTTTCCGGTAAAACCCTCGTAATCTCTCACCTACGCAGAGGATCGCTATGAGCCACCATGATGCCCACGCCGCTGATGCCCATCACGCTGTTGCGGATCACCCTTACCATCTGGTTGATCCAAGTGCGCTGCCATTTTTCAGTGCGATGGCGGTGTTTGCCCTCGCCGTAGGTCTGGCAACGCACATGCACGAGATGGCGATTGGCACCTACCTCCTGCCAGCCGGATTTATCGCCGTTCTGACATGCATGTTTTTCTGGTGGCGTGACGTGATTCGTGAGGGGCTTTATCAAAAAGCGCATACCTACGCGGTGCAGCATGGTCTGCGTGTGGGGATGGCCCTGTTCATTACCTCAGAAGTGATGTTCTTTTTTGCCTTTTTCTGGGCATTCTTTGATGCCAGCCTGTTTCCTAAAGTGCATATTCAGGAAGCATGGGATATGGCCACGGGTATCGCGCAATGGCCTCCAGTGGGCATTACGCCGTTCGACGCCTGGGATCTGCCCTTCATTAATACGCTGATTTTGCTGCTTTCTGGCACCACTGTCACCTGGGCGCACTATGCGCTACTGGAAGGCAAACAAAAGGACATGATTCAGGCCCTGACGATTACCGTTGCATTGGGCTTGAGCTTCACAGCATTACAGGCACTTGAGTACAGCCACGCTGCTTTTGGTTTCAAAGATGGTATTTATGCGGCGACGTTCTACATGGCGACTGGATTTCACGGCGCGCATGTGATCATCGGCACCATCTTCCTTGCTGTGTGTCTGGTACGGGCAAAGCGGGGCACATTGACCATGCGTGGGCATCTGGGCTTTGAATTTGCGGCATGGTACTGGCATTTTGTTGATGTGGTGTGGCTTTTCCTGTTTGTCGGCGTCTATTGGTGGGGTGCGGGTCCCCAGCACTAAGCGTCTGTTCTGTTGCGATCAGTTGCTATATGCTCCGGCAACGCCTACATTCAAGCTGGAATTAAAAGCTTATGACCTCGCTGATCGCTTACACCATCATTCTCTGTCTTTCTGCGGCGCTATTTTCATGGGTGGCGACTTGGGGGCTGTTGCTAATTTTGCCTAGGCTATCGGTGATCGATATACCCAGCGAACGCTCAAATCATGCGAGTCCCATACCACGAGGAGCTGGAATTGCCGTGGTGTCCAGTGCAGTATTTTTTCTTCTGGTTTCCGGTATTGATACGTATTTGATTATTGCCTTGGCTCTGTTGGCGATTATTTCGTTCGCGGATGACCGCAAGGGGCAGTCCGTGTATCGTCGGCTTGCCGTGCATCTCTTAGCCAGCATGCTTGCGGTAGCCACTATTGAGAAGCCTATTTTCCAAGGTTACCTGCCCTTCATGCTTGATCATGCGCTGGCCGTTTTAGTGCTGACTTATTTTCTCAATATCTATAATTTCATGGACGGTATTGATGAATTAACGGCGGTACAAACCGTTTCCCTGAGTGCCGGATTGGTGGCAATGGTCATCTCCGTGGTGGCACTTCCAGAGTTTTTGGCTGTTGATGCCATGGTGGTGAGCGGTGCCATGTTGGGCTTTTGGTACTTTAACCGCCACCCTGCGCGCATTTTTCTGGGCGATGTCGGGAGCATTCCCCTGGGGCTCATCATGGGCTATCTGCTACTGATACTCGCCAGTCAGGGCCAGTGGGCGGCTTCATTGATTCTGCCCGCCTATTACCTCACGGATGCCAGCCTGACGCTGGCAACACGTCTTTTGCAAGGCAAGCCGATCTGGCAATCACATTCCGAGCATGGCTATCAATATGCGGTGCGTCGCGGTGCCTCACACCGGCGCGTGGTTCGCGCTATTCTCATGCTTAATGTGGTACTTATAGCGCTAGCCAGCCTTTCGACGCTATCATTTATGGCCGCTTGTGGCGCTATGGCGGCGGCCTATCTCGGTAGTTTGCTTCTGGTGCTGTTTCTACGCGGCAGCGGACCCGTAGTGCAGCGTCAAGTGATTATCGAGAGTCATGCCTAGCCGGTTGCTCCGCAGCGGATTGCACGTTGCGCACGATGTGCTGATGGCGGCCATCAGTCTTCCTATTGCCCTCTTTTTACGCTGGGGATTTGATTTTCTCAGGTTCTCCTCGGATTATCTGTTCTATGCCATACCGATTTTTTCGCTCGTTTTCTCGTGCTTTGCCCTGCAAATGCG
>JAIEPI010000143.1 GCA_019749855.1 Rickettsiales bacterium | reverse complement strand
GCTGTCGATAGGTTTTTCCCATAAGCACAACACCTTATCATAGTGTTGCACTTCGTTTGTGAACTTAAGGGATCCAGTGGAACGGTCGTCTGGATTCCAGTCTGCGCTGGAATGACGAAGGAAAAAGTGAGGCAATGACCGCGAAGAACAACGGTCGTTGCTGGCCTTAGAACGGCGAGAGAATATCCAGCACTTCCGTGCCCCAACGTTGTTGGGTGCCGCGTGTGAGTACGCCGCGGCCACCATAGGTAATGCGCGCCTCTGCAATCTGCGAGGAATCCACGGTGTTGGTTGAATCAATATCCTGCGGGCGCACGATGCCCCCGACCTTTAGTTCGCGGATATCATTGTTCACCCGCACTTCCTGCGTACCCTCAATGACATAATTTCCGTTAGCCAACAGTTGAAGAATCACGGCGGAAACCTGTGTTTCTACTTTGTCCTGACGGTTCAGACGACCAATGGTGTTGCTGTTGGTGTTGGCGGTGATGTCCAGCAACTGATTGGGATCCGCGCCAAACGGAATATCGTTCTCAAGACCAAACACAGCGGGCGCCTCGACGCTTTCACCGCTACGACGCTGCCGCTGAAAGTTACTGACCAGCTGTGCTTCATCGTCGATTTCGACGCGGACACGTAAAATATCACCGACACGGCTGGCGCGTTGGTCTCTGAAGAAGGCGCGTGCGCCTGGTTGCCATAGTGAATTGGAATATTGACGTGACGGCGGTTCAGGATCCGGCGCCGGCCAGGTCATCGGCTGGTAGCCGATTTTCTGGGTTGGATTCTCAACGATGGTATGATCAGGCGGTGAGCCCACTTCCTCCAGTTTGTCCAGAGTCGCGGCGCAGCTTGACAACAGCGTTCCGGTAGCAAGTAAGAAGAGGGCGCGATATAGCAATTTCTGTGGCATAGACGGCTCTCCTATCGTTGGGCTGTCGCTTGCACTGAGCGCGACGGACGCGTGACCTGCACTTCATCAGCAGAGACCACCACGCCGTAAACGGTGCCGTGGCTGTCCGTATTTTGTACACGAATGGTTTGACCATTGGCACCATTCTCCAGTGCCTGACCGGTGGCAGAAATTTCCATGTAAGGCGTCTGATAGGTCATTTTTAACATGCTACCCTTTTTAACCATGTCTGGCTCTTGTAACTCATCACTTCGTATGGGACGGCTGACTGAAATGGTTCGACGAGGGGTTTTGCCAATCATCAGATCTTCTTCAAGCACCACATCCTGTCGCACTTTGGACGCAGGAAATTCTTTCATGGTGATGTGCTGTGCGCCGATGGTTTCACCATGAGATAGGCGCTGCGTGAGGACCGGCACGCGCTGCGTCGCCTCATAGCGACCGCTCACTGGCATGGCAGAAATGATATTGCCCTCATAGGCAAACAGAAGATTGGCGCTCCAGCTATGCTCGGCTTCGTTGTGTTTGAGCGTTTTAACCTGAATGTCCAGCGGTTGTTTGTACTGATAAAGAAGCGGCTGGCGTGTGCTGATAATGTCGGCTTTCAGAGTATCCGCCACCCCATCAGCGATGAGAGCCGAGGCGACAGAATCTTCCGCCTCATTCAGGGTGATCGCAAACAAAGGTTGCGTCGCTTGCTGCGCCATACTAAGTACCGGAAGCAAGACCATGCCGATGACACTGAGTATCAGACTATATCGATAAGATTGCTGCAACATTTCCATCTCTCCCCGTGGCGCCCTTCTTGAGAGGGCACTTACTATTTTAAAGTCTTACCTTACGCTGATTGGTTCAATGCCTGCAACATCTCATCCGACGCCGTGATGACTTTTGAGTTCATCTCGTAGGCACGTTGCGCCACAATCAGATTGGTAATTTCAGAAACTGGATTGACGTTAGAATTCTCCAGATAGCCCTGCAAAATAACGCCGAAGCCCTCCTGACCAGCAATGCCCTGAAATGGCGCGCCTGAAGCGGCGGTTTCAAGATACAGATTGTCACCAATGGCGCGTAGGCCGCCCTCGTTGATAAAGTTTGAGATCTCAAGCTGGCCGACAATCTGCGGCTGCACCTGACCCTGAGTTTCAACCTGCACTTCGCCATTCTGGTTGACACTGACGCTCACCGCATCCTGAGGAATGGTAATGTTGGGTGAAACAATATAGCCATCCGAAGTTACCAGCTCACCTTGTGGACTCAACTGAAAGGAGCCATTGCGCGTGTAACCGTTCGTGCCATCCGGCAGCTGAATCACAAAATAGCCTTTGCCATTCACTGACAAATCAAGCGCGTTATCGGTCAGCTGAAGCGTGCCTTGCGACATGTTGCGGTAAATGGCGGCGGTCTTCACCCCCAGACCCAGCTGAACACCAGTCGGAACAATAGTGCCCACATCAGAGGAGTTGGAGCCAACACGGCGCAAATCCTGATAAATCAAATCCTGAAATTCCGCGCGTTGCAGCTTGTAACCGGTGGTGGTCATGTTCGCAAGGTTGTGCGAGATAACATCCACATTGGTTTGCTGAGCCTGCATGCCGGTGGCGGCGATATTAAGTGATCTCATGGGGGCTTCCTCCGTTTATAGCTCTGATAAAAATCTTACTCTAGCCGTTACTACCCTGTGCATAGACATTGCTAGATTTACGTTGCAAGTCATAGACCAGTTCAATAAATTTTGCGGTGCTGGTGGTCGCGCGATTGATCTGTGTCATCGCCACCAATTCCTGCACCGGCTCCACATTGGATTTTTCTAACACACCTTGCAGCACTCGTGAGCGTGTGGCGGCTAAGGGCTGCCCCGTCGCACGAAACAAAGTGCCAGATTCATGTTCCAGCTGCTGTGTGTTGGCGAATTCCGCGATGCCGATGGTGCCGATGTCTTGTCCATCAGCGCTTAGAGAACCATTCTCTCCCACCACGAATTCACGGACATTTTGCTCTACTTGTATCCGCTGCCCGCCATCATCCAATAAGAAAGCACCTGACGGATTTATAATAAAACCTTGCGAGTCGATGGTAAAATTGCCCGCGCGAGTGTAGCGGCGGTTATTTCCCTGTTGCACAGTAAAGTAGCCATCGCCGCTAATCGCCATATCGAAGGTCTCGCCGGTAGACTGAATCGGGCCTTCGCGGGTATCAAGGTAAGAGGCCTTATCCTGCGTAAACGCCATTTTGCGCTTATTACCATCATCCACCAGGTAATCCACGAACATATTACGTTCCGCCTGATAGCCTGCCGTGGTAGAGTTCGCGATATTGTTCGCGGTGCTTTCCATTTTGCGAAATAAGGCTGTCTGGCGTGAAAGCATGATGTAAATACTGTTATCCATGGCTCATTCCTAATTGTTTCAGCTGTCGCTTCAGCAGAGTAATGCATAAAGCGTGCCAAATGCAGATAATGGTTAGAAAGCCGCACATTTTCAGTAAAAGTGAGAAGTTGGCGTAGCGCTTGCAATAGGAGTCTTGTGCGACGAAGATGGGCTTTTTATAAAAGTGAAAACGCGCACACATGAAGGAAAAATAGATTATGGCTTCTGATGATACAAAAGAGATGGATAATGCAGAGTCTGAAGGTGGCGAGAAGAAAGGAAAGCGCCTCATCATCATCATTCTTGGTTTGGTATTGCTCATCGGTGGCGCAGGCGCTGCGGCTTATTTTGGAGGATTCATTGGTGGAAAAAAAGATGAGGCACCCGCTGAAGAGAAGGTAGAAAAGAAAGAGAAGTCCACCAAAAATCCGGAACAGGCTAAGCAGGGTGACCCCGTCTATTTCCAGCTTCCCGAGTTCCTCAATAATTTGAACACCGGCGGCACTCAGACAAGCTTTATCAAGGTTTCGGTGATTCTTGAAGTGGCGTCTGCGGATGATGTCAAGCGTGTTGAACAAATGCAACCGCGCATTATCGATGATTTTAATACCTACCTGCGAGAGCTGCGGGCCAGTGATATGGCGGGTTCAGCGGGGCTGGAGCGTCTGCGTGAAGAGCTGATGCGCCGTGTCAATAAAGCGATCGCTCCCGCGAAGGTGAATAATGTACTTTTCAAGGAAATTATTGTACAGTGATTGAAAGACATCGGAGTAGTCATGGCTGACGATAGCAGCAATCCAGAGGAAGATGCCGACGCAGCAGCGGAGTGGGAAAAGATGCTCGCTTCCGGTGAAGGCGGAGGTGAGGCCGAAGAGACAGGCCGTGTGCTGAATCAGGACGAGATTGACCTGCTTTTAGGCTTTGACAGCAAAGACAGTAGCGCCGGTGAGGCAAGCGGTATTCAGGCGATCCTTGGCAAGTCCCTGATGGCTTATGAAAAGCTTCCGATGATGGAAGTGGTGTTTGATCGACTGGTGCGGATACTCTCCTCCTCGATGCGAAACTTTACCTCGGATAACGTGGATGTCAGTATTGATTCCATGACTTCCCTTCGTTTTGATGATTACCTCAATTCCATTCCACTGCCTGCATTGCTAACAGTGTTCAGGGCTGCTGAGTGGGAAAATTTTGGTTTGGTCACGGTCGATAGCTCGCTGATTTACTCCAGTGTGGATGTGCTGCTGGGTGGCAGGCGTTCGCAGCGTCCTATCCGCATCGAGGGGCGTCCCTACACCACCATTGAGCAGGACATTGTTAAAAATCTTGTCGATATTATTCTCTCCGATATGAGTTCAGCTTTCGATCCGCTCAGTCCGGTGACATTTCAGCATGAGCGCTTAGAGAATAACCCGCGATTCGCGACCATCACTCGCCCTAACAATGCGGCGCTGCTGATTCGTTTACGTATCGATATGGATGACCGTGGCGGCATTGTGGAAATTCTGTTCCCCCACACTACGCTTGAGCCGATCCGTGATTTGCTGATGCAGATTTTTATGGGTGAAAAATTTGGTCAGGACTCTGTATGGGAGAAACATCTGGGCAAAGAAGTTCGCATGGCTGATGTGGATGTGCGTGCTGTGCTGGATGAAAAAACTGTTCCCATTGGCGATATTATACGCTTGAAAGTCGGCAGTACTATTTTGCTGGATGTTTCGCCGCAGACCGATGTATGGATGCAGTGCGGCGAAATAAAGCTCACCAAGGCCAAATTAGGACGTATGGGGGATCGCATGGCGGTATCGTTAGTGGATGCCGTCTCACGTAGCAAAGTAAAGGAACTGGCGTAATGGACCCACAAACGCATGTTTTGATGACACTGCTGCTCAATGGCGTAGTAACCGCGTTGCTCGCCGCCACCATTCTGTATTGTGTTAAACTGAATACACGCATCCGCATATTACAGGACAGTAAAAGCGAGTTGGCGGCGCTGATTAAGCAGTTTGATGAGTCAACGCAATTGGCCACGCACAGCATCAGTGAGATTCACAAGGCCAGCAAAAAAATTAATGAAAATATGCAGGCACGCCTCGATAAAGCCAATTACCTCGCCGATGATTTGGCCTTCATGATTGAAAAGGCTAATAAGCTGGCCGAGCGCATGGATGGTCAGATTTCTGTCACACGCGGTGTCGTTGAGAAACCTTCCGGCGCTGCCGGATTGTCTCCGCGTGCAGCGCGAACGGCTCCTGTGGATGCCACACAGGAAACCCTAGCTGCGAAGGCGTCGATGGATGCGGCCGCCGCGCAGAATGCCTCTGAGAAAGAGCGCCCAGCCCGCGGTATCGAGGCGTTGCGTGCGCGTGCCGCTGAAATCAAGAATGCTGCTATGGCCGATGAATCCCCTTCGAGAGATACTGCGGGCGGTGGTCGTCGCGTCGGGGCGCGTATGCGTTCCAAGGCCGAGCAAGAGTTATTTGATGCGCTTAAAGCGAAGGGTTGATGAAAATGAAAAAAAACGATTTGCCCCGCTTTCGATTATTGCCGCTAACGATTAGCTGCATGGCACTCATGCTGCTGTCAAAAACGTTTGAGCTCTACACCGGCTCGCATTTATTGATGGCTGGCGAGGCCTATGCGAAGGCAGAAGCTCAGGATGCTCCCAAGGAGACGTCACAAGCGGCGAATAATGAAGACTCATCAGAAAAATCAGACAATAAGTCCGAAAAGAAAAAAGATTCTGAGGACGAAAAAAAATTGGCGGATGTCCCCATTGAAGATCCCGTCATCACCAGACAGACGCAGTTTTCACCTGTAGAGGTTGACCTCCTTCAGAGCTTAGCGGCGCGGCGTGATAAGCTTAACGAATATGAAGAAGAAATAAAACTGAAAGCCAGTCTGCTGGACGCTACGGAAGTACGGCTTGATCGTAAAATTGAAGAAATACAAACCATGGAATCAGGGCTGAAAAAACTAATCGATCAGTATAATGGTCATGAGGAAGCGGAAATTCGCAGTCTGGTAAAAATATATGAGAACATGAAACCAAAAGACGCCGCACAAATTTTTGATGAAATGGAACTGCCTATTTTGCTGTTGGTGGTTGATAAAATGTCAGAGCGTAAAGCCGCCGCTGTCTTGGCGTTGATGTCTCCAGTCAAGGCGAAGAATTTGACGGTGGAACTGGCGGATCAACGTAAAATTCGTGACGCATTGACGCAGCAATCTATGAGTGCGCCTCCTGCGCCCAAACCGTAATATCCGGCATGATTTTAGACGCGTCTATGCCTGCCATTGCCTTGTGCGATCTGAGTAAGTGTTATCACATATACTCCAGCCCACGTGATCGCTTGTTGCAGAGCCTTTTTCGTGGCAGGCGCGCCTCATTTACAGAACATCAGGCGCTCAAACCGATCAATCTTACCGTTGCGCGAGGTGAAACGCTGGGCATTGTCGGCGTCAATGGCTCAGGAAAATCAACATTGTTGCAGCTGATTTGCGGGACGCTACAGCCAACCAGTGGTGAGTGCGTCACTAAGGGAAGAATCTCCGCATTGCTTGAGCTTGGGGCAGGGTTTAATCCGGAATTCTCAGGACATGAAAACATTATCCTCAATGCCACCATTCTCGGCCTGTCTCGTGCGGAGATTGATGATCGCTATGAGAGTATAGTCAGCTTTTCGGGTCTGGATGCGGCGATGTTGGAGCGGCCGGTCAAGACCTACTCAAGCGGCATGTATGTGCGATTGGCGTTCGCCGTAGCGATTGCTGTTGATCCGGATATTCTGATCGTTGATGAAGCGCTGGCCGTAGGTGATGAGGCGTTTCAGCGTAAATGTTTCGCTAGAATTCGTGCCCTGCAAGAAAACGGCGCGACGATTCTTTTTGTATCACACTCCGCACGTACCGTGACTGACCTGTGCAGTCGTGCGATCATGCTGGATCAGGGCGAGATGATTCTTGAAGGTGCCCCAAAAGATGTCATGGAGCAGTATCACCGCATGATTTATGCACCCATTGAGCAACAGGGCCTGATACGCGATGCCATTCTCGCCAAACATCGCATGGGGCCTGATCAGCCATTGCCATCGGTGGCAAAATTACCTGAGAGCCGCATCAGTTATATCCCCTCAGGTGCAGAAATTATCAATACTGTCCTTTACGATGAGAAGCAGCAGCCGACACATATTCTTGAGGTGGGAAAAACTTACGGTTTTTCTTTTGATGTGCGTTTTGATGAAACCGTGAGCGGTGCCGGCTTCTCCATGCTGATTAAAGCTAAGACGGGCCTTGAGCTGGCAGGCAGTCTTTGCCATGCCCATCATTTCTCTCTCAAAGAAATCACGGCAGGCAGTGTAGTAAACGTGCGTTTTTCATTCGTGAACCGCATGTGTGATGGCGCGTATTTCATCAATTGTGGCGTGGTGTCACGCGATGTGAATGGTGAGCGCTTTTTGCATCGTATTGTGGACGCCGCGCAGTTTCAGGTGATGCCGATTCTCGATAACGATCCAAAACGCAAAACTTACCCAACGGCCATGATTGATTTGGATGCTTCGGTCATATTGGACGTTATGACATCGTCATCGGTGGCCGTGTAAACCAGCGAAGCGTAATCAGGCGAATAAAGCCATTACCAAGCTTCCAGCTACGCGATGATTTGAGCCGTTTAATTTGCTCGTCTTTTTCTTCGAGTATTTTGCGAGAGCGTAACAATTCATGCTGCACCTCGGTGAGGATGCGCTGCCGAAAATCCTTCAACTCATTGAGCTCCTGCTGTGCGGCGGCATAATGATTGTTGTTGGTGGTCATTTGTATTTCCATGCGACGCAATTTTTCAAATGCCTTCATCGCATCACGTGCGGCGAGAGAGGGCATGAGGTTTTTCTCAGGCAATGCGCGCTTGCCAGTGAGCATTTCGATGAGTTGCGTATGGTAGGACGTTAAACCTTGCTCATAATCCTCATTTGTCAGCTTGGAGCGATAAAGTGAAGGCTCAATAAACGTTGTGATCTCTTTGTCACTCGGCAGGCGCAGCCCTTGCACATTTTCTTTGTTCAATTGCTCATAGAGTGATTTCACCACCGCTACCGGATCATTGAGTATGGCTTTGTGCTCAATAAAAATCACCGGTAGGCCGCGCATACTATTGAGCATGCTCACCGCATAATATTCCCAGATGGCCAGCCCATGGGCAAAGCTAAAGCCATTGCGTGTGCTGAGGGACAGTGCCACTTCCAGCGGATCACGATGCACACAAATCACCACCGGCACTTCCAGATGCGCGCGCCAATGGTCAAAGGTCAGGCACATGCGCGGATCCTTCACCACCCACGGGCGATTGGCGTCGAGTGTGAGAAGAATGGTCTTCATCGCGTGTTCAATTTTTTCCTGCTCAGGTGAGGGCTTGCGCGTTTTTGGTGGCGATTGCTTCCATTGCGCCAGCTGATCCCATGAGGATTGCTGTAGCGCCAGCATTTGGTCATTGCAGGCAATCACGTCCGAGCGTTCCCAAAAACCCTTGGGGTTTTCATCGTTAAAGCCGATGGAGGCGTGTCCCGTATCAAAAAAAGCGCCCATCATATTGATGAGTCGCGTGACCAGAGAGGTTCCCGAACGGTGCACACCCAGAACAATGATTTGCATAGGAAAAAGCCCTCAGCTCAGAGTGAATATGCCAGAAACTCGAAGGCAAACCTCACCACAGTTCTGCTTGCATTGCAACAGTAATTGCGCTATCCAGCAATACCATTTTTTGGGGCCTCATTGGGGCAAACGGGGGATTAGCTCAGTTGGTAGAGCGCTTGCATGGCATGCAAGAGGTCAGCGGTTCGACTCCGCTATCCTCCACCACTCTCCCTTTCAAAAAATCAGATGTAGGCCTGCTGCAGGGTGGGGCGGTTCTAGGATTTTGCCCTGATTTTGAGCTTTAAGCGTTTAAGTGCACTGATTTTTCTATAATTTGGCTTGTTCTATCCGACTCCTCTGAGGTCGCTGGGATGCGGAGCATAGAACATCTTGCGTATTATCCGTAATTTGGGTATAATGAGGAAAATAGGAGATGCCCGTATGATTACTGTTCCTTCCAGTGAGTTTTCAAAGAATTTTGGCCGTTACCGCGAAGTAGCGCAGCGCGAGCCGGTGGCTGTCACCAGTCACGACCGCGTGACGGGCTATTTTGTGTCAGGCCCGGACTATGAGGCGTATCTGCGTATGAAAGCACAAATGCCCAAAGCGTTTGCCGTCGAAGCGCTATCCGAGGAGACCATTCAGGCGATAGCGATGAGCAAAATGGATGCAAAGCACGATCACCTGAACAATCTGCTCGACGACTAGTCCGTAATGGCTATTCCCAGTCCAGAACCCGGCCTCGTGATTTCCTACGCCTATTTATGGCGCAAGGAATTTGAGGCAGGTCAGGAGGAAGGCCGCAAGAACCGTCCGTGTGTCATCGTGTTGTCGGTGGAGAAGTATGATAGCGGCACGCACGTCACCGTGGCGCCCATCACGCATTCACCACCATCGCCCGGCACACCCTGTTTAGAAATTCCCCTGCGAGTGAAGCAGCATTTGGGGTTGGATGATGATCGCTCATGGGTGATCCTCGATGAGGTGAATCAGTTCGTGTGGCCGGGCTATGATCTGCGACCTGTTCCCGGCAAGCCGGGTGAAATGACCTATGGCTTTTTGCCGCCGCGCTTATTCGATCAAATCCGCAGCGGCATTTTGGATATTATCCTCAAGCGACGCGGTAACATTACGCCACGGGATTAAGCCGCAAGCAGCATAGGCTCAAACTTGAACGCCTTTTTCTCAAGTTTTACAGGGCTCTTAAATATCTTGCCCATCTCGTTCATGGCGTTCCGACTCCGCCACCCTCTACCATTTCCAACTCAGGGGTAGCAAAATCCCTTAAACATGAGAATGGCTTAGCTTAGGCATCTGCCGAATGTGACTGGTTAATTTGTCATGAAACATTCATACATTTCGCGCTCATATTCCTCTATGACACGGCAATGAGCCCGATCCATTCCAATGAATCTTCGCCTAGTCATGCCATGCTTGCTGCATGCCGACATGCAAATACCATCCTGCGCAATTGGTTTGATAGAGCTGCTGCGAGCGATAATCGTGAGGCTTTCATGGGCACTATCGTGAAAAGCAATGATTATGCCCATTACGGCTATGAGGATGTTGTCACGCAAGCGGACCAAGATTCCGAGGAAGCCATTTTACCGCATCTTCGTGCGTGCCGAGATATCCCCATAGTAGCAGAGGAATCCTGCCCAAATTGCGCCGATTGGCCTGACGGCACGCAGCGTTGGCTGGTTGATCCGTTGGATGGCACATCGCGATTTAAAAAAGGTTTGCAGGATTTTTCCGTTACGTTGGCACTGCAAACGAAAAAAGGTGGCCGTTGGATAACCGATATAGGGATGGTTTCGGTGCCAATGGAAGATAAAATCTATGTCGCAGACCATGAAAGGGCCTATGTCGTTCATCAGGAGGACAAGGCGCCCTTAACGCATCAAGCGATTGAACCCGTGGCGTTCAGTGGTGGCATAGACGATGCGCTGCGCGGTAAAACGATTGAGATTGTATCGTATTCGAAGAAAAATCAGACCATAATCAAGATGCGCGAAAAACTGCTTTCTGGCCCTTTTCATGCACAGGCATCGTTTTCGACCGCACTGGTGATGGCTAAAATGGCTGAGCCAAATGGCGTGGACGGGGTTATGCTTGCTGGAAACGCCCTTGATTATGATTGGGATATTCACGCGGCACAGCACATCGCCGAAAAAGCGGGGATTTTCTCTAAGGAGGGCACCTTAGACGGCGAGCCTGTGGTGTTTTTAGCCAAAAGCAAAGCCATTCTGCGTGCACTTGAGATGCGATTTAAGCAACTATACTGTGATACCAAAGCTGAACTTGAAACAAGCCATGAGCGCTAACGCTGGCAGCAGATAAAGCTTCCACATATACACATTAGCTATTTTAATATATAAGACTTGCTTAATATGTAACCATTTAAGCGCTAAACCCGAAGGAAGCTAAATGAAGCTTGTGCAAAAAATAATGCCTGAGGATATGGAGCCGTCATTCTGGACAGGCCTGCAGCCTGTGCACGGTGTGTGCCCGGGCGTGACACCGGATGGGGTGATTCATGCCCTGCCGCAGGTGTCGCTTACAGCGTCGCGCACTGAAATACTGGACTATTTCAACAATGGCTGGACGATGACCGAGGTGTTGTTCAGTGGTCTGCGCGATGATGCTGCGTATGTTCGTCGCCCGTATCATCAGTTGCGACATCCAATGATTTTTTATTACGCGCATCCGGTCTCGCTTTACATTAATAAGCTTCGCGTTGCCGGGGTGCTGGATGGCCCATTAAACGCTGAATATGAGGCGCTGTTTGAAACCGGCGTTGATGAAATGCGCTGGGACGATTTGCACGAAGGCGCGCAACATATCTGGCCCAGTGTCGTTGAGGTGCGGGAATATCGCCGCCAAGCTTACCGCTTGCTGGTGAACCTGATTAAAACTCATCCACTGCTTGAGCCACAGCATTTGCCGATCACGCAGCAAAGCCCCATGTGGGCGCTGGTGATGGGGTTTGAGCATGAGCGCATCCACCTGGAAACCAGCAGTGTGCTGATCCGTGAACTGCCGATTGAAATGGTGCAGCGCCCAGAGGCTTGGCCAGCCTACCGTTTCAGTAATGCGCCATCAGCCATGCCTCACAATGCGATGCGCGATGTTTCCGCTCAAACGGTGACACTCGGCAAGCCTGATGCATGGCCAAGCTTTGGCTGGGATAATGAATATGGCGCTGAGGCACGGGAAGTGGCGGCGTTTTCTGCCAGCGAGTGTTTGATCAGCAATGCGGAGTTTCTGGAATTCATGAAATCCGGAGGCTACAGCCAGCAGAAATACTGGTCACCGATGGGGTGGGAATGGCGGCGTTTTCGTAATGTGATGAAGCCTGCGTTCTGGGAAAAAAATGGCCCAACCGGCTCGCACCTCTATAAGCTTCGCACCGTCTTTGAGGTGATTGACATGCAGCCGGACTGGCCGGTGAATGTGAATTATTACGAAGCCAAAGCGTACTGCGCGTGGCTGAGCGAGCGCTCAGGTGGCGCGACATTCCGGCTGTTAAAGGAATCGGAACATCATGCGCTTCGTGATGGCGGGGAGGGACGGGCGAATCACAGCTTGCATTACGACGCAGAGTCACCGGTGCGAGACATGCCTGCGAACAATAACGGATTTTACGATGTGTTCGGCAATGTGTGGCAATGGTGCGAGGATAGCTTCCACCCCCTGCAAGGCTTTAAAACACACCCCTATTATGATGATTTCAGCACGCCATGTTATGACGGTGAACATCAGATGATTCTGGGCGGTTCCTTCATTAGCACCGGTGAGGAGGCGAACGCCTTTGCGCGCTTTCATTTCCGTCCGCATTTCGCTCAGCACGCTGGTTTCCGTGTGGTGAGGGAGTCTGAGCATCATGCGCCTGCGGCTCAGTGGTCACGGGCAGGGTGGCTGGCGACGGCTCAGTATCAGGCGGCAGTCGGGAAGTTCATTGCGCAGCAGCTGATTCCATTTTTGCAGGGCAAAACAGTGCTGGATGTGGGTGCCGGAACCGGCGACATTTGGCGCCATGCGCTGGAAAATGATGTTTCGCCCAAGCAGTTAATCCTCGTGGATCCTTACGTTCAGCCCTCAGCGGATGTGTTGGCGATGGAGCAGGTCTCGTATTACAAATCCACACTGGCTGAAGTCCCGCAGAGCAAATCTGCCGATGTATTCTTTTTCAAGCAATCCTTCCACCTGATGTATGCGCAGATGGGGGAGGCGCTGTTTGAACTGATTGGCACACGGCAAATGATCAGCTTTTCGATGAAGTCATGCGCGGGCTGGCCGTTTTCTGCGCAGATGCAAGCGCGATTTGCGCCGAGCGTGTTGCCCATGGTGGAGCTGGCGGCTACGCATGGCAAGAGCCTGATCCATAAATCAACGCTGCGTTACGCGGTGCAGCTCTCGCGTGAGGAATGGCAGCATATGCTGAAACTTCGCTTCATGAGCTGCATGGCTGATTGCTCAGAGGCTGAGATAGCGCAGGAAATTCAGTGGGCATCTGACAACCTGCCGCTGCAGGTAGCGTTTGATGACGTGCTCGAATGTCATGTGTTTGAGTAATAAAACGCGATGAGCAACACCTACGAATCGCAGGAAATGCT
>JAIEPI010000072.1 GCA_019749855.1 Rickettsiales bacterium | reverse complement strand
ACTTTGCAATCTAGGCCGCCGCTTTATTTTCCTTCATTTCGCTAAATGCCCACTCAAGCCATGGGAAGAGCGCTTCTAAGTCACTGGTTTCAACGGTGGCACCGCCCCACAAGCGCAGCCCCACGGGTGCATCACGATACGCACCGATGTCAAAGGCAACATTTTCCTTCTCAAGAATTTTTGTCATATCTTTGACTTTGGCTGCCTGCTCATCAGGTGACAGGCTATTAAACCACGGATCGCTCATCACCAGACAAATTGATGTGCACGAACGTATGGCTTCATCTTTCACCAGAAAATCAACCCAGTCGGTCTGATTCACCCACTTCGTCACCGCTGCCAGATTACGCTCGGAGCGTTGAATCAATGCGGGTAGGCCGCCGATTGATTCGGCCCATTTCAAGCCGTCAACGGCATCTTCCACGGCGAGCATAGAGGGGGTGTTGATGGTTTCACCCTGAAAAATACCCTCCACCAGCTTGCCGCCTTTCGTCATGCGGAAAAGCTTCGGCAACGGCCATGCTGGTGTGTAGGATTCCAGACGAGCGACCGCACGCGGGCTAAGCGCCAGCATGCCATGCGCTGCTTCACCACCCAGCACTTTTTGCCATGACCATGTGACCACATCGAGCTTGGCAAAAGGAACATCCATGGCAAATACCGCGGAGGTGGCATCGCAGATGGCAAGCCCCTCGCGATCATCGGCAATCCAATCCGCATTGGGAACACGTGCGCCGGAGGTGGTGCCATTCCATGTGAAGCCCACATCACGCGACCAGTCCACGCTGGAGAGATCAGGAATCTCCCCATAAGGCGCCGTCATCACGCGCAAATCCGTTAGCTTGAGCTGCTTCTTCGCATCCGTGACCCAGCCTTCGCCAAAGCTCTCCCATGCCAGCATGTCAGCGCCACGTGCGCCAAGCATGGTCCACATCGCCATTTCATAGGCGCCAGTATCAGAGGCAGGAACGATGCCCAAATGGTAATCCGCTGGAATGCCCAGTATTTTTTTGCTCAGTTCGATCACTTCAGCCAGACGCTTCTTACCAGGGCCAGAGCGGTGCGAGCGACCGATTAATGCGCCCTTCAGTGCTTCAAATGTCCACCCCGGACGCTTAGCGCAGGGACCAGAGGAAAAACAGGGGTTTTGTGGTTTAATCGAGGGTTTCATAATATGACCAGTCACAGAGGGGAATTTGCGTTAGTCTTTAATCCTTCGCAAGGAAGGATGCAAAGAGAAAATAGTCAATTTTCATGCAAGGCATCGTGATGTATGCGCGCGTGATGGTTTTAATCCAGCGCCACATCAGACTCATGATGAACCCGCCCTATGTCACTTTATCGAGTAGTTTTTCCAGCGTAAAAGTGAGCAAATGGAGCTCTTCCGGCCCACTGAGGCGATGATCACCCTCCTTAATCAGCAGGGTCTGCACATCATTGGTTTGCAGTGCTGAGACAATATCAAAGGCATAACTCCACGGCACGTCGGGATCCTGCATGCCATGCAGTAGGCGCACCGGACATGTCACGGGTATTACACGATCAAGCAGCAAATGATTGCGCGCCTCCTCGATCAGCTGACGCGTAATTGGATAAGGCTCGCCATATTCTGAAGGAAGCATGATCGAGCCTTCACGCAGGATGGTCGCTTGCTGCTGCGGGGTTGCGCGGGCCCACATGAGGCGTTCAGTGAAATCTGGCGCGGCGGCAATGCCGATGATACCTGCTACACGTGGCATGCGCTGCACTGCGATGTTCAAGGCTATCCAACCGCCCATACTGGAGCCAACCAGAATCTGTGGCCCTGTGCTCAGCGCATCAAAAAGCTCAAGGGCATTGTGTGTCCAGCGTCCGATACTGCCTTCGAGAAAATCGCCATCAGAGGCACCATGCGCGTGATAGTCAAAGCGGATGAAGGACTGGCCACGCCCGCGACAATAGGATTCCAGCGTGGTGGCCTTGCTTCCCGTCATATCAGAGCGGAAACCACCAAGAAAAAACACGCCAGGTGAAGCGCCAGAAGTGGCATAATAAGCCAGACGATCGCCCGTGGAGGTAACATAATGTTGTAAAGCGTCACTCATTGGCAGGCATATGCAGGAAATAATTGAGATGTTGAGTGTTTTTGTCCTATCACTGGGTTATGGGTGATGCAATGACTAGTGAAAAAATGACAGTGCTGCAGGTTTTGCCTGAGCTGCGTACCGGTGGCGTGGAGCGTGGCACAGTGGAGATTGCGCAGGCATTGCATATAGCAGGCCATCGCGCATTGGTGGCCTCTGCCGGTGGTTATATGGAGAGCGACCTTGCCTATGCAGGCGGCGAGCATATACGGCTGGAGTCACTGAAATCTAAAAATCCGCTGACTATTTTCAGAAATGCAGAGCGTCTGGCTGATATTATCCGCAGAGAAAAAGTAGACATTATCCATGCGCGCTCACGTGCGCCGGCGTGGAGTGCCTCTATCGCTGCCAAAAGAACTGGCTGTCATTTCATTACCACTTTTCATGGGGTGTACGGCGTCAAATCATGGCTTAAGCGGCGCTATAATGCCATCATGACCAAAGGTGAGCGCGTGATTGCCGTTTCGCATTTCGTGAAGGAGCATATATTACAGCATTACCCGATTGATGCAGAACGTGTAACGGTCATTCATCGCGGCGCAAATCTTGAGAAATTTTCACCCGATAAAGTGCTGCCAGCCCGTGTGGTGCAGGTGGCACGCGAGTGGCGAGTGCCCGAGGAGCTATTGCCCATTATCATCATGCCAGGCCGACTGACGCGCTGGAAAGGGCAGGATGTATTGATTCGCGCACTGGCAAAGCTGCCGCACCGTCACTTCTTTTGTTTGTTGGTGGGGGACGACGAAAAACACCCGGAATATGCTGCTGAGTTAAAGCAGCTCATTGAGTCCAGCAATCTCTCGGGTCATGTGCGCATGGTCGGCAACACGAAATTCATGGCAGAAGCTTATGTGCTGGCAAGTCTGGTGGTGTCGCCCTCTATTCATCCTGAAGCCTTTGGGCGAGTGCCCATTGAAGCACAGGCAATGGGCAAGCCAGTGATTGCCACGCGACATGGCGGCGCAATGGAAACGGTCCGTGAGTATGAGACTGGCTGGCTGGTAACACCAGGCGACACAGACGATCTGATGCGTGCATTGTCAGAAGCGCTTTCCATGGACGAAGCCACACGACAGGTGATTGCTTATAATGCCTTGTGGAATGCGCGTCATCACTTCTCAACGCAAACCATGTGTGAAAAAACCTTGCAAGTCTATGATGAGGTCATGCGCGGTGTGATGCCCACGACTGTGGCAAGCGAAGTATCGGCTGATGTGCCAATGGATACGCCATCAGAGGAGCAGAATGTCGCATGAGTGATGACGAAGTGATTCTGGTCATCAAACATGGCGCGTTGGGCGATATTGTGCTTGCCACCGGCCCCTTTGCCGCCATTAGAGCGCAGCATACTCACGCGCACATCGTTGTGCTGACTATCAAAACCTATACCGCGATGTTGCAGCAAAGTCCTTATTTCGATGAGGTGTGGATCGATGAGAAACCAAAGCTGTGGCAGCTGGCTGGCATGCGGCGGCTGAAGCGTCAGCTGAATCAGCGTGTCTTTCAACGCGTGTATGATCTGCAAACCTCGCAGCGCAGCACCTCCTATTTTCGGCTGTTTCAGCGCAAACCCTTATGGTCAGGTCTGGTGACAGGGGAATGGTGCCATGATACGCCACATCGCACGCAACTCCATACGCTGGATCGCGAGCGTGAGCAAATGGCCATCGCTGGGATTAGCTCTGTAGGTGCGCCCGATGTGCAGTGGTTGCGCTCCGATGTGTCACGTTTTGGATTGAGTCAGCCTTATGCGTTGCTGGTGGCCGGAGGCTCGGCGCATCGCCCACAGAAGCGCTGGCCAGCAAATCATTATGCTGCGCTATGTTTGAAGTTACTGGACCATCATATCCAGCCGGTGCTGATCGGCGCAGGCGCTGAAGCGGAGGTGCTGCAAAGCATTGCGGCTGCGGATGCAAAGCGTATCATCAATCTTTGTAACCGCACAGATTTTGCTGACATCGCTTCGCTGGCGCGGCAGGCGCGGGTGATTATTGGCAATGACACGGGGCCTATGCATCTGGCCGCTGCCACACAGTCGCCATGTTTGGTGCTGTTTTCGGACGCATCAAACCCCGATTTATGCGCGCCTCGCGGTGACAATGTTCGGATTATCCAGCGACCCATCCTGTCCAATCTTCAGGTAAATGACGTTTTTTCTGTCATTGAGCCGTGGCTTCACCTTGACAGTGCGGCGTAAAGGTAATTTATTGCACTCCTTCGTTTAATCCCGTCATTGCCCGAATTTGCATGGCAAATTCTAGGGCAATCCAGTTGGCCTCTGCCTGAAGCTCTGGATTCCCCTAGAATTGCTGCGCGATTCGGGGAATGACGACAATGCACGTATGACCATGTCACAGCCCGCCGTCCAATCGTCACCTGTCAACATTACGCTGCCAGATGGCAGTGTCCGCACCTATGAGGCACCGGTGACGGGGCTGGCGATTGCGGAATCCATCGGCGCGGGTTTGGCCAAAGCGGCCATCGCCATGAAAGTGAACGGCGTGCAGCGCGACCTCAGTGAGGCGCTGACGCAGGATGCATCCGTTGCGCTGCTGACGCTGAGAGATGCGGAAGGGTTAGACATCATGCGTCATACCACCACCGCGCAGGTGCTGGCACTGGCGATTAAGGAGTTATGGCCTGCAGCTAAGCTCGCCATTGGCCCGACGATTGAGCATGGCTTTTACTACGACATCGATCTGGATGAAAAAATTACGCCGGACGATTTGCCCAAAATTGAATCGCGCATGAGGGAAATCATTGCGCGTGCGCTACCCGTGCAGCGTGAAATGTGGGAGCGCGAGGCCGCCATTGCCATGTTTGAGGGGCGAGGGGAAACCTATAAAGCCGAACTGATTCGGAATGCCCCTGAGGATGACACCACCGAGCGCGGCAAAATCTCGCTCTACCGTCAGGGCAGTGGCGACGCTGCCTTTATTGACCTGTGCCGTGGGCCGCATGCGCCTTCCTTGTCGAAAATCAGTGTGGCATTCAACCTGACGAAACTGGCGGGGGCCTATTGGCGTGGTGATTCGCGCAACAAAATGCTGCAACGTATTTATGGCGTCTCGTTTGCCAATGACAAAGAGCTGAAGGCCTACCTGCACATGATGGAGGAAGCGGAAAAGCGTGACCATCGCAAGCTGGGCCGTCAGCTGGACCTCTTTCATTTGCAGGAAGAGGCGCAGGGTTCAGTGTTCTGGCATCCGCATGGGTTTACGATTTATCATTTGTTGGAAGACTACATCCGAGAGAAAATCTATGCAGACGGCTATGTCGAGGTTAAAACGCCCCAGTTGATGCATAGCAAATTCTGGGAAGCCTCAGGGCATTGGTCAAAGTTCCGCGAGAATATGTTTGTGGTGCCGGATGTGGTTCCCAACACTGCGGAGGGCGCTTCGGTCTTTACTGAGGAACCCAAGGAATTCATGGCGCTGAAGCCGATGAATTGTCCGGCGCACATCCAGATTTTTAATCAGGGCATCAAATCGTACCGCGACCTGCCGCTGCGAATGGCTGAGTTTGGCTGCTGTCATCGCAATGAATCGCATGGCTCGCTGCATGGTCTCATGCGTGTGCGGCAGATGACGCAGGATGACGCACATATTTTCTGCCGTGAGGATCAGATTGGCGATGAGGTGAAGCGTTTTATCGAGTTGTTCTATTCGGTGTATCGTGACTTTGGCTTCACGGATATCGCGATTCGTCTGGCGACACGTCCTGAAATGCGTGCTGGGGATGATGCGACATGGGATCGCGCTGAGCGTGATATGTCTGATGCGCTCACGCAGTTGGGGCTGAATTTTGACTATGCGCCAGGTGAGGGGGCATTCTACGGCCCAAAATACGAGTTTCACTTGAAGGATTCGATTGGTCGCAGCTGGCAGTGTGGCACGCTGCAGCTGGATTTCGTGTTACCTGAGCGTCTGGATGCGAGCTATATCGGTGAGGACGGACAAAAACATCGCCCCGTGATGATCCATCGCGCGATTCTTGGAACGCTGGAGCGTTTTATTGGTATTCTGATCGAGCAGTTTGCGGGGAAATTCCCGCTTTGGCTTGCGCCCGTGCAAGTGGTGGTGGCGCCCATCACCAATGATCTCGATGAGTATGCGCTGGCAGTCATGGCGCGCTTAAAATCCGCAGGGATTCGTGCCGAAGCTGACCTGAGTGCCAACAAAATCAACTTCAAGGTCCGTGAACATTCGGATCGTAAGGTGCCGTTTATCCTTGCGGTGGGTGGCCGTGAAAGGGACAGTGACAGCGTGTCAGTGCGTCGTTTGGGCTCGCAGAATCAACAGGTGCAGACGGTTGATACGCTGATATCTATGCTGCTAGACGAGATTAAATCTCGCCGTTTGCCCCCGCAGGACTCGAATGCAGGTTGATTCTTTGTTAAATCTATTTTAAACATCTGCCCTTACTATTTTTTTATTGAACTGGAGCCTACTGCCTATGCGTGAGACGAAATCCCTATGAGTGCCATTGGTCAAGAGCCACGGGTCAATCAGCAAATTCGTGTTGAAAAAGTCCGTCTGATAGATGGTGATGGTAATATGGTGGGAGTCGTCACCGTCGCTGAAGCGCTAAAAATGGGGGAGGCCGCCGGACTGGACCTCGTGGAGGTCTCGCCAAATGCTGAGCCTCCCGTCTGTAAGTTGCAGGATTACGGCAAATACAAATTTGCGTTGCAAAAAAAGGCGAATGAAGCCAGAAAAAAGCAAAAAGTGATTCAGGTTAAGGAGATCAAACTCCGCCCGATGATTGATAAGCATGATCTCGCGGTGAAAATGAAAGCCGTCCACAAGTTTCTCGATGAGGGGGATAAGGTGAAATTTACCCTCCGCTTCCGTGGACGTGAAATGTCGCATCAGGAACTGGGCATGCGTCTGCTGGTGCAAGTGAAAGATGCACTGGCCGATAAAGTCAAAGTTGAAAGCGAGCCGCGTTTAGAGGGGCGTCAAATGGTGATGATGGTGTCACCCGCAGCCCGCTAAAGCTTAGCCCATTTTATCTATGCGACCTTACGTGTGAAGTGCATGAACACTTCTTCGAGGTCCGTGTCTTTGGTGGTGATGTCACTAATGTGCAAACCATGCTCACGCACCATGCTGAGCAAACGCTCAATATCAGTTTTGCTAGGTTTGTAACTGATGCTCAGCGAATGATTGTCCAGTTTTTCCCAACCCTCCTCGCGCATGGGGGGTGGTAAATCTTCGACAGTGTTTTTCAAAAACACAACTAGCCGCTTACTGTCAAAGCCACGCATTAATGTGCGCTTATCATCACACGCCACCAACTCACCACGATCAATAATCGCGATGCGATCGCAGAGTTCCTCAGCTTCTTCCAGATAGTGAGTGGTGAGTAAGATGGTGGTGCCCTGACGATTCAATTCGCGCACATACGCCCATAATTGTGTGCGCAATTCCACGTCCACTCCAGCCGTTGGCTCATCCAGTACCAACACGGGCGGATTATGCACCAGCGCCTTGGCAATCAACAATCGCCGTCGCATACCTCCTGAAAGGCTGCGCGGACGTGCATCCGCTTTATCCGTCAGGCCCATGGCCGCGATGATCTCATCGGTACGCCGCTTGGCCTTGGGCACCCCATAATAACCAGCGTGCAGTTCCAATGCCTGACGCACGGTAAAAAATGTATCCAGCACCAGCTCCTGCGGCACGACGCCAATGGAGGTGCGCGCCTCACGCATGTGGGTATCGATGTTGTAGCCGCAAATGAGCATCTCGCCAGAAGACTTAACGGTGAGGCCGGACATAATGTTAATCATCGTTGATTTGCCAGCGCCATTCGGCCCGAGCAATGCAAAGAACGAGCCTTGCGGCACATCAAGATCAATGGCTTTGAGTGCGATTTTTTCCTCAGCCAGCTTACGGCTAAAATACGTTTTAGCCAGCTTTCGCATTTGAATTGAGGGAACGTCGCGCTTGGGTGTCATAAATAAAAATGTGCTTTGGGGTTGTTTTTTTATGCGTGTCATTCGTTTAAATGACGTATGGTGTCGCCATCATATAGACAAGCGTTATAGGGAGAATAACCAATGCTGGCAATGCTTCGAAATTTTCTTCTTTTTGTGTGTAGTTTTTTTCTGGCAAGCAACGTCTCTGTGACGGCAGCTTTCGCCGCTAATATCCATGCTGGAGAGAAAGCGCCCACAATTTCAGTGACGGCAACGAATGGGAAACTATTTGATTTGTCACAGCAGAAGGGAAAATTCGTTATTCTAGAGTGGACGAATCACGGCTGCCCGTTTGTTCGCAAGCATTATGATTCAGGAAATATGCAAAAATTGCAGCAATACGCTAATAATAATGACATGGTTTGGGTGAGCGTTATTTCATCTGCCAAGGGCAAACAAGGAAATGTGGATGTGGCAGAGGCAAACCAGATCGCCAAAGATAATAACGCGACACCCAGTTATATCATACTCGATGAGGACGGTTCGATCGGGCGGGCTTATGGAGCAAAAACCACGCCCCATATGATGTTGATTAACCCCAAGGGCCAACTTGTTTACAATGGCGCGGTTGATAGCATAAACTCTGCGGAACAAGAGGATGTTCTTCTCGCGGAGAAGTATTTTTTTAACGCAATGCTGGCGTCAAAAAAAGGTGAGGTCATCGATATTCATGAGAACAAACCTTATGGGTGTGCCATAAAGTATTAGGCACTCAAGGACTGATTGTACGGATTGAGGGGCAAGATATGCTGGAGCGCAATGTGTTTGATACGGTGAAGCCGTTTTATAATTCGCTGTGGACATCACCATTCTACCAAAAATTGGTCGTTTGGTTGCAGCCTGTTCGCAATCTATTTTCCTCACATCCTGCAGAGACAGGCGAGACCTACGCCCAGCATCTCATCTTCACCATTAAAATGGGTGTTCGCATCCTTACATGCGGTGTGCTGCTGCTGGTTCATGGCGCATTGCCTTTTACTTTTCGTCGCACGGTGAGCGCACAAATCAAAAAAATCTATCGAATACTCGATGCACGTGTTGCTTCCATGAGTGATTCCGATAAGGGAAATCATTGGGATATATAGGTGACAATTCTGTGCATCTGCCAACACTTGTTATTATCGGTGGTGGGTTCAGCGGATTAATGACTGCCGCAAACATCGTGGCACAATCGCAAAAGCCGTTGCGCATCATTGTATTTGATCCCACGCAACAAGTGGGGCAGGGGCTTGCCTATGCAACCAAAGACCTCTCACATTTATTAAATGTGCGCGCAGCAAAAATGGGTGCATGGAGTGGCCATGCCGATGGTTTTTATCAATGGCTATCCACAAACAGCCATTATCAATCACACTACACAGCCGATAGTTTTGTTCCGCGCGCTATTTTTGCAGAATATTTGAATCATATCCATGCCACCATGCAGGCACAGGCGTTGACTAAAAACATCATCATTCAGCATGAGTCGCAAATTGCCGTTTCGCTAACAACAAAAAATAACGGCTATGATGTGCGATGTGAAGATGGCCAGATATTTCATGCCAATGCCGTGGTGCTTGCCAGTGGTAACCCTCTGCCGGAGCCATCCCGCATGTTGCCTGGCCTAAAGCAGGTGGATGCACGCAATATATTACCCAGCGCCTGGGATTCGCAGGCCTTAGCAAAACGAGTCAAAGAATTACCTGAGTCCGGCTGCATTTTTATACTTGGTGCCGGCCTGACCATGGTGGACAGCATCCTCACGCTAAGGCGGGAGGGGTATCAAGGGCGCATCATCGCCTTATCGCGTAAAGGGCATTTGCCATTGCCACATCTGGATCATATGCAGCCTGCCACCACAGATATTGTCGCCGCTCTTGATGCCTCCGCGCCAAATGTGCGCGATTGGATGCGGCTCATACGTGACAGAGTGCGGCGTGCACAACATGAAGGCAGTGACTGGCGTGTGGTGATTGATGCTTTGCGGGTGGATACAATTCGCTTGTGGCAGACATTGCCGAATCAGGAAAAGAGCCGATTCTTTCGTCATGTGTTTGGCCTGTGGAACATTCACCGCCACCGCATGGCCCCCGAGATACACACACACATCATGCAACTACAAGACACAGCAACGCTAAAATTAATGCGTGGGCGCATTCAATCCGTCGCTCAGCAGGGCGCACAAATCTGTATCTCCGTTCTCCATACGGATGGTCAGGTTGAGCAGATTCAGGCGAATGCCGTCATGCTTTGCGCGGGGCCTGGCTATCATTTTGCTCGTGGTGGAAGCCCTCTTTATGCGGATATGCTGACTCAAGGGCTAGTGGAATCTGACCCGTGTGGTTATGGCGTTATTGTGCCCGATTCAAGTAAGGGTCTATTTGCTATTGGCACGCCCTGCATTGGCAGAAGACTCGAATCGACGGCCGTACCGGAATTACGCGAGCAAGCCCAAGTTGTGGCTTTGAGTGCTCTGCCAATCCTCTAGATAATCTACTATTAGTTGCTAGTTATTATGTAACATTAGCCTGTAAATAGACATCAGGATTACAATCATAAGAGGAAATTAATATAAACATACAATCATTGGTATAAAATTTGAGAAACATTGTTTTTTGCATTTATGATTTCACGACGTTACTTTTCATTCCTGATATTGTCTTTGTTTATCGTTCCATTCATGGGAGCAGTACTGCTGTTACTGCAAACAGAAGATGAGCAAATACAGTTTATTTACAAGGAAATCATTGGTGTTGAAATTGTAAAATCTCTCTATCCGCTTATTAGTGCGATGGCGAGTGACGTAGAAAAGGATAATCCACCCGCCGCCGTATCATCTAACGTCATGATGGCAATGGACAGTTATGCGGCACAGATTGGAATTTCCGAATGGAGAAAAGAAATTCCATTAGCCAACGTGAATGATATTTATAATGCATTTTCAATCATAGGTAATCACAGCAATCTGATTCTCGATCCTGAACTGGAGAGTTATTATCTGTCAGATTTGCTCATCCACACGATTCCGATGGTGGTTGTATCAGGCGATGAGCTGATCAGCCGACTGAAAAACAAACAAGTGCTAATGGAGAAGTCAAAGTTTGATCCATTGTACGGTGGACATTACGGAAAGCTTGTCTATGCCACACAGCGTTTAGAGCAGGCCTATGAATTGCTTAGAAAATCAGGCTTCTTTGTGATCACTACTGACGAAAAAAATTATAAAGCTGCGTTGCATGAGCTAAAGCATTTATTGCGTAATTTTAAACGTATTTATTCCAGCTCAAATGAGTTGGATATAGAACGTTTCGTCACACATAATCGTGAAATAAACACATTAATGCTTGATCTGTTTCAAAGTGTTAGTCACTCATTAAAAGTAATACTTAAACAGCGTCATCATGCTTTTCAGTTCCGTCACGACAAAATAATTTTTTACGCTCTCATTTCCTTTTCAGGCGTGATTGTTATTTTTTTGCTGGTTACCAAAAATATTTCGCGTCAGGAGGATATTGATAACGCCCAGCAAATTAAAGCCGTGTTAGAGAAAGTCGTTGATGGGGTGATCACGCTCACATCGGACGGACTTATTAAGGGATTTACGCCATCGGCTGAGCGGATGTTTGGCTATCGGGCAGATGAATTAATCGATAAGCATGCCAGTCTATTGCTGGCGAATGATAGTGATAAAATCCTGTTTAATGATTTAAGCACGCATGAGGATGACGCATCAGATGAGATGCCCGCCATGGATGTTGAGCTGATGGCATGCCGAAAAAATGGCATGAATTTTCCTATGGAGATTAATATCAGTGCGCTGACTATCGGTGACAATAAACGATTCGTTTGCACCGTGCGTGATATTACCGAGAGGCATCTGGCAAATGAGCGTTATCAGCAAACGCTTCGTAAGTTACAACATGCTAATCGAACCGCTGAATCAGCGGCTATCGATTTACAAGAGAGCTTGCGTATTGCAGAGGAAGCCAACCTGACTAAAAGCGATTTTCTGGCCAATATGAGCCATGAGATTCGCACGCCCATGAACGGTGTTATGGGGATGGCGCATCTTCTCTCGGAGACAGCGCTCACCAACGAGCAGCGGCAATATGTCTCCACTATCAATGGGTCTGCCTCATCGCTCCTGCTTTTGCTCAATGACATCCTTGATATTTCTAAAATTGAAGCCGGAGCGCTTATCCTTGAATACATACCCTATTCATTGCGTCACGTGATGACGGAATCCCTGACATTACTGATGCCACAAGCACTGGAAAAAAACCTCAGCCTGAAGCTGGATATACCAGAAGCCGCACCGCATTACATTTGGGGTGATCCCGGACGTGTGCGTCAGGTGCTGATTAATCTGCTCAGCAATGCCGTTAAATTTACCACGCAAGGTCAGGTGACATTATCCATTGAAGTGCATCATACGGCAGCGCCTGATCCACTCATGACGATTTCGGTGCAGGATACGGGTCTCGGAATCCCTAAACAAAAACTGGCTGGCATTTTTGATAAGTTTACGCAGGCTGATTCATCGGTGACGCGTCGCTATGGCGGCACCGGACTTGGCTTAGCGATTACCCGTCAGCTGGTCACCATGATGGGTGGCGAGATTCACGTTGAGAGCACAGAGAATGCGGGGTCAACTTTTTCGTTTACCTTGCCATTCACCGCATCTTCCGAAGAGGAGGTGGTGCGCTATGGTGGTGTGAAAGATCAAGTGCAAAACAAGTTGCGTTGCGAAAAAATGCCCATTTCCAATGCACGTGTTTTGTTAGTGGAAGATTATTATATTAATCAGATTTTCGCCGATAAACTTTTGCAGAAGTTCGGATTGCACGATATTACTTTGGCGGAGAATGGGGTTCAGGCGATTGAAGCGTACGAAAAAGATACCTACGACATCATCTTCATGGACTGCCAGATGCCGGAGATGGACGGCTACAAAGCCACAGAAAATATCCGCTTGATGGAAAAACGGTTGGGCCGCTACACGCCAATTATTGCCATGACCGCCAATGCCATGATGGGTGATCGTGAGAAATGCCTCAAGTCAGGGATGGATGATTATTTGAGTAAGCCGATTGAACCTGAGCGTCTGCGCGCTATTTTGCAGCACTGGTTTGAGTTGGAGACAAGGAAAACGTAAGATTTCTTGAGCACAAGCAGTCGGATTGTTATGCGGCTGGCAACGTGAGCATTAAGAGATCCCAGAAGCTATTTATTTAGCGTGATGGAAGGCGAAAGCGCACGTGAAACGCAAATGCACATTTTGCCCGCAGCTTTTTCCTCTTTCGTAAGTACGACATCGCGGTGATCGGGCGAACCTTCCAGCACATCCACCGCGCATGCGCCACACGCGCCGCGTTTGCAACCAAAGCTGCAATCGACACCTTCCGCGAGCAACGCATCGAGA
>JAIEPI010000011.1 GCA_019749855.1 Rickettsiales bacterium | reverse complement strand
AAGTGGTACGTGAGCTGGGTTTAGAACGTCGTGAGACAGTTCGGTCCCTATCTGCCGTGGGTGTAGGAATATTGAGAGGATCTGACCTTAGTACGAGAGGACCGGGTTGGACGCACCTCTGGTGCACCAGTTGTCACGCCAGTGGCATGGCTGGGTAGCTATGTGCGGTCGGGATAAACGCTGAAAGCATCTAAGCGTGAAACCCACCTCAAAACGAGTATTCCCCATTAGAGTCGTGGTAGACCACCACGTTGATAGGCTGGGTGTGGAAGCGCGGTAACGCGTGAAGCTGACCAGTACTAATAACTCGATAGGCTTAATCAATAATCTTGAGTCGCTTACGAACAGGGCAAAGCAGCGATGTTTTGCCTCTGATGTGAAGCACAACAGCAAGGTTTAGAAAAACTCTTCTTACATACGATCGTTCATTCTGGAAGGGGCATCTTACCCTCCTTCGAAGCCCCTTCCGGAGTGAGCACCTTAAAGCCCGTTTATATGGCTTGGTGATTTTAGCGAAGGTTGACCCACACGTTCCCATCTCGAACACGACCGTGAAACCCTTCAGCGCTGATGGTACTGCGTCCTAAGACGTGGGAGAGTAAGTCGTCGCCAGGCCTTATAAACGGGTTTTTTGTGTCTTTTATTTGCCCCTGCTCCGGCCTGCTGGCCTCCGCAATAGGCGCGCCTTCAGCGGCTCATGGCTGGCGCACACGTTCTATGTGCGCTTCTTGTACCCTTTTCTTATCTGTCTATTTTTTTTATATTCGCCTCGATGCTTTGGCCTGCTGCGCTCCGCAATAGGCACCGCTTCGCTAGTTTCCGCCTTTGCTAAGGCTTCGGCTGACAGGCACGGCTGACTTGGACATGCTGTCCTCGACTAACACTCTATCGTCATTCCGGACAAGTGAGGCGCAGCCGATCGCTGATCCGGAATCCAGCGCAAGGCAAAATTACTTATTGCGCGACTAGCGCACTGGATTGCTTCGCTTTGCTCGCAATGACGAATATGGTTTAATGGGCTTTTTGCTGAGTCGGCTCTTTGCTCAGCCACTGATAAGCCCCATAGCCCACCGCGCCTAGAGCGACGGTAGCAGCACCAAATGCCAGCCCTTTTTTACCCAGCCATTTTTCTTCTTCTAGGAGCTTTTCCCAACGCCCCTTACCATGCATTTCTCCCAAATCTGCCCTTTCTTTCTTAGCCTGTGGGTTTGGAGCATGGGGTTCTGCAATCTCATCTACTTTAGCAGTTGGGGCAGCTTCCGCAGGTTCTTCAGCTTGCATATTCCTCATCTCCTGCCCTGTTTCCTCACCCGACTTAACAGCATTCACCGACATGCGTAGCTGATGCTCGATATCAGGTATTAGAAATGTCAGACGAGGCTCTGAGCGCGCGATTCGGAGATTTTCTTTATACTGGTCTTCAAGAGAGGGATGTGCTTCAGGCAAAGGTAATGAGGAGTCACGCCGTTTACTGAGCGCACTGGGGTCTGCCCCTATTAAAACTTTTCTATCACGGCCTTGGCTGTCCACATAATGGTACCAGCCTATCTCAGAGCCGCGACCGAGTGAATCAGCCCCATAGCCCTGGTGCGTGATTTGTTCCAGAAAGTACTGCATATCGGGCTTCGCCACGTTCATATCGAGCCGTTTCAAGAACTCAATACGATAGCCGCCCCATTCTTTTCCCTCTGCATGATGAGTGGCCACTCGCAAAGGCTTGCCAATAGCCTGTAGCATGTAAGGAATTTCTTTCCGTTCATCACAATGAAACGGCGAGATGCGGATAACAAATTCCTTGCTGTCTCGGGGTGCGACGACAACTGCGTGACTACCATGACCAAGGAATTCCAGGTCATGAAATTGGTTTTGATGGAAGAAATCATTTAGCTTATCCAGTTGGCCTTCTTTATATGCCACAAGCGAACTATCTGTGAGATAGTGCAACGTATTACAAAATTCTCTTGGCGTACTGAGGATAGTCTGTTTGAAGTCAGCCATATTGAACTATCCTTCAACCTGAATAATGTTGATTCGGCTGCGTAAACCATTCATGACTAACTCTAACATACGTTTATGACAAAATAATGAATCACTCCAAGCATCTCATGAAAATAAATTTTTGTTTTTTATTGCCTATATTCCTCCTGCCGCTGGCAGCGTGTACGTCCGCCTCGCCTTACCATCGCGCGTCCGGTGACCCGTGCCACCTGCCTTACCTCGACGGTAAGAAAGTGTTCGTGGCGGCCATGTATGCGCATGAGGGAAAAGGGAAGCCAACGCAGCCCAATTGGAGCAAAAAAGGCCACCGTCATGGCGCCGTCAAACTGGAAGCCCCTGCGGATGGGTTCCCAAAGAATCTTGATGTGGTGCTGGTGCTGAACAGCTATGAGCCGGTGGAATGGCATATATCCCCAACCCTCGCCAAAAAAACCCGTGCGGTGTTGCTGGCTGGCCATTATGAGCCACATTTATATGGTCTCTCCCCTGACGTCCCCGTGATAGAGGCCAGCTATGAAGAAGCGCTGGCTGGCAAAGAAATTTGTCGTCCTTTAGCCGCGCTTTACGGAAAAAATGCCACGCAATCGCGCTATGAGCGTACAAAATCGGTGGTGGATGGGCTTGTCGGGCTGGGACTGGACCGTATCGGGGAAGCCAAAGCGCCAGAACAACTCTTTATCCCCTCTTTTCATAGACCCTACGTATTCTTGAAATAGATAGGTGTATTTTATTAATCATTCTGCGGCATGATTGTAGAAACTAGCTGAGGCCGTCATGAATCTCTCCGGTAAGCAGTGTAAAACCGCCAGAGGACTGCTGAAGTGGAATGTGCGCGAACTGGAGTTTCGCAGTACAGTGCGTGCCAAACAGATCGAGATGTTTGAACAAGGCACCAAGGCGCTGATGATGAATCACCGCGAAATGCTCGCCAAAGCATTTAAAAAAGAGGGGATTGTCTTTCTTGATTTTGGAGAAGTCACCCTCGAGGATACCAAGTCAGGCGCGAGAAGATCGTCACATTCATCCGGTAATTCAAAAGCCCACGAAGTTCATATCATTGATCATGACCAGATGCTCGCATTGTATGATCAAAAATATCTCAACGCACGCCCCACCACAGATTATGGCGAGCAGGAATCACCGTCGCTCGATTAAACTATCCCGACCGCAACTGCGTAATGGCCTCACGGGCTAATGCATCGGCGCGATCATTTTCCGGATGACCGGAATGGCCTTTCACCCAGTGCCAACGCACCGTGTGTCGTGCTTCTGCCGTAACTAACAACTGCCATAAATCTGCATTTTTAACTGGTTTATTGTCCGCCGTACGCCAGTTTTTACGACGCCAGCCATGAATCCACTCCGTGATGCCCTGACGCACATAATTACTATCCGTGTAGAGATCCACATCGCACGCATCCGTGAGGGCGTTAAGCGCTTCAATCGCCGCCATAAGTTCCATTCGGTTATTGGTGGTGGCCGCTTCTGCACCTTGCAATTCTTTTTCATTCGTCCCATAGCGTAACAGCGCACCCCACCCTCCCGGGCCAGGATTGCCTGAACAGGCGCCGTCTGTATAGATTGTCACTTTCTTCATAGGCCGTAGTCACTCGCATGGGTCATGGATTGATGGACAGTCAGTATTCTGAGATATTCAAGCGGATCTTTCACGGTGACCAATGCACCTTCCTGACGATTCAGCCAGTCATAGGCGCGTGTGAGCAGAAAACGCAAGGCCGCCCCACGTGCCAGAATCGGCAAGAGGCAGAGTTCCTCCGCACTAATAGGTCGCAACTGATGGTACCGAATCAATAAAGCCTTCGCACATGCAGCATTGAGCACGCCATCGCTTGAAAAACACCACGCATTTAGCGTGATCATCAGGTCATATAAATACGCATCATGGCAGGCAAAATACCAATCAATCACCCCCGAAATATGATCTTGTTCAAAAAAGACATTATCGGGAAACAAGTCGGCGTGAATAATGCCGCTTGGCAGGTCTTGGGGCCACAGGCGCGACAAATACGTCAGTTCAGTTTCAATGGTGCGTGCCAGCCCAGCATGAATGGTATCCAACTGCGATGCCATCGATTCAAACAAGGACTGCCAACCCGCCAACGCCAGATTATTACGGCGCGTCATCGGAAAATCACTCACCGCAGAGTGCAGGGATGCCAGCATGGTACCCAGCTCATGCAGATGATTCTCCCCCGGCTGAGTCAGTGCTTTGCCATGAAGAAAGCTCACCATCGCGGCTTTTTTATGCTCTCGCAACACCATGCTGTATGCGCCATCCACACGCGACAGAGGACGCGGTACGCAGATGTTTTTCTCAGCGAGATGCTTCATGAGCGCGAGATAGAACGGAACATCGTTAGGATCGACTCTTTTTTCATAAATGGTGAAAATGGCACGATCAGCTAGAGAATCGCCCTGCCTGTATTCCAGAAGATAATTACTGTTCTCTATTCCTTCGGCAATGGGAGTTGCCCGCAACAAATCGCCCAGACCATAGCTATGGGAAATGTCTGTTAATTCTTCCGCGCTGAGATGCGTATAAACGGCCACTCGATTGGCTCCGGTTGTTTCATGTTGAAACGTACATAGGCCAAACATTCGCGCTTGTCACATACAACTCATGAAGCGGCAAGTTTGTGCTGGAAATGTGGCGAGATTTTGCTATACCTGAAATGCAAGGTTTGCTGCGCCTTACGTGCCATATCGACAGTGTTTTTTTTATCACTGTTGGGTGTGTTTCAGGGACAGACCGCCCTGTGGCATCGCTATTGCATATCAATGCGCGGTCGTGACCGTTCGCCATAACCCAAGAATTGAGGAGTTCTTACATGTCTATGTTCCGCCGTAAAGAAGATGACGATATCGGTATTGATACCGAAACCACCACGCTTGCATCAGAAGCCGCCCCTGCCAATATGGCGCCTATGCCTGCGATGCCTTCCGCTGCTGCTGCGCCCGCCGCTTCCGCTGCGATGCCTTCCGCTGCCGCGGCACCACGCCCTGTTGCCGCTGCGCCCGCTACCGCTCCGGGCTTTCGCCCTACCCCCACCGCGGTTCCCTCGGCAGCATCCATGGGAGCAGCACCCGCACGCCCCACGGCTCCAAGCAGCTCGGCATCAGGTGGCAAAGCTGGTAAACGCATTCTCACCGTTGGCAATGATATTTTGCTGAAAGGTGAAATTGCCACTTGCGATCGCCTGGTGATTGAAGGCTCAGTGGATGCACGTCTCAATGATGTGCACACGGTTGAGATTGCAGAAACCGGTTCTTTCAAAGGAACGGCTGAAATCGAGGACGCAGAGATCAGCGGCCTGTTTGAAGGTGAGTTGATTGTGCGTAACCGCCTCACCATTTATGCCACTGGTAAAGTGCGCGGTAAAATTGCGTATGGCGAGATTGAAATCGAGCGCGGTGGCCAGATGACAGGCGAAATTACGATTGGCGCTCCAGCAAAAAGCGCTTAATTGATGCTTATATGTTAAAAAAGGAGGGCAATTTGCCCTCCTTTTTTTATGTTCCTTGAGCCACGCGGCGCAGTGACATAGAATCAGAGCATGTATATTCGACATGTGACACTGGAAGATCATGCGGCCATATTAGGCTTAGCACGTCAGGCGGGCTTTGGCATGACGTCACTGCCACCGGATGCTGAAGTGCTGCATCAGAAAATTACCAAAGCGGTGGCCTCAGTGGCCGGTGATCCCGTTATGCAGGGCAAGGAATCCTTCCTTTTTGTTCTGGTGGACCCAGAGGATGACAATGTCGTGGGCACCAGCGGCATTAAGTCGCATGTGGGAACGGATCAACCGTTTTACTCCTATAAGCTCTCGACCATTACCCAATTCTGCCAGAGCATGAATATCCGTTCGCCGCAGCAGGTCTTGCATGTGGTGAATGATTATGATGGTGCCTCTGAAATCGGCTCATTGTTTCTATCAGCTGCGTATCGCCGCGATCGTATTGGCCGTTTTCTCTCACGTCTGCGCTTCCTTTTCATCGCGGAGTTCCGTTCGTTTTTTGATGAGCGCGTGATCTCTGAAATTCGTGGAACGCATGATGAAGATGGCAATTCGCCTTTTTATGACAGCATTGCCAGGCATTTCTTTCAGATGGATTTCCATCAGGCTGATTACACCAATGCAACGCAAGGCAATCAGTTCATCTCGGACCTAATGCCCAAAAACCCGATTTATGTAAATCTGCTTCCCAAAGCCTCACAAGCTACCATTGGCAAGCCTTACGTGGAAAGCGCTGCCGCCGTGGCCATGCTTGAGCGCGAAGGATTTCGTTATCATTCCTATCTGGATGTCTTTGATGGTGGGCCGACACTTGAAGTACGCGCCGATGATATTCGCACTGTGCGAGAAAGTCAGCGCGCCACTGTGCGCAATATTGTCAGGCAACATGAAAGCGTCATGGAAAAACACATGATGTGTACGACGGATCTAGCGCAATTTCGTGCTGTCATGGCGCCGATGGAAATCGTTGGCGATGGCACAGAGGTAATTATCACGGCGGACTCTGCTGAACTGCTGGCGATACAGCCAGGTCAACTCTTGCGCTATGCAAAGGCCTGATATGGACGGCAAACTGTTCATCAATGGTCAATGGACTCAAGGACAGGGCACAGAATTTTCGTCACTTGATCCGGCAACAGGCGCTGATGTGTGGCAGGGGGGTAGCGCCCATGCGACGGATGTTCATCACGCGGTGGCAGCGGCGGCGCAGGCGTTTATTGGATGGTCTGCGCGTTCACTTGAGGAGCGTTTGCAATTCATAAAAACCTTTCAAACGGTGATAGCACAACGCAAAGACGCGTTGGCCAATCTTATCTCCCGCGAGATGGGTAAGCCTCTCTGGGATGCAAAAACTGAAGTATCCGCGGTACAGTCCAAAGTTGATATTTCCATGCAGGCCTACCATGCGCGCACCGGAGAAACATCGAGGGAAACCGATGGAATTTTCCAGCAAATACAGCACCGTCCGTTAGGCGTGATGGCGGTGTTTGGCCCCTATAATTTTCCCGCCCATTTGCCAAATGGTCACATTATTCCGGCGCTGCTGGCAGGCAATACGGTGGTGTTTAAGCCGAGCGAACAAACGCCCGCGGTCGGCGAATTTTACACACAATGCTGGCAGGATGCGGGCTTACCCGATGGTGTGATGAATCTGGTCCAAGGAGCACGCGAGACTGGCGTGGCGCTGGTGGAGCATCCACAACTGGCCGGCGTATTGTTCACTGGAAGCTATGCCACCGGTCAGGCCATTCATCGTGCGCTGGCTGGCAGGCCCGAGGTTCAGTTAGCACTGGAAATGGGCGGCAATAATGCATTGATCGTATGGGATGTTGCCGATGCACATGCTGCCGCCCGTTTAGTTGTCCTCTCCGCTTTTCTTACCAGCGGTCAGCGTTGCACCTGTGCACGTCGATTGATTCTACCGCTGGGCGACACTGGCGATGCGCTGATTCATGAAATCATCACGCTGGTGAAACGACTGCGTATTGATGCGTGGAATGTTGCGCCGGAGCCATTCATGGGGCCTTTAGTCAATGCGGCGCAAGCGCGGGCGGTGCTGACGGCTCAATCAGATCTGAGTGCAATGGGGGCCGTGCTTCTGCTTGAAGCCGCCCCTCTTCCTGGTAAGCCGGAGACGTTTATTTCGCCTAGCGTGATTGACATTACCTCGCTTAGGAATGTAAGCGATCATGAAGTGTTTGGCCCATTGCTTCAGATACAGCGGGTAGAGAATTTTGCCGAAGCATTACAGCAAGCCAATGCAACCGCTTATGGTTTATCCGCGGGGCTTATCAGCGATGATGCTCAGCTATGGGAGAAATTCCGCAGCTCCATTCGTGCGGGTATTGTGAACTGGAATCGCCCTCTGACGGGCGCCAGCAGCGCGGCGCCGTTTGGTGGCCCGGGAAAGAGCGGCAATTTGCGTCCCAGCGCCTATTATGCGGCGGATTATTGTGCTTACCCGATGGCAACGCTGGCAAGCGCTCATATCCATGCGGCAGAGCCAATCATGGGGCTGAATGAGCGGCTCTCATGAGAGTCAACACTGGCCGCTGGACTGAGGTTCAATGCGATGGCCTTGTTGGCCCAACGCATCATTATGCCGGACTCAGTCATGGCAACGTGGCCTCACAAAGTAATGCGCTAAGTGTGTCAGCGCCTAAAAAAGCCGCTTTACAAGGTCTCGCCAAAATGCAGTTTGTGGCCTCATTGGGTGTGCCGCAGCTGGTAGCGCCTCCGCAACCAAGGCCTAATGTACGCTGGCTGCATCGCCTCGGCTTTAGCGGAACACTCACCCATGTGCTTGAAGCGGCATGGAAAGCATCACCCGCATTGCTCTATCAGGCCTATTCTGCCTCCAGCATGTGGGCCGCTAACATGGCGACCATCTCGCCCTCCTGCGATAGCGCCGATGGCCGACTACACGTGACAACAGCCAATCTGTGCACGACGCCGCACCGCGTACAAGAGCAGGATTTCTCCGCCCCCCTGCTCAACACCCTGCTTTGTGAAGCAGCGATCCTCCATGCGCCACTCCCCTCCACACCGACTTATGCCGACGAGGGGGCAGCGAATCACATGCGTTTTTGCGGTGAGTCCAACGCTTCAGGTGTGCAGGTGTTTGTCTATGGAAAAATTGCCAGTGAGCGTGAATCACCGCAACCCATCCATTTTCCGGCGCGGCAAACGCGCGAAAGTGTGGAGGCCCTAGCGCGCCTGCATCATCTTCCATTGTCGCGCTGTGTTTTTGTGCAGCAACAACCCTCAGCGATTGATGCCGGAGTTTTCCATAATGATGTCATTGCCATGAGCCATGGTTCGTTGCTGATTTACCATGCGCAGGCTTTTTGTGACGAAGAGCGTTTTATCGCTGAGTTACGTGCCAAATTAGCACCAGCTGAGCTCATCGCCATCCGCATTACCGAGGATGAACTCCCGCTACAGGAGGCTGTGCTTAGCTATTTCTTCAATAGTCAGATCGTCACCGCTGCTAATGGCAGCATGGTCATCATTGCCCCTGCAGAATGTGAGGCATCCCCTCAGGCACATCGTCTTTTTCAGCACTTCATGGCAACAACCCACATCCCTGTACAGGCGGTCCATTATCTCGATGTACGCGAAAGCATGCGTAATGGCGGTGGCCCCGCCTGTCTGCGCCTACGTATCCCGCTTCACCACGACGAATGGGCGCGCGTACATCCTGCGTTCATTTATACGCCCGCCCTCCATGCCGCGTTGGAGCGTTGGATAAACCATCATTACCGTGATGAGCTCCATGCTGACGACCTGCGCGACGCGGTATTTGCAGAGGAAGTGCTGAATGCCTGTGAAGCGCTGCGTGAGATTTTCCCACTGCCCCTGTCTTATGGCCATGGATTTTAGTCAAATTCTTACATTAGCTAGAGAAGGTTCCTGTCTCCACCAAACAAAAAAAGTGAAGCGTCATCTCATTTTTAACGGGCGTGTTAAGTTTTTGTTTATGCTTCGCAGGTATGAAGAAAGTACGGTGCAAAATATGCGCCTAAATTTGATGCACTAGCACCAGGACACGGCTCATGAAGTTTATTATTGGTTTCTTATTTGTACTCGGCATGGTGATGGGTGGCTATATCCTCCATCACGGCAAAATGGAAGTCCTCTGGCAGCCAACCGAATTCATGATTATTGGCGGGGCGGCGGTTGGATCATTTATCATTGGTAGCCCGGGACACGTGATTAAAGCCGTGCTCAAAAGCATGAAGCGCCTATTCAAAGGAGCGCCGTATCATAAGAAAGATTACATTGAGCTGCTGACGCTCATGTATGAGACCTTCAAGCTAATGCGCTCGAAAGGCATGCTGGAGATTGAATCTCACATTGAAAATCCATCAGGTAGCTCCCTGTTCTCAAAATATCCCAAATTCATGAAAAGTCATCACGCGGTGCATTTCTTCTGCGATCATCTGCGGATCATGACCATGGGCGTGGAGGATTACTACACGATTGAAGAATTGATGGAGCGTGAATTAGAAGTTCATCACAAAGAGGCGCATCATATTTCGCACTCGATTATCAATTTCGCCGATGCCATGCCTGCATTGGGTATTGTTGCCGCTGTTTTAGGGGTAATTGTGACTATGGGCTCCATTACGGAACCACCAGAAGTTCTTGGCAAGCTTATTGGCGCGGCACTCGTTGGAACATTTCTCGGCGTGTTAATGTCCTATGCATTTTTTGCGCCGATGGGGCGACATATTGGTGAACATATGGAAGCCGAGGTGCGCTATATGGATACCATCAAAGTGGCCTTACTCGCACATTTGAAAGGAAGTGCTCCAGCTGTCTCGGTTGAGTTTGCCCGTACCTCGGTGGATCTGCATGATAAGCCAGAGTTCCTTGAGGTTGAAAACGCCTGCGGCTCGATCTAGGCAAAATTATGGCTGAGATTAACCAAACCATCATCATCAAAAAGATCAAAAAAGGTGGCGATGGTCATCATGGCGGCGCCTGGAAGGTCGCCTATGCAGATTTCGTCACCGCGATGATGGCTTTCTTTCTGCTGTTGTGGCTGCTTTCATCGACATCAGAATCAACCAAAGAGGGCATTGCTGAATATTTTACACCTACCTATGGCTTGAAAGACGCCATGGGCATAGGCTTTCGCGGCGGCCTGAAACCCACTGAAGATGGGCGTGACAAAGATAACATGACCCCACCTGGCATCACTGAGGGCCGCCCACAGCAAGGCCCTGTTCCCAATAATCACAAAGAGGCACTGATCGAAGCAGATAAAGAAGCCAATCTGTTTGAAAAGGCTGAGGAGGCGATCAAGCAGGCGTTTGAGTCCGATCCCAATTTGCGTGAGCTACGTGACCAGATCATTGTGGAGCAAACACCGGAAGGGCTTAAAATTCAGATCGTCGATGCGGATCGCAAAGAGATGTTTGAGCCAGGTACAGCGGTGCTGAATGAGTACGGCAAAAGAATTCTGCGTTCGTTGCTGAAGGTCATAGAGCAAATGCCGAATTACATTTCCATCACCGGACACACAGATGCCACGCCCTATTCTCGTGGGAATGGCTACACAAACTGGGAGCTCTCTGCAGATCGCGCCAATGCCTCACGTCGTTACTTGCTTGCGCAAGGGATGAACAAAGAACGCACAGGCAAAGTGGTGGGCCGCGCCGATCAGGAATTATTGACGCCGCTGGAGCCCACCTCACCGCGCAATCGCCGCATCGCGATTATCCTGTTACGTGGCACCCATTTGCCAATGCCTTTTGACATGCTCCCTGCGCCGCGCTCATTACTGACGGTGCCTGGCATGGATGTGAATGGATTGGCTAAACCCATCCCGCAACCAACGCGCAATGCACCCGCTACAACGGTGCCAGTGCCCCAAGCCACGCCAAGTGTCTCACCCGCTTCACCGGTTGACGCGATAGTTGCGCCGTCAATCAATCCTCCGCAAAAAAATGTACAGAAGACAGCTCCATCAAGTCCGAAGCCTTAGGCAATTAAATCGGATTCCATTGAATCTCACCAGTCGCCATCCGCATGAGCAGTAGCGCTGAGAGTTGCGCCCGCTCCACCAGACTATCCAGCAAAACAAATTCACGATCGCTGTGGATATTGCCGCCTCGCACACCCAGAGTGTCGATGTTAGGCAAGCCGTGTGCCGCAAGGTTATTGCCATCACAACAGCCGCCGGTCGCTTGCCACTGGACGGATTGACCGAGCATTTTTCCACATTCCTCAACGGCTTTTTGCATTTGCTGCCACGCAGGTGTCATGGATTTGGGTGGTCGGCCAAAGCCGCCATGCAACGCAACGCTGTAGCCTTCTCGCGCCCCTGCTTTGCTCATCAGTGTGTGTAATTCCTGCTCAACAAATTGTTGCTCCTGCTGGTTTGCCACACGCACATTAAAACGCACAATGGCGGTATCAGGAACAACGTTGAGGGCAGCGCCGCCCTCAATGCGCGCAGGATTAACAGTGATACCTTCCATGGCTGAGGTGAGCCGGCTCAGAGCCACCGTTAACTCGGCCGCAAGCACAACGGCGTTGCGCCCTGCCGCATGTTCGCGTCCTGCATGCGCGGCACGACCTGTTACCACGAGGTGAAAGTTACCACTGCCTTTGCGCTCACCCGCCAGCGTGCCATCCGCCAATGCCGGTTCATAGACCAGCCCCAGATGATTGCGAGACGCCGCCTCACGCAATAAAGGAGCTGACCCGACTGAGCCGATTTCTTCGTCCGGATTGAGTAAAATTTCCCACCCCAGCGCCTCTTTCCACGGGCTGGCTTCCAGCGCTTCGAGGGCTTTCAACATGACCACGAGTCCGCCTTTTAAATCAGCCGCCCCCGGGCCATTGAGGGTGCGACCATCGACGAAGCGCGGCACTTGAAATGGATGATCGGCGGCAAACACCGTATCATAGTGCCCCCCCAGAAAAATCTGCAACGGCGCGTTGCTGCGTTTGCGATAGCGTAAGGCTTGGCCAAGCGCCACCTCCTGCACGACACCATTCGCATCGACATTTTTCATCGGGGGCAAATCGAGGCGCTCCACCGAATCCGCCTGCAACCAGAGGAAGTTATCCTCCAGTGCCTGCCGCATGCGTGCCAGCCCATCCAGATGGTAACTACCCGAATTAATCGCCGACCAGCTCTGCGTCAGATGAATCAAGTGCTGTTCCTGCGCCACAATCGCATCAAGATAAGGCTGAAAGCGCTGCAAGTTCATGGCTTACAGTGCCTTCGCATGCAATAATGCCGCCTCTAAGCGCGCCAAGCCTTGCACCAGTTCCTCTGTGGTGATGGTGAGTGGCGGCAGAAAGCGCAGCACGTCCGGCCCAGCAACCAGCACCAGCACGCCAAAGCGCCGCGCCATCTCAGAATAATCATTGGCTTTACCACGGAATGGCTCCGCAAGTTCGGCCCCAATCATCAGGCCGCGGCCTCGCACCTCATGGAACATGCCCAAGCGTTCATTGATGGCGTTTAATCCCTGCACCAGCTGCTGCGAGCGCTCCATCACTCGCTGCATCATCGAGGGTGTGTTGATTTTAGTGAGGGCCGCCAGTGCCACCGCACACATCACCGGATTGCCACCAAAGGTCGAGCCGTGTGAGCCGAAAATCAGTGTTTCCTCGACTTTTTCTCCGACCAGCATTGCGCCAATCGGCAAACCGCCACCAAGTGCTTTCGCCGTTGTCATCACATCCGGCACAACGCCGTCGCCTTCGTGGGCAAACAGCACACCGGTGCGCCCCATACCGGATTGTACTTCATCAATGATCAACAGCAAGCCATGTGCATCACACAGGGCACGGATTTCTTGCAGGAAGCCCGCTTTTGCCGGCATGACGCCGCCCTCTCCCTGCACAGGCTCCAGCATAATCGCGCAGGTTTTCTCGGTAATCAGTGCTTTGAGTGCCTCAATATCATTAAAGCGC
>JAIEPI010000138.1 GCA_019749855.1 Rickettsiales bacterium | reverse complement strand
TCAGCTGGAAACGACCGACAGCTCCTGGCAAGCGCATATCGCACACCGGCAAGTCAATGCTGCATGTGACGGGTTTGAGCTGGTCGCGAGCGAGGCGCTCACCATCTCAAGGATTTGACAGCCGCATAGCACTCGATTACATCCATAGGAAAAACAGAAGGACTTCCCGTGAAAGCAATTATTCTTAGTGCCGGACAAGGCAGTCGATTGCTTCCACTCACTGAATCCAACCCCAAATGTTTGCTTGATGTGGGTGCGGGTGAATCGGTGCTACGACTGCAAATGCGTGCACTGGAATCAGCCGGCGTCAGTGAGATTCTGATTGTCACCGGATTTCATGCTCCACTGGTTTCAGAGGATTTGTTGAAATACAAGGGCCATGCAAAATGGCACACTATTTTCAATCCTTTTTTTAAGGTAGCCGATAATCTCGGGAGCGTCTGGCTAGCGCTAAAACATATTGAAGCAGGCGATCAAGCCTTCATGATCGTGAATGGCGATACTCTTTTTACGGCGCAGGTGGCAAAACAGTTACTGGCCGAAGCAGTGGCACCTATCACACTCGCCGTATCACAAAAGCCGCGATACGATGCCGATGATATGAAAGTCATTCGTGAGGGCTCACAACTATTACAGGTAGGGAAGTCACTCAGCACCACGGAAGTGAACGCTGAATCCATTGGCATGATGTGCTTCAAGGGGGATGGCATTGATTCGTTCAGACAAATGACAGAGGTTTCCATCAGCGCGCCGGACGGTACCAACCTATGGTATCTCTCCGTCATCAATCGTTTGGCGCCACACATCCATATCCAAACAGCCGAAGTGCCCTCAGATCATTGGTGTGAAATTGATTTTCCAGTGGATTATGAGCAAGCCTGCCTGATGGTTAAGGATTGGAGAGACTCCAAGCTTGCCTAGTCCTCAAGAATCCATGCCGCTTCAACCACCTGAAACTTAAAAGCAATGATTCCACCAGAGAGAATTGGCCACTTTATGGCCACAGGTGGGCTCAGCACGACTTATAATCATAGATATGGTAAGGTTATTGCCATTCGCTGATATTGATTGTATGTTCATCGTTTACGTTACGTTGATCTTTTTTTCTGAGAGTCATTTCTGTGTTGTCTAATGTTAATTCTGCCGAACCCGCATCGGCAATCGCTCCAGTAGCTTGCGAGCCGCAACCAACCCCCACCAGAAACACGCAACTTCCGCTCAGGCGAGCGATGTTTTCGACACTAGTTGAAGCACTGGATTATGCTGCTCAGGGTGAAACTGGCCTTAATTTCTATGACGCAAAGGGCCGTCTGGAAGAAGCACTCACCTATGAGACACTACAGACGCGCGCCCGCGAGATGGCGCAGCATCTTCTTGGCCTTGGCCTGACTCGTGGCGCACGTATCGGCGTGGTCGCGAGCATGACACCACAATTCATCATTGCCTTTTTCGCCTGCCAGTATGCCGGACTGCTCTGCGTACCGCTGCCTGTAGTGACCGGACTGGGTGGACGTATTGGGTATCAGGCGCAGCTCAAACGCGTTCTTGCCTCCTCGAAAGCCATCGTGGCACTTGGCTTGCCTGAACATCTGGCGGATCTGAACGTAGCGCTGGAAGCCACACCCATGTTACTGGTTGGCACTAATGCAGATGTGCTGGCTGGACCTGCGGCGCCACTACACATGTTGCAACCGTTTACGGCGGAAGAGGAATCGCATATTCAGTACTCGTCAGGCAGCACGCGATTCCCGCTGGGCGTCATCATTACCCAGCAGGCTTTCATGGCAAATGCGCAGGCAGTGGCGGAGCATGGTCTGCAAATGCACGAAGGGGATCGATGCGCCTCCTGGCTGCCATTCTATCATGATATGGGGCTGATCGGTTTCCTGCTGATCCCACTCACTTGCCAGATGTCGATCGACTTCATCAACACAGACAACTTCGCCAGACGTCCCATGCTGTGGCTGGAGATTATTTCGCGTAATCGTTGCACACTCTCGTTCAGCCCCACCTTCGGTTACGAGGTCTGCTCACGGCGAGCGGCCAACCGCTCAAACCTTGATCTTGACCTCTCCTGTTGGCGCGCGGCAGGCATCGGTGGTGAAATGGTGCAGCCGGAAATCATCGCGAATTTTGTGCGTACCTTCGGGGACGTAGGTTTTAAAGCCGAGGCGTTTGTTCCTAGTTATGGCCTGGCTGAAATCACACTTGCTTTCAGCTTTACCGACCTTGATCAAGGTGTGTTTATTGATACGGTTGATAAAACATCCCTTGTAGAAGGAGGCATGGTTCGCGCTGCGGACCCAATTAATCCCAACAATATGCGACAACTTGCAGGTTGCGGCAGGCCACTGCCTGGCTATGAATTACAGATCCGTGATGAAGCAGGCTCTGTACTTGACGAGCGGCATGTCGGTGCTGTGTTAATCAAAGGGCCCAGCCTGATGAGCGGCTATTTTGAACATGAAGAAGACACCCGTCAGGTCATTGACGAATTCAACTGGCTGAACACGGGTGATATGGGCTACATCACAGAGGGGCAGCTCGTCATCACGGGGCGGCAGAAAGATCTTATCATTCTGAATGGACGAAACATCTGGCCTCAAGATATTGAGTGGCATGCTGAGAATGAAATTCCCGAGCTGCGATCACGCGATACCGCCGCTTTTGCAGTAGAAGACGCACATGGCAAGGAGCATGCCGTGTTGCTGGCACATTGCCGCCTGACGGATTCTACTGCTCGTACGGATCTGCGCCACCGCATTCACGCCGCCGTGTTTCGCAATGGGGGGGTTGACGTGAAAGTCGTGCTTATCCCATCAGGAAGCTTGCCATTCACCACCTCCGGTAAACTGAGCCGCGCCAAAGCAAAACGTGCCTATATCGCGGGAGAGCTATGCGACGTGGAGACGGCATAACGGTTGCGTGCACCGGGGCATCAGGTTTTATCGGCAGTCGATTACTGCAAACGCTGCTTGCCCGTGGCTATACAGTTCGCGCCTTACAACACCGAACCCCCCTGCCCGATCACCCGAATCTTATCCGAATCACAGGCTCGCTTATCGAAGCTGCTGACAGGGATGCGCTGGTTCATGGGGCAGATATTGTACTGCATGTCGGTGGGCTGGTGCTGGCGAATCGGCGTGCTGATTTTTTTCGTGTCAACTGCACCGCCACCGTGGCACTCGCACATGCGGCATTGAACGCTGGTTGCAAGAAATTCCTGTTCACCTCCAGCCTCGCTGCCCGCGAACCACAACTCTCACCATACGCCGCAAGTAAACGTGCCGCAGAACAACAGCTTCGTGCCGTTGAGGGCCTTGCTTACGACATTCTTCGTCCGCCAGCCATATATGGCCCCAAAGATGTCAACAGTTTGCCGCTGTTGAACATGCTCCGCCGTGGACATGTGTGGTTGCCAGTACGCCGAAAATCAACAGTCGCCATGCTTTATGTCGATGATCTGGTGGGTGCCATCATCGCCTGGATGGAAAGCGATCAGTTGCCCACAGGTGCTATCTATGAGCTGGGCGACCACAAGGTAGGTTACGAGTGGCCAGAGATTATCGCCAGTGCAGAAAAAATACTTCGCCAGCGAATTTCACTGCACCGGCTACCCATAGCTCTGGCGATTGGCGTGGCCTGTGTGGCGCAAAGCTGGGCATGGCTTACCCGCCACCCAGCCTTCATATCCATTGGGAAAATAAGAGAAATTTCTCATGCTGATTGGTCAGCCGATCCAACAGACTTTATCGCTGCAACTGGCTGGATGCCTGAAAAAACATTGCAGCAGGGTTTCGCTTTAATGCTGGAACTCTCAGACGAACCGTCGTAAAAAAGAAGTTCTTCTTCATTTTCACGTTGCTCACACGTAAAAAAGCTATACATAAAATTATACCGATTGTTCGACACACTCAAACCTAAAAAACAACGAGACCTACACCCCATGACTTCGACAGAATTCACTGCCATCGTAAAGGTCATCATTGATCAGCTGGAAAAAGTGAACGACGAAAAATTACCTCTGAGCGCTGATACCGACATTACTACCGATCTGCATGCGGACTCGCTGGCCATCATGGAACTGGTGTTTGCGCTTGAAGACCGTTTTGATGTCAGCATACCGTTAAATGAGTTGGCGGATCTGCGAACCATTGGCCAGATCGCAGCGCTAGTGAACTTAAAATGCACAGGGAATACCGCATGAATGATTTATTAGATAAATTTAAACCGTTTGAAGCACAAATTTCTTCCGCAATCGACGCGTGCGGTATCAATCCACTCGCTGTTCGCATGGAGAGCATTGAAAGCCCAACACGTGCTATCATTGCTGGAAAACCAACCATCCTGCTTGGCACTAACAACTATCTCGGCCTGACATTTAACGATGAAGCCTTAGCCATCGCCACTGAGACACTGGCGGCAAGCGGCACGGGTTCCACAGGCTCACGGGTTGCTAATGGCAACTACACGATCCATGAAGCACTCGAAAAACAACTCGCCGCGTTTTACGACAAAAAACATGCAATTCTTTTCACCACTGGTTATCAGGCGAATGTCGGCTTCATTTCAGCCATTGCCGGTCAAGATGATTACCTGCTCATTGACGCCGACTCCCATGCCAGCATTTACGATGGTTGCAAGCTTGGTAATGCCACGGTGATCCGCTTTAAGCACAATGATGCGGCAGATCTCGATAAGCGACTCGCGCGGCTTCCAGCTGGTCGCAACAAACTACTGATTGTGGAGGGGATCTACTCCATGATCGGCGATAAGGCGCCTCTCAGTGAGATGACAGAGGTGGCTAAAAAACATGGCTGCTACGTGATGGTTGACGAAGCGCACTCGCTTGGTGTGCTGGGTGAAAAAGGTCGTGGCCTCGTCGAAGAAGCAGGACTGGAAGACGACGTTGATTTCATCATCGGGACCTTCTCTAAAAGCGTCGGCACTATTGGTGGATTCTGCGTATCAAACCACGACGCTATGGACGCTCTGCGAGTCACGGCACGTTCATACATTTTCACTGCATCACTTCCTCCTTCCGTGGTCGCTGCCGCGGCTGTGAATCTACGGCATATCGAAGAAAAACCAGAGCTGCGTCGGGCACTGTGGCGCAATGCCGACCAGCTTTATAGCGGCCTGATAGCGCTTGGTTTCAAAGTGGGGCCAGAAAAAACACCCGTAATCGGTATTCAGATGCCAAGCGTCGAAGAAGGCCTGCATTTCTGGAAGCAGCTGCTCGCGCATGGCGTGTATGTCAACCTTGCCTTGCCGCCTGCCACACCCACCAACTTCTGCCTGCTGCGATGCTCTGTCTGCGCATTGCATACCGAAGAGGAAATCAACACCGTTCTCTCAGTGTTTGGTAAGCTTCGCCAGCAGTTTGAGCAAGCCGCCTAATTCGGCATTTCCGCACAATATCACTGCGGAGTTTAAACGCCGCACGCACGCCATGTGCTAGCTGTGAGCATTTTCTAGCCAGCGCATTGCGACATGCTGTTTTTGCTGCATGACGTGTTTTAATGCGATCAGGCAGATTATTTTATGCGATTATAAGTTGAGTATTTATTGCAAAAGACCCTCTACGCGCTGCAGATCAGCAGCTATTTCATGAGTGACTTTTAAGGTCATAATCTTTTTTTTGCGAAGGCTCTGCCTGAAGCGGTTTTAAGATATTTTTCAAATTCGAATGCCTGCTTCTCATCCGAAAAAGCAACATACGTTTTAAGCTGCCATGGCCCATATTTGGATGTATGCGGTACTTCTTTTGTATTATGCCGTGCTAACCGCGTTTTGAGATCATCGGTGATTCCGGTATAATGCCGATCAGGAAAAGTGATGCTTCGCAGGATGTAAACATATTTCATGCTGCTAGTATAGTCCGCCTGCATTGCTTCGCAACTTCGGCGCGACAGCCTCCGCTTAGCTGCAATCTCCGCCCCGTCAAGCCTTCCGCCTCCGCTAAAGCTTCGGCGTGACGAGGGCTTGCCGAGCCGTAGCTCGCAGAGCGTAGGCTGGTGGGGGCAGAGGGATTTGAACCCCCGGCCAAGGCGTTATGAGCGCGGAAGCCTGAAAGCGTTTCCGCCTTTTTCAGCAGATTCCCGTCACGGTCGATGAACGTTGTTTCAGTGTGTTAGCAAGTGGAGTGTTGAAGTTCAACAGTCTCCATTTTCATTGGCGTTCACAAGGCGCGTGGCAATCATAAAGAAAGAATAAAAATATGGTGTATTACAACAGATCAATCGTAAAAGACTCCACAACCATCAGTGGACACACGTGCGCCGGTTGCCAGATTTTAGGCATCGCTCTGGCCCTCGCGGTGATCGTACTGACTGCGGTTTATAACGCGCACACCGGCAAGGAGGCAACGATAAAGGGGCCGCATGCCAGTGTTAAGGTTGAGGGCGGAGAGGTTGAGGAGTGACCGCTGGCAACGCCTAAGGAGTTTGATTGGGCGGATTAGGGGGCGGCAGCCTTTAAAGTGTTAGTTCAGTTTCAGGAAAATCCTCAGGGCAAAGCGTCTCACCCTTTTCCAACGCCGCATGCGCCCCTGCCCGCGTCAGATGAAATAGATCATCGCCGCTCAGGGTGGCTTCCCCTGCGGCAACCATAGCCATCCAGCTTTCGTAGTGCTCGCTGCCTGGGCCAACCACGAAGTGCCTGCGATAAGACCACTTTTGCTTATTTGGCAGGCCGAGAGCACGACGGGCGAGTTCTTTCTGGTCAGGGGTCATAAGTTCGTCCGTTTCAGTGAATGGTTTTTGGTAGATAGCTTTGGCGCCCAATGATGCCAAACAACGCTAGGGCTAATCCCATCGCAAGAGGGCCACCATCAACAAGGCGATCAATCACCTCTTGTTCGCGCCCTGCACAAAGCCCCTGTGATTTCATTTCATCAGAAAGTTCTCGCGAAGAGACACCATGTTTTATCATGGCCTCTCTAGCTACCTGCTGCGTAGTTTTCATAGGTCGTCCGTTAAGTTGAAGATTTGTATTCGCCCGGCTTGTATGGATTCCCGAAGCCGATTTCACGCTCCGGCCCACAAGCATCGAACAGGGGCCAATGTTCTTTGTCGTAGTAGCTATAGACTGCACCCTGCGGACGCGCTTGACGCTTACGGCACACCCAAAGATCAATGCCGCCCTTCGGCACTAGGGTCAGGCACTCCTGAAATGAGGCGAGGTCATCAAGCTCCACTTCCTCGGAATCCGCACAACCCCAGCCAAATAGGTCATTGCAGTTCACGTGCAGGCCGCATTGCCCGTCCTCGACGAACAAGTCCACCTTGCCTTCAATTAGGAGGCTGGTGACGCTGCGCTTAACTTCTTCGGGCAGAGCATCCAACCATGCCTTGATCGTGGCGTAGTTCTTTTCGACGGCAAAGACGCACTCATTCCAGCCATTCATGCGCTCGGTACGCACTTCGTGAGCGCCATCACCGCCAATCACCTGCTGTGCATACACACCGAGATTTTCCGCAGCCTCACGCCGCAGAATACCCTCAACAGCTAGTTTTTCTAATTGCGCAGCTTCCATAGCCATTTGTCCGTTAGTTTAAATTTTCAGGAGAGGCGGGTAATCGGCAGAGCCGCACCGCCGCACCATAGGCCGCTGGCCCCTGCTTGGCAGCAGGCGTTACGTCACGTTCTAGACCGTGATGCCGCATAGTCGTCCTCTCTCCAATGTCCGGTTAGTTGTTGTTATTGACTCACCATAAAACATTCGTTACATTGTGTCAACTAACTAGTGAAATAACCCACCAAGAAATTTGTTTCATGAGTAAAGAAGAAAACAGGACTGAAACAAAACCGCATCGCCACCTTATTGGTTATGTGCGCGTTTCTAAGGACGACCAAGACCTTGCCCTTCAGAAGGAGGCGCTCGTTAAATACGGCGTAAACCCGCTTGATATTTATGAGGACAAGGCCACCGGCAGGAACATGAACCGCAAGGGCTGGCAAGCCCTACTGAAAGATGCACGGCCTGGTGATGCAATTGTCGTCTGGAAAATCGACAGGCTCTCCCGCAATGTCATGGAGGGAATACAAACGGCAACAGACCTTGCGAAGCGTGACGTATCCATCATCTCACTGGATGGACTGGCGGCGAACATGGACACCCCTATGGGCAAGGTCATGTTCTACATGGGCCTCATATTCGCAGAGCTTGAGGTGATGCTGGTGAGTGACCGCACTAAGGCAGGGCTTGCCACGGCAAGGGGAAACAAGCGCCTAGGTGGTCGGCCTATGGAGATCAGTCACGGTGACGTGCTGGAGGCCTATCGCTACGTCTATCGTGATGAAGGGGTGATGAAAGACATTCTGAAGACCCATAACCGCCGCTACAAAACCAAGAAAACCGCTCAGGGATACTACGCCCGCTTCAACAAGTTGAGCGAGGCGGACAGGGCGCTGGCGCTGTCAGATGAGGCATTGCCCGATTTTGAATTGCCGAAGCGCCGGAGAGCCAAGAAGGAGCAACCAGATGACTGACACAAAAACGACCGAGTATCGGATTGGAAAGCCTATGTCTCCGACAGAGGAAATTCAGCACCTCGCACACGTACTGATGATGCGGCGAGCAGAAGATTCAGTCATTCATGCCCGCATACAGAGAGTCAGGAAAGGGCAACAGTCATGACCAACCAAACGGCCAATACCTTAAGATGCCAAAAGACAAAGGAAGATGTTCTCGCTCTGATTGAGGGTCAGGGCATTGGATGGGGAGAGGCATACACAGCGCTATGGTGGTACGCAGAGGAAAGGATAAAGTTTAGGTCAGGCGATTCACATGAAAGAATGGCGGAAACAAATTTTACAACCACTGGCGGCGAAGTGTGGATAAAAGGAGAAAGCCAATGACTAACCAAACGACCGCCGATGAAATGATAGATGCCGCCGCCCGCGCCGATGCGCTTCTGGCCGAAAAAGGTTCGTCAGGGCGAATGCAAGTACATCTGAGCCAGATTGCTTATGCAAAATACGGAGCGGCACTGGAGGAAACTGGCAAGTATGATGTTTATGTGTGGGGGCGCAATGGGAAGCGATAAGAATACGACCATCCATGTCTACCCGCTCAACGATTTCAGGCCGCATAATACAGATGGAAAGCCCTGCTGGTGCAAGCCGACCGAGGAAGAAGGGCTGATTATCCATAACAGCATGGATCGCCGCGAGGAGTATGAAGAGGGAAGGAAGCCGTCATGAAGTATAATGCCGAAGAGATGACCGAAATTGAGCAGCGCGCACGGAAGCTGTGTGAAGCGGATGGCATCGATCCTGACAGGCAAGGGCCAGATGCGGGATATTATGCTTGGCATGATTATGTAAGCGAGGCACGGAAATTATTGGCGGCCTTGGCTAGTGCTGCGAATTAAACTCGATCAGCGCATCATGACGGGCTGAGCATTCGCCATATTTCTGCACCACATCATAAGTGTATTGCAATAGGCCGCCCATGTCCGCCTGGTTGTCGATAGCTTCCAGAGGAGGGCACTGACTTAAAGCATTGGCTGGCGGCTCAGCGCCCACGATTGGCTGCGGCCACGGCTTCATTGAGTCCGTGCAGGCCGATAAAAGTAGGACGGCAATCACGGTACACAGGCTGTGTCTGTATCTCATTGGCGATCTTTCCATTCAGTTTGTGAATTGTGCTGCGCTGTTTCTGCAATTCTTTTTCTAACTCCGCACCCACCACATTCGCCTTTGCCTGTTCCGCCTGGAGGTGCGCCGCTGCCGCATCAAACGCATTTGTTCGAGCTGTCTCGCATAGCTGCTTCTGCTCGCTGAGGGCGGCATCCAGTCGCCATCCGGCAACCTGCCAAGTGAAAAACACCGCAAGCAGAATGCCGATCACCTCAAGTAGAAAACGCCAATGCTGCGTCAGCCATTGCGTGGGTAGATAATTGATTGCCGCCGATAAGAGTGTCATCATACATACAACCCTTTATGCGTTCCCCACTCCCGCGCGCGGCCTGTATCGATGTGCAGGAATGTTCTGTAAAATCCAAAACCGGTGAAACCAAAATGCTTCGCCAGAGCATAAAGCCGCTTGGGGTCACCCTTGAAAAACTGAGCGCGGATGCTGACATCAAACGCTTTGCCCTGCATGTGCAGTGAGTTTTTGGCTGGACGCTCTTTAGGCGTTTTCGCCGCTCGAATCAAAGCCTCGTTATGCTCCGGCGAACGATAGCCACAGTTTATTTTAAGCGGCGTGTTAATGGCGGTGCGAAGAAACTGCAACCGGTCCAGCGCATCCATATCAAGCAGCAGCTTGCCCGTGCCCTCACATGCCAGCTCTGAGGGTTTAAAATTCGGCCAGCGCCATGCTGGTAAACCCTCAAGCAGCGAATAATGATCGGCTTCAATAATGCTCATTTGCCACCTCTTTTAAAAATGTAATCAATAATCGCCGTGGGATCTTCACGCAGCCGCGCCGCCACTGCCACCAGCACCAGCAAAAGGTCATCCGCCACGAATGCGGCGATGCCGATGATACCGCCTTGCGTTGGAGCGCTGAGCGCAAGGTCCTGAATCAGCAAGCCCGTGACCGTGCCTGCGAACCCCGCCATCACGTAACGACGACAGAAGCCACGCAAGCCACGCCCGTCCGGTGATATGGCGGTGCGACTGGCAGCAGCCAATCCACTGATTCCCAAAAACCCAATGACCACCTCAAGACTTTTCATTTCACTTTCCACCTGCGCGCCTCCTGTCACCACAACGCAGGTGCATGGCGTCACGTGCGGCAGCAAGGTTAAAGCCAGTCATAATGATGTTACGTGCCACATGGTAGGCGCCACCGGAAATGCAATACACCGAGGTGATCCCACAAAACTCGTCTCGATTAAGCAAAAACATAGCAATCAAAAGCCATAAGGCCGTTGCCGTGCAGAAAACGACGCACGCAAACTTGAGGCGCAGCGCGTCCCAGTCTCCCAAGCCGATCGCCAAAACACCACTCACCACCACCGCTATAAGTGATATGTCATTGAGGATGAGCAACAGTTCAGGCGTCATACAACACCCCATTTATTGATAAGATATGCCTCGACCTGACGGCGCTCGATGTCGCTCAGCTCTCTCGCAAAATAGAGCACCTCAGGTATCCAGCCCACAGCCGCACGCGCCGCATTGATTGGAGCCTCGTTAAAAATGGAGCCAGTTGAGTTGACGGTGAAAGGTCCGCCGCCACGTGCAACATTAAAGCGCTGCGTTCCATTGTGCCATGCGGCTGCATTTGATGCGCCAATCCTGCCAGAATACACCCGTGCATTGGTGTAGCTGGAGCCATTACCAAGCGTCAGGCCGGTGCCACCCACAAGCCCCTGCACCACTCCATGCGAGTTAGATGTCTGGCGGAATCCGATGTAACAGTTGGTCACACCATTGATGGAGGATATGGCTGTCAGTCCATTCTGTGTGCTGCTCGTGGGATCAGCGATCGGATTGGCGCGGAACACCAAAAAGGCGGTGATGTTGCTCGTATTGGTCAGGGCATGGGGAAATGTCATCCCAACACCGCTGGCACCATCAGAATAGAGCGAATCCAGCCCATTAATCACTGCCGACTGAATCGCCGGACGCGCCGCGCCTGCCGCTGTAGCGTGACGTGCATTGCCTGATTTGTCATTCCACTGGCTGACCAATCCTCCCGATGCTGTGATTGTGGCTGCGTCGGAGGCATCAAACCACGCATGCAGATTAGGTATTAGCAATGGGCTGAAGGCTGCAATAGGCAGGCTTATTCGCTGTGGCGCAACTGGCTGTGGAAAAACAGCATTATCAAATGGGATTGTCGCCACATCCAATGGTTGCGAAAAGTCAGGCGAGAGCATCGCGTCATAACCAAAATACACCTCAGAATCAAAAGCGAGGGTGGTTGTGGGTGTATAGATAATTTTGTCAGTGCCCGTATGGGTGACGCTGGCAGGCGTGAGGATTGCACCCGCCTCGATCACCGTCATGTAATTAGCCAAGCCACCCGTTGCGTTATAGGTGCTTTTATCAAAATCGGTTCCCGCGTCATGCGTGAAAGTAAGCTCGATGGTATTGGCAACCTTTGCCGCCGACGCCAAAACAGGGCCGCGATGACCACCGGATATGACGCCAAGGCGCTTGGCGACGGCCAGCGCATTACCCTTGCCCGCGGACAAATAACCCTCATCATTAGGGTGCACGGAATCAAACAGACTACCAGTGAAGGTATTGCCGCCAATGAAAATCCAATCGGGATTCTCAGCCACCAGCGCATTATTGTTTTCCCTAATTAATTGATAGTTAGGATTTTTGTTGAACGATGATCGCCGTGCCGGTGAGCCTTGAATGCAGACCTGCAATTGCGCGCCATAGCGTGAGCGCAGCGCATCAAAAATAGCCTTGCAGCATCTTTTATGCTCCGCTGCCGTGGTTGGCACCGGCATCTGAAAAGAATCAGCCTCACCCTGCGCCCAGATAACGAAACTAGGAACTCTCCCAGAAGCGTCAATGATGGCATATGCATCCAGCAACATTGGTCCTGGCGTATTGTCCGCGTTGTTCCACCAGAACTCAGGGTTATATAGCGTGATCGTGGGAGAGCCGCCGCCTGTTGCTGCGCTGCTCGCGTTACTGCTGTGCGTGATGCGGAAACTATTTGAGTTTACAATCGCTGTGACGCGATAATTACCAGAAAGCGTGATTCCCCCGACCGCCGCACCGCCGGTGATGTTAATTAGCGCACCCACCCGCGTATTGTGATTGGCAGAAGTCACCGTGACCACCGGTGAGCCGGACACCGTGACAAACGGACTGGCTGCGGAGGTTGTACCCCACACATCCACATCAGCGCTCGTGAGCGCCGCATAGGAGCCACCGTTGGCAGCGCCCGTTAAGCTCGCGGTGACGCCCAGTGCTTTAAGGGTTGCAATGAAAATATCACGGCCCACCGGCAGACCTGTTTGCTGCGAAGTCACCAAGCCAGACGCCAAAGATTGCCCCATCGCAAAGCAATGAATCGTCGATCCAAATGCCGGAACATTAATAAATTGCGGATCATGCAATGGGTTCATAACCATTTTTAAAACCCTCCCTTAGGGCGTGCCGTCGCGGTGATGGTGCTGGCGC
>JAIEPI010000097.1 GCA_019749855.1 Rickettsiales bacterium | reverse complement strand
GGTGTAGAAATAGATCAAGACCATGATACTGAGCAAAGAGCCCAAGACTGAAGCGAGAAACCCAAACCTCACAGCTATAAACGTGCAAATCATCAGGAATATCATTGTGACGTTGACGGACCTGAGAGTGATCCCATACATCAACAGAAGATGTGCCAACAGCTCGCACAGCACCATGCCGCCTACCACGCTTGCCACAACCACAAACGCTTCTTTAAGTCGCAGTCTGCTTTGGCGAGATATTAAGTGCCAATGACGAGTCCCTGCCTCATGATGAAGCGGAATAATATGAACTTCACAGTGCCTTCGCAAACGAAAGGCCACGCGCTGTGCGAAACCAGGCCGCAGCGAGGAAAGAAACCCATTCCCGACAATCCGCCCTGCAATAACATGGTAAATCGGCGCGTCACCACCGAATGTTCCTGCTACATAATCGACAACCGCGCTCACTGCGCTTTTATGCGACAGGTGCACCAGCTCTGCGTCCATCTGCTCAGCCATCGTCATAAAACGCAGCAATCGTTCCCGTGCTTCATCACCCAGCTGATGATAACGAGGTGTTTCCACATAAATCGCCACCCATGGCAAACGCAAGTACTGTGCCTTACGCTGCGCCGCGCGTAAAAGAATTGGAGTGCCGATGTTAGAATCGATGCATACGGCAACTCTCTTTAGCATCGCCGTATTCCCCCATTAATTTGTATTATGTTATGTTTATATTTTAATTTTTGGGGATTATCTCATAAATTTTCCATTAATAAATGTTTTGTCGTTGGCGAAATCGGTGTGTCGCTTTTTAAGCGAGAGTCGAGCGCAACATCCATGCCGCTTTATCATGGTACGTCATGCGCGCAATCATCATATCCGCTGTCACCTCATCATGAAGGGATTGCGCCTTTTCCAATACTTTTCTGGCAGTGAGCGATGCGTGCTCATTATCATGCAAAAGATTTTGAACCATTTCCTGAGCGCTTTTTGGCAATGCCTCATCCTCCTGAATGGTAGATAGTTCACGGAATTCCGCGGTCGTGCCCGGCGACATATGGCCAAGCGCACGCAAACGTTCCGCCAAAGCATCTCCTGCTTTATGAAGCGCCTCATATTCACTTTGGAAGAAAGTATGTAACGAGAAAAAGTGAGGGCCGGTCACATTCCAGTGATAATAAAGTGTCTTGAGGTACAGAACATAAGTGGTTGCTAGAAGTGTCTCCAAATGCTGCGCTATTTCTGATCGCTGTGTTGGTTTCAAACCAATGTCAGGTGTAATTTCATCTATAATTTTGATTGATTTACTGCGCATAAAATTACCTCATCAAATAAAGATTAATAATGGAAAACATGTGATACCGCCTCAAGATTTCGTGCGATTATCTCAGGGGAATCTACATCGGGAATTGCGTCAGATTCGAACGGTTGGTCCAGCGCATGTCGCATTTGATCAAAGCTGATACACTCCTCATCAAAGAGTGATTTTAGCCCGTCATTATCGTCCAGCTCGCTATAATCGGGGAGTACGTCTTCGTCTGCTTCAATGAAATGGATCATCTCGCTCTCCTTATTAATTTACGGCATTTAGAAGGTCCGGATGTGATGGAGTATTACGCGCGTCATATCAGTTTACTGTGGGCCATACATGTATGGCTGATCAAGAAGCGATCAATAAGATGCGACCTGCGCCAATCTCATGATTGAATCTTTGGGTGAATTTCTTGTTCCATTCGCACAATATTGCCCTTGCGAAGAGACAGCAGGTTCACTATGACCTCACTCGCAACTTAACAATGTGCGAGTTATGCCTTTTGTCTTTCAATCTATGTCCGGATATGTACTGATTCTTAGCCTGTTTTTGTGGTCATTCGCCTTATTTCCCGTGCATGCCGAAGAGCAAAAAGACGATAAAATCGTCGTTGGTTGGGTGGAGAACGTCTATCTGGAATCCCTTGATTCAAAATTTCAGGCAAAACTGGATACAGGGGCAAAAACGTCATCACTCGGTGCGGATATCATTGATGTGGTGGAATACACTGATAAGATCATCGAAGAAAACAAACGTAGCAAAAAACCCGCGTTGCACAGCGCCGTCGGTCGAATCATTTTCATGGTGCCGGACGCCAAGGGCGTAAAAAAAACACTGGAGCGAGACATTATACGATGGGTGCGTATTAAGCGAAAAGGCAATGCTGGGTTTATTCGACGACCAGTGGTGCATATGCGGTTTTGTCTGGCGGGACATGTCATTGAGGACGAAGTTAATCTTGCAGTTCGTGACCGTTTCATCTATCCGGTATTAATCGGTCGTAACATGCTTGAGAAAGGACGTTTGGTGGTGGATGCAGCGCAAACTCTCACTGCCAAAGCCTCATGTCGCAAGAAACAATCGAAATCCTGATGTTCCTCCTACTTTGCTGTGATTTATGCGCACCCTGCACGTCATTATTTTAGCGACCATTCTTTCCGTCACTGCGTTTGGCATTTTTTATTATAAATTCGCACGGCTGGAGTTTCCGCTCACGCCTGATAAAACATATAATAGCTGGTACGTGGAAGCGCGAATGAATGTGACTGCGGGTTGGCGCAATGCCAAAGGTGAAAATCCGGCGACCCTGAAGCTGCATATTCCGCCCAGCAACTCCAACCGTTACGCGATTGTGGAAGAGAAATTTGTTGCCAGTGGCTTTGGCGAGGAAATTGATGCGCACACCAAAGATGGCAATCGTAACGTCACCTTCTCCAAGCGTCAGATAGACCGTAATGAAGCAATTTTTTATCGTGCGATGGTTTATGAGCTGGATTCGCCAGCGGATGTGGCACCGCCATCCACCCGCCCCCCCGTGACATCGCCTTACGCACCCGGAAATCGCCCTCCTGTGGGCGCGGGGCCACTGGAAGACCCGTTGCTAATTGGTATTGATGCGGTCGTCGAGGAAGCGCGGGCGCGCTCCGCTGATGAGCGCTCTTATGTGCGTGAGATTCTCAAGCTGGTTGAGAATGGCGGTGATGATCGCCTCGGCGTCATTAATGACGCGTTGCATCTGCAAAGTGATCGCGTCCGTCTGGCACAAATTCTGATTGAGGCCAACAATATCCCGACACGCACGGTGCATGGCATTCACCTCACCACCGATCAGCGCAATACTCGTTTGCAGGCCTGGCTGGATGTATTTGTTGAGGGAAAGTGGCAATCGATTGATCCCCTCTCCTTCCGCTTTGGATTGGACGATAAATACCTTGTCTGGTGGTTTGGTGATGACACGCTCTATAGCGCTGATGGCCTTCGCAAGCTGGATGTCGGCTTATCCGTGCGTCAAAACACCGATAAAGCGTTAACGCGTGCCATTTGGAAAAGCGGTGAAATTGCCGATGTGTTGTTGAAATTTTCATTTTACAACCTGCCACTCGAAAGCCAGTTGCTGTTTCAGGTTTTGTTGATGATTCCCGTCGGTGGATTGGTGATCGCTATTCTGCGTCAGTTTGTCGGCATTCGCACGTTTGGTACGTTCATGCCCGTTCTGGTGGCGCTGGCGTTTCGTGAAACCGGTCTGATGAACGGCATTATTCTTTTTGTGACCATTGTCGCGCTCGGGTTGCTCGTGCGCGCTTATTTTGCCCGCTTGCAATTGCTATTAGTCCCCCGTTTGGCGTCTGTACTGACGGTGGTGGTATTGATCTTGAGCATGGTGACCATGGTCGCCAATAATCTCAACATGGTGATTGGTCTGTCCATCTCGCTGTTCCCGATTGTCATTTTGACCATGACCATCGAGCGCATCTCGCTCATGTGGGACGAGTATGGCGCTAAAACCGCCATTAAAACCTCCATTGGCAGTCTTTTTTCTGCGATTCTCAGCTACCTCATTATGTATCAGGAAACACTGAATCATATTTTCTTTGCGTTTCCGGAACTCCTGCTGGTGGTGCTCTCGATCACGCTACTGATGGGTCGATATAATGGCTACAAGCTCACCGAGTATTTCCGCTTCAAGGCGCTGCAAATGGAGCTTGAGCGTAAAAAGAAAGCATAGCGAATGTTTCCCTGGTCATACAAAAAGAACGGAATCATTGGTATTAATGCGCGCAATCTGGATTTTATTTTTCCAGAAAATAAGCGCAAACTCTATCCGCTAGTAGATGACAAACTAAAGACCAAACGTCTGGCGGAGTCCGCCGGCATCCCCACCCCAGAGCTTTACGGCGTCATCGAGTTTCAAAATCAGGCCAAGCAGCTGGAACAACTGGTAGCCCCGCATCGCTCTTTTGTGGTGAAGCCATCGAAAGGCAGTGGCGGCGGTGGCATCATCGTGGTGGACGACATTGTGGAATCGGGCTTCAAGAAAGCCAGTGGCGAGATCATGTCACGTGGTGACATGCGCTATCACCTCAATAATATCCTCTCAGGCATGTACGCCATGGGCGGTCAGTCTGATCGGGTATTGCTGGAATATGTGGTCCAGTTTGACCCCATCTTCAATGACATCACCTTCCGCGGCGTGCCGGACTTGCGCATCATCCTCTATCGCGGCATCCCATTGATGGCGATGCTACGCCTGCCTACCCGCGCCTCGGACGGTAAAGCCAACCTGCACAAAGGGGGTATTGGTGTTGGCATTTCCATGCGCGATGGCATTACGCTGCACGGGGTGTCCGGTGGCAAGTTCATGGATAATCACCCCGAAACCAGCCGTAGCATTTCTGGCCGCCAGATTCCCAACTGGCGAAAAATCCTCGAAATGGCCTCCAAGCTATACGACATCACCGGTCTTGGCTGGCTGGGCGCGGATATCGTCCTTGATCGCACCAAAGGCCCCATGCTGCTGGAAGCCAACGCCCGCCCAGGGCTTGCCATTCAGGTCGCTAACCGCGAGGGGCTGGGCACGCGTTTTGACAAGCTGAAGCAGTTTAGCGGCGACTGGCAGAATGTTGAGCAACGCGTCGAGTTCTCACTCACCCATTTTTGATTCTCAGCTCACCCAAGCGCCCAAATAACAACAGCCCTGTTAAATCAATCTTTTGCATGGCGCAGTCAGATATCGTTTGCTTTAATAACCGCCCTCACTGGGCCGCACAAGGCCGGAGAGGTGCAAATAACTAAGTATCGGGGAGTAAAATGGTGGAGCCAAGCGGACTAAGATCGAACTTTGAATCGAACTTCCTGCCAAAATTCATTGAGGCGATGGCGTGGCTTAATACTACCATGCACCAAGGTCAGGAAAATTGGAAAGCGTGTCAAACAATGTGGGCGAAGCAGAGGGCGGAAGCTGATTACGCTACTAATTCTTGAGTAAAGCGGCTTCTTTGACTCCACGGAACAGTAGTAATGTCATAACTGCGCAGAGCATCCTTAAAACTTTCTGGGACTGGCTTTTCATTGTCATTGACGAAAGCATATGCTTTTGCATCCTCCGCACGAGCATCTCTTGTGTCTAACCAACTAAAGGCAAGTTCATCTACTTTTTGTTTGTTAGGGTTGTTGACTGTCTGAATCATACGCTCAGGCGCATTTCGTGATTTGGGAATTACAAAGTCATAATGCCGTGTGTATCCAGATTTACCGATAAATGGCACTCTTTCGAGGAATCGAATATCAGATAATTCAAGCCACATTTGGACATCTTCGAAAAACAGATTGGCTATATTAGACTTAGCCAAATAAAACATATCATTCACCGCGAGAATCGATTGAATGAGATTGTGTTTATTCAGAGCAAAATTTTGATGGCTGGTTTTGATAAAGATTTCATCGTCTTTTTTATGTGCGCCAAAACCATTCAATGTCATTTCCAATAGCTTTTGACGCTTTGGAGAGTCAAGAGTGCACCCAGATTGTTTAAGGTCATCGATGGTATAGCTATCGTCCGTGAGGATATAGTCATTACCATCCTGTTTTAAGTAAATCTGTATGTAGTCATTGTGGCGATCAAGATAAGGTGTGGTAATTTCAACCCAGTCTTTGAGTTGTTTCCACGCCGTTTTATCCTTTAGCCATCTATAGTAGCTATCAATCAATGCTTCGACATTAGCGGTCATGAGAATAGCCCCCTCTTAAAGTTTGGAGCTTTAGTAATATTGCAATATTTCATGAAATCCGTAAGCACTTCCCATGAATCATTGAGGTTTGAAAATACCCCTGCTGGCAAAGCAAACGCCCATTTGTCGCCATAACCCTCTCTGTAGAGGTGTATATGTGGAACGCCAACTTCTTGGCCGTCAGGATTTCTATGAGGACTACCTAAGTCGAGACGAGCAAGAACGATAATCTCGCGTGCTCGATTTTGATATTTCTGCCGCTTTAAGTCTATTCGGCCCTTGCTTACGTCTAAAAGAAAATGTTCTTTTTTATCGAATGAAACTAATGGCACAGATACACTGCCGCCAAGGTCGGGCATATCCCACTCTGTGGCGTCAGCACTAACTTTCTCCATTGCAAACAGAGAATCTGCTTCACCTTGTGTTAAATCTATTTCTGCCATTTTCTTACCTAACTATAGTAAGAATAATAGCTGCTTTTAATTTCAAAACCAGCACTTTAATAGCCTCACTTCAGTCACCAAACTTGAGTCGAACTGATATAGAACTCTCCAAAAGCCTTGGATTTTATGATGTTTGGTGAAATCCACTCCTCTTTGGTGAGGCGAGCGGCATTATTCAAATCAGAAACCTAGAACTGCGCTGATTTCCTTATCAGAGGCAGATTCTCTGAGGCCAAGAATAGGTTGAAAATAAATGGTGGAGGCGACAGGAGTTGAACCCGCGACCCCCTGGATGCAAACCAGGTGCTCTACCAACTGAGCTACGCCCCCACGGGATAAGAAAGTGGACATTAGGCACATCGTCGTGTGAGTCAAGTGGAAAAACAACGCTCACTTGGTAAAAATGATGATGACAGGCGAAGTAACACGCATGCAACACCTTAGAGACGGCATTCAATTTGTTGAAAAAAATCCGCGATAACCGCTCGATGCAAAAGATTTTCCACTTTTCGTCAGGCGATGCTTGCCCCATGCCCAATCGCCCAGTATGTCATAGAGACTATGAATACATCCTTTTTCATGCACCTGCGCGACCTAAGCCTTTGTGTTGCAGTTATCATTGGCGCCATCTCCTGTCCTGCGCTTGCGGGGCCTGCCTTCAATTGTCCTGACCTGTTGAATAAAGAAAAAATATCACTCGATGAAATGGTTCAGGGCAGTGAGGGCTGGTTTTACCGCATCAAAAGCGACTTGCAATCACCCTTGCTGATCACCGCTGAAACGCAGGGGCTGTTTGCTCGTCTGGCCACATCACTGCAACAGCGGGGCACCGCCTTGATTCTGGCCCCCGTGCCGCCACGCGCCGCGATCGCGCATGCGTATTTGGACGAGACCGATCCCTTGCAACAAGGATTTGATGTTGAAAAAAGTCTGCGTAGCTACCGTCAGGTCACGCGTGCATTGAGAGAGGCAGGCGTACTGGTGCCAAACCTGCTCAAAACAACGCCTCCACCTCAGGATATGCCTGCGGATCAATTCTTTTTCTTTAAACGTGATCACCATTGGACGCCCTACGGCGCGCGTGCCGTAGCACAAAAAATCGCTGAGACCATGAAGAAAACGAAACAATTCGCCGCCCTGAAGCCCGCAGAATTTCAAACAAAAAAGTTGGGTGACTCGGGCTGGAAGCCTAGCATGGCACTGGAAATTCAACGTCTATGCAGTGATGAAACACCTGCGGAACCACTGGAGCGCTTCGAAACACAACGCGTGGCACAGGATAACCCCGACGACTTGTTTGGTGATAGCACACAAAGCGAACCGGCGGTTTTAGTCGGCTCCAGCTTCAGTGCTATCACTGAATTTAACTTTGACGGCTTTTTGATGGGCGCTTCAGGCATTGAGATCGCCAACCGCGCTATTTCTGCAGGGCAACAGTTTAATGCCATTGTTTCATTCGTCTCCTCACCTGCATTTGAAACCGCACACCCCCCTTTCCTGATATGGGAAATGCCAAGTCTCAATAACATTAGTGAAGCTTCTCTCATCATGTTTCGCCAACTGATTCCTGCCACACACGGCGCCTGCTCTATTGAGAACGCCTTGGCAAGTAACAAAATTTCAATTAAGGACGGAGCCGCGACGTCCCTACTGAGTGTTCCGGCAGAGAAAAAGGTTACGGGCAATCAGTATTATCTTTATCTGACCAGCAGCAATCTTGGGCTGGCAAAGTTTACGTTGCAGATGGATTATGACGATGAGGATGGTGAATGGTTTACAGTAGATCGTAGCCAGCATTTTGACAATTCCGGTCGTTTTTTCGTTGAGCTTTCTGATGAAATTGAGGGCAATCTAACGGCCATCTCGATTGATGGTATGCCTAATACCAATGCTGAAATGGAAGTACGGTTATGTCAGGCGCCAAAAGCAACCGGCGAAGAAACAAAAAGAACGCAGGCCGAGCAATAAATATATATTTACTTCAAAGACTTAGAACAGAATACTTTTACGTTAACATGACAGAGGTAATCCAATGAAACCACTTTCGATTATTGCACTCACATGGCTCGGCGCTCTGCTCGCCATGCCCGCAGCCGCTAACGATCAGCAGCTCTATGATCCAGCGCCACCCGCAGATGGCGCGTTCGTACGCGTGCTCAACGCACAGTCCGGCAGTGAGCAAACAGCAAGCATTGGCGATGCCAAATACACGAAACTCGCCTATCCGGCCATCTCACCTTATCAGGTGGTGAAGCAAGGCGCACAGACCTTTAAGGCTGGAAACATCCGCCCGTCCCTTACGATAGAAGCTGGGAAATACTACACGATCGCCGTGACCCAACAAGGCAGTGTCGTGACGTTGAAGGATGCCATCATTGAGAATCCCTCCAAAGCCTATGTGTATTTTTATAATTTTTCAGATATACCGAAAGCCAGCCTGCATGCGACCAAGCAGAATGTTGATATCATTGCCAATGTCAGCCCGCAAAATGGTCAGCACCGCGAAATGAATGCACTCACCGTTGATATGGCCATCACCCATGAAGGCAAAACGGTTCAGGCATTTCCTGCGGTAGAATTGAAACGTCGCGCTGGGGTGAGCTTTGTTCTGGTAGGGCAGGCAGATGCGGCAAAAGCAATCATGGCTAAAAATGACATTAAGCGCTAAGGGCTAGGATTTTTAATGGGCAACATGCAAATCCTGACTGAATCGAAGGTATGGCGATGACACGCAGAAGTTGGCGCGCGCTCACTCTTTGTGCCGGATTTAGCCTCAGCATGTTGGTGACGCATTCAGGCGCATTTGCAGCGAGTCAGGAGGCAGCATTGCCGATTCTGCTGCCGCCGCAGGTGGATTACACCAAGCTGTGTAAACCACGCGTATCATTGCAGCGTGACACACATCAGTGGAATGGCTGGGATGGAAAATCAAGCCCTTTGAGCGGCAGAGAACTGACGGTATTGAGTCGATTATATCTTAAAGGCAGTGCGGCGCAGCCGGCTAATCCGATCTTAGCGCACCAACTCGCCCTGCTTGCCACACAAAAACCTGGCAAGCATCGTGGTGCGGCATTGCTGATGTTAGCCGAGACTTACGCCCAAGGTCTGGGTACGGCGCAAGATAGTGTTCTGGCAAAACAAGCCTATGAAGAAGCACTCAAAATTTCTCAACGCGGCGCTGGCTTTGCCCTAGGCAATATCTATGAAAAAGAGGGTGAATTTACCAAAGCCGCCAATGCCTACACGCGTGATGCTGCCGCGCAAAACCCTGCCGCAGCACTGGCGTTAGCTGTTCTGCTAAAAAATGAAAAAATTGAAGCCGCGCGACCGGAATCAGCCAATGAATACATAGCACTTGCCCAAAACATGCTTTTGGAGCGGTTGGCTGAGGGGGACTGCGACACGCTGGCGGCATTTGGCTTGCTTTATCTGCGTGGCGAAACTGTCCAGCGTGATGAGGCAACCGCAGCAAAATGGTTGATAACGGCTGCATCGACAGGAAATACCAGTGCCATCAATGCGTTGGCAAAGCTTTATCAACGCGGCGCCGGCGTACCAGCAGATCGTGCCAAAGTGCAGGCGCTGTGGGAACAGGCCGCTGCGCTTGGTTCGTCCGAAGCGATGTATAATCTGGGATTCAGTTATGTGTTCGGGGATTATGTGAAGCAGGACGTGCTAAAGGGCGTGCCCTGGCTGGAAAAGGCCGCCGAGCGCTATTCATTTGATGCAATGTATCTATTGCACCGTATTTATCGTGGTGATTACGGCACAGTAGCCAACAATGAACTCACCATGAAATGGCTGCACGCTGCCGCCATGCACCCCGCCGCCGAAACATCGGTGATGTATGAGCTGGGACGCGCCTATGAAGCAGGCAAATGGGTGACACGCGATTTTGGTCAGGCACTCGATTATTACCAACAAGCGGCTAAATCCGGTGATGATAAAGCGCCTATGCGTATGGGCCTCATGTATCAACGTGGCCTCGGCACGCCCCCCGAACCCAGACTAGCGCTACGCTTTTATCGTCTCGCTGCCAGTCGTGGCAATAAGAATGCCATGATGGCCATGTACCATAATTACCAATGTGGCATTGCGGTGAATTACGATGCAGCGAAAACCCAGCGTTGGCTGGATCGTGCAGTGGCGAATGGGAGTTTTGACGGCATTCTCACTCAACATCACATTCTTCTGTCAACGCACACGCAGCGCGACAACGAGCAAGCCGTTGAATTATTACAGCGCGGCATTGATCTCGATGGGCGTAAAACCATGCTGGCTCTCGCGCGCATTTATCTCACAGGTATTGATGGTGTACCTGCCGATAAAGAGAAAGCCGCCGCTCTGCTTGAGAAAACAATTTCTGCCGGTGAGGATCGCCCGCAAGGCCTTGTATCGCTCGCGAGTCTCTATATCAGCGGCGATGTATTGGACCAGAATTCAACCAAAGCTATTGCCTTGCTCAACGAAGCTACAACTTACAAAAATTCTGAGGCATTTCGCCTTTTAGGCACCGTCTATTTAAAAGGTAAAGCAGGTATTCCGGTCGATCTTTCACGTGGACGCGCCTACATGCAACAGGCCGCTGATTTAGATAACCCGATTGCCATGTTAGCGCTGGCAAATAACTACCGCATCCATGCCAAAGATGATGCTGATAAAGAAGCGGCGTTAACATGGTACACAGAGGCGGGCTATCAGGGCTCCGCATCAGCAGCGGAGATATTACTGGAGCATTACACTCAGGCGGGCTCAGCTATTACTGATAAAAAACTGGCGGATGAATGGCGTTGGCGTCTGCAAAGTCCGGAATCATGCCCTATTGCAAAAAGCGTTACCATCGCGCGTTTATATAAACAAGGGCAGCTTGTTGAAAAGAATGATGATGTCGCTAAGGAATGGTTTGCCCGCGCTTTGCGTATTCTGCCAACGATTACCTCTGATTACAAAGCATTGATTATGGCATACGCGCAAGGCTATGGAACATTGATTGATCCGGCGAAGGAACAAGAATGGCTGACACGATTAGCCGCAATGGGTGATACGGCTAGCATGCGCCGCCTCGGGCGCCTGAATATCGAAGGACGAGACGGTACTAAAAATACCGAAGATGCCCTGAAATGGTATCAAAAAGCAGCCGACGCGGGCGATGAACATGCGTATCTGGAACTTGCCAATCTTTATGAAAAAGGCGTGGGTGTTAAAAAAAATCATACACTGGCACTTCAATATCTGGAAAAAGCTGCAGCAGGGCATTCCATGGAGGCCTTGCGATTATTGGGTGACAGCCATGCGCATACTGGAGATTACGCACAAGCGCTGGCCTATTATCAACAAGCCGCGGAGATGCGCGATGTGGGCGCCATGCTGCGATTGGTGACTTTATATAACAATTCTGATTTTCCTCAGCACTCGAAAGAGCAGTCCAATCAATGGCTGCAAAAAGCCATGAATGCAGGCAGCGACACATCGCACCATATGAATCAGATCGGGCTGGCTTTATTAAATGGCATGGGCGTTGAAGCAACCCCAGAGCTTGCCTTTCAGTGGCTAAGCAAAGCCGCGGCGGCTGGAAACAGCGCCAGTATGCGCACATTGAGCAAGCTCTACATGAAAGGTATTGGCGTTGAAAAAGATACCGAAGTCGCCACCCAATGGTTACAAAAAGCCGCAGATGCCGGCAACATTGGTGCCATGGTGGACCTTGCGGATGCTTACGTAGTGGGTACAGGTGTGGCACAGGATAAAAAACGGGCCCGTGAGTTGTACCTGGCGGCCGCCGAAAAAGGCTCCTTCAAGGCGATGCGTGAGACAGGGCTGCTTTTCTTGCGTGGGGCCAAGGCGCAGCGCAATGAGAAAGAAGGAATACGCTGGCTGACAGAAGCGGCGGAGGGGGGTGATGTCCATGCCATGGAAGAGCTGGGACGTTCATACGCCGCAGGATTTGGCGTGGAGGAATCCCCTAAGAAGGCGCTCTATTGGTGGAAACTTGCAGCCAATGCCGGCAGCAGGGATGCAAAGAAGCAGCTGAAAAGCGCGGTCAGTTCTGGTTACCTCTCAGCCAATGATGTGGAAGACTAAGCGATGACACCATCCATCTTCTGCCGTGCCTGTATTGCAACGGCCACATTAACCATGATCAGCCTACCTATTACTACCGCGCCCGTCCCGCTCTATGCCAGCACCGTCCTTGCCTCTCCTTTTCATATTCCGGCGGCGCCCAAGGGCCAAAAAAAACCGCCCGCAGAGTTACAATGCGAAAAGCCGCCAAAGCCCATGCGCTCTATAGCCACCAACAGCATGTATGTGCCCGGTGATCCCACTCATTCCAAGCGTGATCCCAAAGCCTATGCCGTCTATCAGGCGGCAATCGCGCCCGTGCGTGAATATGCCAAAAAAGCAACCAAGCTGGCGAATAAATATGTTCGCTCCGGCGCGCTAAAATCACGCGATGCTGTCTGTGCACAAGACTGGCTTTATGGCTGGGCGCAGGCGAACGCGCTCACGGATATGCAAACCCCACAAGCCATCTTTAATATGGGTCAGCTACTCGCTGGATTCTCGATGGCGTACCTTGAGATTAGAGAAAACCCGTATCTCGATAACGAAAAAAAACAGGCGATTGAACGCTGGTTAG
>JAIEPI010000123.1 GCA_019749855.1 Rickettsiales bacterium | reverse complement strand
GACACAGAGCACTATCAGTTCTTCTACCGCTTCCCCCGTCAGGCGTTGCATGCGGCGGAAATTGCCTTTCAACACCCAATCACTCAAGAAATGCTGCATTTTTCTGCGGATATTCCACCGGATATGGCCGCCTTGGAGGCCTTGCTTAATCAACTGAATTAGATAGATAGAACGGTTGTTGACAGACTCATTCAGGCATCGTATATTCCGCTTATTAAACCAATCAGTCAATTCAACTTCTACCGTCTGATCGTTTGTTTGCTTCCTACCGGCTATTGTAAATTGATAAGCAAGGCCCTATTTTCACCTCTCGACACTCAAGTCTTACGGAGTCCTCAATGAAAGCACTGGCACTGCCGGAGCTGTCCCCGGAAAACGGACTGCAGAAATATCTCTCGGAAATTCGCAAATTTCCCGTGCTGGAGCACGACGAGGAATTCATGCTTTCTAAACGCTGGCTTGAGCATGGTGATAATTCTGCGGCGCATAAGCTGGTGACCAGCCATTTACGTCTGGTGGCCAAAATTGCGATGGGGTATCGCGGCTATGGCTTGCCTGTCGGTGAATTGATTGCTGAAGGAAATATTGGCCTGATGCAGGCGGTGAAACGCTTTGATCCTGATCGCGGCTTCCGTCTTTCCACCTATGCAATCTGGTGGATCAAGGCGACCATTCAGGAATATGTGCTGCGTTCGTGGTCACTGGTGAAAATGGGCACCAGCGCGGCGCAAAAGCGTCTGTTCTTCAATCTTCGCAAACTGAAGCGCAAGCTTGAGATTGTGACAGAAGGTGACATGAGCGACGCGCAAGTGCAGGAAATCGCGGCGCAACTGAATGTTCATGCGCAGGATGTCATTGATATGGATCGCCGCATGACAGCGTCTGACCAGCATCTTAATGCCGTAGCAGGAGCTGACTCCAAGCAGGAATGGATTGATTTGCTGGAAGACCAGTCCGACAATCAGGAAGTGGTGCTGGCCGCGAACGAAGAAATGGCGCAAAAGCGTGGGCTCTTGCAGCGTGCCATGGCATTGCTGAACCCGCGTGAGCGCGATATCATCGAGAAACGTCGCCTGAGCGAGGAACCCTCAACGCTCGAAGATTTAAGCGTCACCTACAACATTTCTCGCGAACGGGTGCGTCAAATTGAAATGCGTGCGATGGAAAAGCTAGCGGACCAAATGGTAGGCGAGCGTGACCGCTGGTCGGACGCAGCTTAGGCATCAGTTCTAATTAACTGGCCAGACATTGTGCGCTGTACTGTGCACGCTGATGCACCAGTTGTAGCCGCTGCTCCTCGCGGGCAATATCCTGCGCCAGATCCTCCACAATACGACGAATGAGATCACGCCCACTCAGCCGTGCATAAAAAACTCGTTGCATCAGCTGATATTCCGCCGATTGCTCCAAAGCGTGAACGCTCTCCTGAATGGATTGTAGCGATTGCCGGATATTCTCCAGACGCCGCTGTAAATCTTCAGTCGTTTGTTCTCTCAAGCCGAGGGAAAGCTTCCATAATGAGGCCAGATTTTTTTGGGCATAGGCGTGGTTAATCACGCGCATCATCTCTTCCGACGGCCCGATATGCCCATCCGGATGGTAGGTCTTGGCCAACTCACGATAAAGACGTTTCATCTCAGAGCTCAGCGCTGAGCCCCCCTTATTCAAACGACATTCATCGCTGAGCAGGTTTGCTTCATGCGTTGAATCAGGTCGTCGTGTGCGTTGTTGTTGTGCACGCAAACTATCCAGCGTGTACAGCAAAGGGCCCACTTTTACATAATAATCGGCCAGAAATTCGCGCAGGCTGGCCTGCATGTCCTTGTAACGCAGCGTAGAATCTTCCAGCTGTTGCAGAGAAGTCGCCAGTTCATCCACGACACGTGTGTGGCAAGGCGATGTGAGGGTCTCAGGCGGCTTGCAGGTGCTGTCCATGGATAAACGATCGGTAACTTAAAGCCTCGGCTATGTGTGGTCGCAGTACGTGCGCAACACCCTCAATATCAGCAATGGTGCGCGCCACTCGCAGCATACGAGTGTAGCCACGCATCGACAAGCGGAACTTGCTCGCTGCCTCCTCAAGCAACGCAAGACCGGCAGCATCTGGACGTGCGTGCTGCTCAAGCAATGTACTATCCGCCAGTGCGTTGATATGCACGTTCGGCGAACCCTCATAACGCTCCGTCTGACGCGCGCGCGCAGCGGCCACACGCACCGCAACAGTTGCCGTTGGCTCGCCCATTGGTCTGGCCATCATATCGAGCGTATCAATCATCGGCATTTCAATGGTCAAATCAATACGATCGAGAAAGGGGCCGGACAGGCGTGACTGGTATTCGCTGCCGCAACGAGGCGCTTTTGAGCATGCCAAGGTTGCATCGCCTAAATGACCGCAGCGACAGGGATTCATCGCAGCAATTAATTGAAACCGTGCGGGATAGGTAATATGTGCCAGTGCGCGGGCAATCGACACGGTGCCGCTTTCAAGCGGTTGTCGCAACGCTTCGAGCGCCGCACGAGGGAATTCCGGTAGTTCATCAAGAAACAACACCCCATGATGCGCCAGTGATATTTCCCCGGGCTTGGCACGTTTGCCGCCGCCGACCATCGCCGCTAAGGACGCCGAGTGATGCGGATCACGGAAGGGCCGCTGACGCATTAAGCCGCCATCGGGCAAGGTTCCGGCGACAGATGCAATCATGCTCACTTCCAGCATTTCCTGAGCGGACATGGGGGGCAGTATCCCGGGCAAGGCGCTGGCCAACATTGATTTCCCCGTGCCAGGTGGGCCAGACATTAACAAATTATGCCCGCCCGCCGCGGCAATCTCCAGCGCACGTCGCGCCGCATGCTGGCCCTTTATGTGCGCCATATCCACCCGTGGCACACTGGCTGTTTGCGTGGCGATTTGCGGCAACGATAATACCTGCGTGCCCTTCACATGATTAATAAACGCGAGCAGCGAGTCAGGCGCTAAAAGCGAGAAATCACCGGCCCAACGTGCCTCACTGCCACAAGCGGCAGGACAAATTAAGCCCAAACCACGGGCTGTTGCGCCCATCGCCGCCGGCAAAACACCGGAAACAGGGAGAATCCGGCCATCCAACGATAATTCACCCATGACCAAAAAATCATCCACCGCATCCGGCGGAAGCACTCCCATCGCCACCAGCAGGGCACAGGCGATCGGCAAATCAAAGTGACTACCCTCTTTGGCGAGATCGGCCGGTGCGAGATTGACCACAATGCGCTTGGCAGGCAGCGCCAGCCCCATCGAGTGTATGGCCGCACGCACCCGCTCACGCGATTCGGCCACAGCCTTATCAGGCAGCCCCACCAGCGCAAAACCAGGTAAACCTGAGGAAAGCTGGACCTGAACCTCGACATCGGTGACATCAATGCCATGAAAAGCAACGGTGCGAACACAAACAGACACAAAATCTCCTGACACAAGAGCGTGTTCTAAGAAATACACGCAGAAAGATCATTTTTGAAAGGAAATTATAAAGATTTGTTAGGCTTAATTTAACCTAGCTGCTAGATAATGCAGCTTTGGTTAACCCGATGTCTAATTTGCAAGATATTTCCGTATGATGGCACAGCGCATGCAATGCGACCGCTCGCAGGGGCCGGCATGAACACCCTTCGCCGACAAAGCCGAGCGCCGCGTGTTCGTAATCTACTCGCATTTAGCGGCTTTATTATGCTGCTGTTTGGCATGCTCGTCCTGTATCAGGCTTTTCGTGAGTATGATCAGGCGATTGAGCGTGGACGTAAGGATGCGGAACGGCTGGCAACCATTCTGGCCGACCAGATAAAACTCACTTTCATTACGGTGGATCTCTCCCTGCAACGCGCGGTGGAACGCCAGTATCTCAATTTGCTGTTTGGTGGCCATTTGCCCAAAGACATGGTGCACAACCTGAATTTATGGGTGGAGGAAATTCCCCAGTTAGTGGCCATGATGGTGGTGGGTGATAGTGGCGAAGTGGAGATGGCCGTCCATGATAAAAAATTCGACGGCTGGCTGGATTACCGTCGCAATATGCGTAACTCCCTGCCCTATGCCACCCTCGAGCAGGATAATGCGCTGGGTCTGTATATCGGGCCATACGCTGAAAACAAAAACCTCAACTCCAACCTGATCCTCACCGCACGGCGTATCAATAAGCTGAATGGAACCTTTGGCGGTATTGTACTGGCTGCGGTGCAAAGCAGTTATTTTCTCGATTTCTTCAATTCGATTGATTCCGGCGCTAATCGTTATCTATCGCTGACCCTGAAAGACGGAACCGATCTGTTGGCGGGGGTGAACCATCCGCGTGCCAATACGTTGCTGTCGCAACAATATCTCATGGATTATCGCAAAGAAATGGCGTCCAAGGAGACGGTCAGCGAATTACGCAAAGTGAGTGGCAGCCTCAAAATCATTGCCATGCGCGATATTGCCGACCTGCCTTTGACCCTCTCGGTCATTGTTGATGAGGACGATTTCCTGCGAGCCTTCTGGCAAGACCGTTTTAAAGATCTGTCATTCCTGGCTATTTTCACGGTGTTTGGCTCGGTGCTCTCTTTCTTTGCGCTGACCATGGCCAAGCAAATCATTCGTGTCGAGGAATCTGAGGCCGCAGCCATATTGGCCTCACAAGCCAAATCAGAATTCCTGGCCAACATGTCGCATGAGTTACGTACACCGCTGAATGCGATCATCGGCTTCTCAGAGATGATGAATTCGGGCTATTTCGGGCCAATGAATGCCAAGCAAAAGGAGCGCATGCAGGATATTAACCTATGCGGCAACCACTTGCTTCACTTGATTACGGACATTCTGGAGTTCTCCAAGGGTGAGGCAGGAAAACTGGAAATCGTCGAAGAAAAAGTGGATATGGCCGCCATCATTGAGGAAACCATCCGCATGATGAGCGAGAAAGTAAAATCCAAGGGCTGCAACCTGCGATTGGAAGTCAGCCCCAACCTGCCGAAGCTGTTTGCCGATAAGCGTAAACTCAAACAAATCCTGATTAATCTCATTTCAAACGCCGTGAAATTTACGCCGCCCAAAGGGGACGTCACTGTGGGGGCAAAACGCGAGGCGAATGGATCACTGGCCTTATGGGTGATGGATACGGGTATTGGCATTGCCGAAGAGGATATTCCCACCGCGCTCTCGGTGTTTGGGCAGGTGCACCGCAGCCACAGTCATGAGGGCACCGGTCTTGGGCTTCCGCTATGCCGTATGTTTGCTGAACTGCATGGCGGCAAGCTGACCTTAACCAGCACCGTTGGTGAGGGCACCACCGTTCGCGTGATGTTCCCCGCCGCGCGTGTCATCAGCCCTGACGAATAGCCAGTCGCGTCATATCCTCACGTTTCATAATCTTCAGCTGCTGCTGCCAGCATGGCCAGTCTTGCGATCAGCGCCATGGGTATCGGTATATCGCCTGCCAATGCCGAGAATCGCATGCCGGTAGCGTTCAGATTATTCTCGTCGCTGCGCTCAGCATTCACTCGCCACACTGCACCAACGGCCTGATGATCGACAAGATAAATCACCGGCTCCGCAAAGGCGCCGTCAACCTCGTCCAGCGTGGGGATACCTTCTTGGATAATCACATCCGTTGAGTGAGCGCCCTCTTTAATGACATCCATTTTGTTGCGTGTTTTTTTATTCATCTGCATGACGTCATCACCGGAGCGCACCGTCATGATGCCCATGCCATAGGTCCCCGAATCTGCTTTGATAAACACGTAAGGATCACGCGTAATACCATGTGCCGCATAATGCTCGCGCAGACGATGCAACAGTTTCTCAACATTGAGCGCCACACACTCCAGACCGTTACGCTCGGCAAAATTGATGCGCCCGCATTGCTCAAACTCGGCACTGATCCGCCATGCGTCCACACCAAACGCATCGGCAAACTGACGCGAGATGCGCTGGTAGGATGCAAAATGCTCCGATTTACGTCGCCGATGCCAACCAAGCGACAATGGCGGGGTGATGGGCTGCTGCAATCCCTCCAGCAATGGGGGAGTGCCGCTGGTTAGATCATTATTGAGCAGGATGACATCAGCGTCATAGGCGTCCTCTCCCGCCAGCAAGCGTGAGCCCTCACGATAGAGTGCCACAGCCTTAGCGGTAACACCGGCGCTGGAGGCAAAGTCAAAATGCTCGCCTTTGACTAAATCCAGCCGCCCAATAACCACCTTATACCCTGCCTGCATCAGCAAGGTCTCTAACCGCACCAGATTATCGAGATAGCCTTGGTTGCGCGTATGATTCTCAGGAACAATCAGAACCTTGCGCGATTTTGGGCAACAATGGCGCAAGTGACGCAGAAAGGACGCAGCCGCTCTCACCTGTGCGGCAGGATCCAGATTGTTAAAACCAGCCGGAAACAGATTCGTATCCACCGGCACGCGCTTATCGCCGCTAAAGCGTAGATCAACGGAACCATAAGGCAGGCGTTTCAACTGTGACTCCTGCTCGGCAAACCAGGCCTCAATCAATGCTGATTGCGACTGCCATGCACTGAGCAACTGCTCATCAATACCCGTTCGTTGCGTGATGCTCATGCGATCTGCCTTCCCCACTGAACATGGCGATGTTTTTTCATGATGGACCTTAAGGTAGAAACATGCAGGCCTCGGTCAAGCATGTCTCGGTATTTATTGGCTACAGGTCCTATTTTTAATACGCACAGCCTATCGCGCAGAGGATTCTGACACACACATCGGCAAGACAGGCAATCAGCGAGAAAGGCGAAATTAGTTCTGCCAATCACCCATAAATAGCTGCACACAGCTCAGCGCTGTAATTGCGGCCGTATCCGCACGCAGGATGCGTGGCCCCAACGTGATGCTGGTGGTGAAAGGCTGTGCGCGAAGGCGGGTGCGTTCAGCCTCGCTAAATCCTCCCTCTGGGCCAATCAACAAGGCAGCCGCTTCACCGCGAAGGGGAGGCAGAACATGTTGCGGTGACTGACCCTGCCCCGTTTCATCACAAAAAATTAAATGGCGGTCCGCTGGCCAGTCATCCAGCCAGGCGTCTAATGCGCGATAGGGTAATAGATCCGGCACATCATGGCGACCCGTTTGCTCTGCTGCTTCGATGGCATGCGCACGCAGACGCTCCTCATTGACTCGACTGACAATGGTACGCGCCGTTCGCACCGCACCCAGTGCACGCACGCCCAGCTCGGTGGCTTTTTCTGCTACCCAATCGATGCGCCCATTTTTGATCGGCGCAAACAGCAACCAGTGATCCGGCACGGGCGGCAGTGTCGCGTGTTGCTGCTCCAACTGTAGGGTGACATGACGTTTTGCGACCGCACGAACGATTGCCCCCCATTCTCCCTGCCTGCCATTAAAAAGGCAGACGCGCTCCCCCTCGCGCATACGCAGCACTGACGCCAGATAATGCGACGATTTTTCCTCAAGGGTGAGCATCGCGCCCTCCGCAAAGGCGGCGTCCACAAAAAGTCTTGCCTTACAGGCGGGGTTACTGCTCATCTGTCACTAGCTTTACTCAGGTAGCGATGACATGCAACCCTCAAGATGGCATCATGCCGCACATTTAATGCGCCTGCATGCGCCCACCGGCATCTGGCTGCTGTTCTGGCCCTGCGCCTGGAGTCTCACTCTGGCCTCGCAGGGAGAGATGGAGCCAAAACTGCTGCTGATCTTTTTTGCGGGATCCATCACCATGCGCGCAGCGGGCTGCATTATCAATGATTTGACTGATCGCAGCATTGATGCACAGGTGGCGCGCACGCGTGTGCGCCCTCTGGCCAGCGGCGCAATCAGTGTTCGCGCAGCGCTTAGCTGGCTAATGCTACTGCTCAGCATCTCGGCACTGATTGCCCTCACGCTCGGGCCATCCATTGTTGCCTTAGCGGCGCTGTGGCTGATTCCAGTCACACTCTATCCATGGATGAAGCGCATCACCTGGTGGCCGCAAATGTTTCTGGGTCTTACCTTTAATGCCGGTGCCTTGTTTGGCTGGCTGGCCGTCACCGACGATGTACCAATCGCGGCGTGGTATCTCTACGCTGCCAGCATCTTGTGGACGCTCGGCTATGACACGTTGTACGCCCATCAGGATATCGAAGATGATGCGCGTATCGGGGTTAAATCGACGGCACGTCTGTTTGGAAAATGGATACGTGTCGCCGTGGGGATCTGCTATAGCTCTTGCGTGTGTTTTTTAGCCGCCAGTGGCTATGAAAGTGGCGCTTCACTCACGTTCTTTGCCTATCTGATTCCTGTGGCCCTGCATCTGGGTTGGCAAGTGGTGCGGGTGCGTTTCAACAATGCGGAGGATTGTTGCCGCATGTTTCATGCTAACATATGGACGGGTCTGCTGATCTTCATCGCCACTCTGGCTGCGTAATGATTATATATGAGTCACTTGCGACAATGAGGCTGCAAAAGTTTTTGATTTTATCTTGCCTTGGTGCGCTTTTTGCGCCAATGGAATTTGCATGGATGTGTCAGCCGATCTATTAGCCAACCTGACCTCGCCGCCCGTACTGGCGTTTTTTCTAGGTATTCTGGCGTTTTTTCTGCATAGCGACCTGCGGGTTCCACCACAGGTGCATGAATCTGTCTCATTATTTTTATTGCTGGCCATTGGGATTAAAGGCGGTATCGCACTCTCTGTGGCGCCTCTGCATGAGTTCGTTCCGGCGCTGTGCGCGACCCTGACACTCGGCGTTTTCACGCCGTTGCTGGCCTATTTATTTGCCCGTTATCTGGGCAGGCTCAGCCGAGAAAATGCCGCCGCCATGGCCGCCCATTATGGCTCCGTCTCGGCCGTCACCTTCATGGCGGGCCTCGCCTTCCTTGAGCGCTCACAGGAACATCCTGAAGCGTTTATGCCTGCCCTACTGGCCATCCTTGAAGCGCCAGCCATTCTTATCTCGCTGATTGTGCTGCGTCTCGGTCAACGTCGTGAAGAGAGTAGCACGACGCTGGGCGGCCTGATCCACGAAATTCTCTCCGGCAAAACGCTGCTGCTGTTGTTCGGCGGCCTTATCATCGGTCTTGCTGCCAGTCCAGTCGATCAGGGCAAAATCAAGCCGTTCTTTGTGGATCTCTTTTTTGGCATTCTGACATTCTTTATGCTGGAAATGGGATTGTTAGCGGCTGCCCGTTTCAAAGATTTGCGCCGTAATGCACTTTTTCTGGTGCTTTTTTCAACGTTGGTGCCGATGTGTTTTTCCGTGATTGGAGCATACCTCGGCTATCTCGCCGGTTTGAGCACGGGTGGGGTGACAATGCTGGCGATTATGGCTGCCTCTGCCTCCTACATTGCCGCACCGGCCGCCGTGCGCCTAACCATTCCGCAAGCGAATCCAGCATTGTATTTAACGGCGGCATTGGGGTTGACTCTGCCTTTCAACCTGATTTTTGGCATACCGCTCTATCTGCGTATGGCGCGTAGCCTGACACAGCACCAACCTTTTTCCTTAGCATTGCTTGGTTTTTAAGTAATTTCTTAACTTCTTGGCGCGATACTGATTTGACATTCTATTTGAGCCATTCCCCAGAGCCATGCCTGCAATGTCAAAACCATACCTTCCTGATTCCGATTTGCCGTCCCCTCTTGCTGTCAAAGGCGTTACCGTTCTGGGGCATCGACCGCATGGCTATCCCGAAGATTTCACCCAACGCCTGCAGGAAGCGATTACCCAATCAATACAAGGGCCGCGCGCCAGTGCGTTGATTCTGGTGGGCATGGAAAACCTGCCCATGATTATGGCCGGTTATGGCCCCAATGTCTCTGAGGATGTATGCCGTGCCATGATGGAACTGCTGATGAGCAGGCTGACCTCAGATGATGTCATCTGCCGTCTGCATAAAGATCAGTTTGGGATTATTCTCACCCATGCCCCAAGTGCGCGTCAAAATGAGATGACGGCGCATCTCAACGAATGTATTCAGCAGTTCGGCTACCAGTCAGAGTATGGCGCGTTGCATGTGCTCTCGGCCATTGTCTGCATTGATCTCACCAATGGATTAACGCATGCCAATGAGGCCTTGGATCAGGGTTTTATCGCGCTGCGAAGTCAACAGGGTATCATCCACCCCACGGCTGAGTATCACCAGCAGGAATCGGCAAATTCCCGTCAGGAAATGGGGCTGGCCAACTATCTGAGCAAGGCGATTCGTGAGCAACGTTTGCGTATGGCGTATCAGCCCATCATCGAGAGCAAAACCGGACGCGTGGCACATTATGAAGCGTTATTACGGATTGTCAGTCATGACGGCAAAATTTCCTCAGCCGGTACGCTGATTCCCGTCGCTGAGCGCATGGGAATCATCAACGTTATCGACGAGCTTGTGCTCGACCGCGTCATTGACGAGCTGGTACGTGCGCCAGAATTGGTGCTGGCGTTTAATGTCTCGAATCTGACCACCAGCAACCGCCATTGGCTTAACCTGTTGAAGCAAAAAATTACCGCGCACCCCGATGTGGCAGAACGGCTGATCGTTGAAATTACTGAAACTGCCGTGCATCGCGACCTGAAAAAGACCGCGTATTTCGTCGCGGCAGTTCAGTCGATGGGTGCGCAGGTGGCACTGGATGATTTTGGCTCGGGTTATACCTCGTTCCGCCAGTTAAAATCACTTTCAGTTGATATGGTGAAAATTGATGGCGTGTTTGTCCGTGATCTGGTGGATAACAATGATAACCGCCTGTTTGTAAAAACCATGCTCGATTTCACCAATGGGTTTGGCTTAAAGGCCGTCGCGGAGTTCGTGGAGACCGGAGAAATCGCCAAAATGCTGATTGAATTGGGTGTCGAATACATGCAGGGCTATTACTTTGGCAAACCAGAGAATCATCGCAGCTGGCTCAAAGAAGGCTAGCCCGCCACTTGACGCATGGCATTCCTCCGCTTACAACGATTTTCAGTGCCGCTTTAGCTCAGGGGTAGAGCAACCGCCTTGTAAGCGGTAGGTCGTCAGTTCGATTCCGACAAGCGGCACCATTCCTTACTTTTATATCATCCAACAACATCTAATTCCTAAGAATAAAAACAAGGGCTTATGTGAGAAACTGGTCTCATGTTGTCCAATAAGAATGCATGACATCCCATCGTTTTGGAGGTATCTCTGGGGGTATATTCTGGAGATATCCCTGCCATGCCCCTCACCGATATATCGGCGCGTAACGCCAAACCCCGAGCCAAACCCTATAAGCTGACAGACAGTCTTGGCTAAAGTAAAAACACGGCTATTGATTCATCATCTTGAAAGGAATGACCATGGACCTCACCCGCCGCCATATATTGCAGAGTATGCTCCTCGCAGGCGTGGCCAGTGCCTTGCCGCTCACCGGCGCGAACTCAGCGTTTGCTTCTGCTTCCGGCACCTCTTCCCAAACCCTAAAACCGGTGACGCCCGATGACGCACTAAAAATTTTGCAGGATGGCAACGCTGCCTTTTTGCGTGGCGAGGTAAAGATGCCCGACATAAGCGCTAAGCGCCGATTGGAACTGGCGAAGGGCCAATCACCCTTTTGTGCTTATGTGAGCTGCTCCGACAGCCGCGTGCCACCAGAGCTATTGTTCGGGCGCGGCCTCGGCGAACTCTTCATCGTGCGCAATGCCGGCAACACCATCGATACAGTTGCGTTGGGCTCACTGGAATATGCGGTGGCCGTCCTCAAGGTTCCGCTGATCGTGGTGATGGGCCATGAAGCCTGCGGTGCGGTCAAAGCCGCCATGGAAGTGGTTGAGAAAAACGCGCGTTTCCCAGGTGCCATCGACAATATGATTGAGCCAATCATTCCCGCTGTTCTCGAGGCGCGCGACCAGAAAGGTGATAATGTCAGAAATGCCATTCGCCAGAATGTTCGTCGAACGGTTCGCATGCTGCGAGAGGACACGGACGAGCTATTGCTTAAGCCGCAACGGAGCGGTGCCCTTAAGGTTGTAGGCGCCTATTACTCTTTAGATACGGGCAGCGTCGATTTCTTCGACGTCATCTAGATGCTGCTCTTTTGCCCTCGTATGCGTGGTGGTTAGCCTCATTAAACATTCATGGTTACGCTTTCATTCCTGCTCAGGAATGTTCGCTCAATAGTGCCAGAACGCGGGCCAACTCAATTTCTAACTCTGCAATGCTGCGAGTGATCGTCTCCGCGCTATTTTTTTCATCACGCCCTGCCAGTGTTTCTATCAAGGATGCGATGTGGGCCACCCGCAAGAAGCCTAACTGCTGACTGGAGGACTTCAATGTATGCGCGTGCCGCAACACGACATCAGGCGTCTGATCACTATGCGCTGTGCTCATCGCCGCTAAAAGGCGAGGGCTGTCTTCGCAATAAAAAGCCACCAGCTGTGGTAGTACATCACTCATAGTTTGCTGCAGCAGACTCCATGTCTCAGGGTCACATACGGCAATATCATGACCAAGCGCTTCGTTACTCATTATCACACAACACATTAGGCGTTCACTGGTGTCAGTGTATGGCACAGAAAATTTAAAAATCTATAAACATACAAAGGTAAATTCGCCCGCTAGAGCGGCAAAGAAGCGGCAAGAGATGGCGATTGCAAAGGCCCTGCCATGCGGGCATCTCTCACCAATGTGTCAGGCAAAGCGGCTGTTGTAGTAGAATCTTTGGGCGTTTGCAGTGTGTCGTTTATGGAAATAATGTGTTGCTCAGAATTCACCGGTGAAATGGGCCCCAGATCAATATGGTATGGGCGCATCGCATCACTGAGGGGCACGCCGCGCTCTGCTTGCATACGGACAGTTTTCACCGCATCAATGCCATGCCGATTGGCCAGCTCAACGAAAGCTAAGCTTTGTTCAGGGCGACGCGGATCGATGATGCCATGTCCCAGCAGATACAAAAATTTTGGCAACGTAAAATCCGACGATGAGGCAATCTCGCGTCGCTCATAGGACACGCCATCGAGCGACGAATGTTTGTATTTATAGCTTTGATTCATGAGGTCGGTAATGCGGCTGAAAAGCTTTTGCGC
>JAIEPI010000070.1 GCA_019749855.1 Rickettsiales bacterium | reverse complement strand
GATCTGGCGGAGGATGAAGCCGCGAATCTACAGATTGAGCGCGCCGAGCAACAATTGTTCAATCTCGCCTCCAACGGCGAAGGCTCCAGCGGCTTCCAGCCGTTTCGTGTCTCGTCTGGCAATGCGGTTCAGCGTGCCGAGATGGCGATTAAACGTCGCGGCGATGTGGTGGGTGTTACCACGGGTCTGACGGATCTCAACCGCATGCTGGGCGGCATGCAGAAATCCGATTTATTGATCCTCGCCGGTCGTCCGTCGATGGGAAAAACGGCGCTGGCGACCACCATCGCCTATAATGCCGCCCGCCGCTTCCAGCATGAATTTGACGATGCGGTGAAGCAGGGCGAAAAGAACCCCGACCGCGATAAACCACTCACTGTTGGCTTTTTTTCGCTGGAGATGTCAGCGGAGCAGCTGGCCACGCGTATTTTATCGGCGCGTGCTGAAATCAATTCGGCAGGTATCCTGCGCGGTGATCTGAGCAATGAGCAATTTTCGACGCTGGTGCAGGCCAATAACGAACTGGCGGAGTTGCCGTTCTTTATTGATGATACCCCCGCTTTGTCTATCTCAGCCCTGCGCACACGGGCGCGCCGCATGAAGCGCGTGCATCAACTGGGCTTGATTGTGGTGGATTATTTGCAGCTGGTGCGCCCGTCCAACAGCAATTCACAGTCCAACCGCGTGCAGGAAGTCTCCGAGATTACGCAGGGCCTGAAAGCTATTGCCAAGGAACTGGACGTGCCGGTGATGGCGCTCTCGCAGCTCTCACGGCAAGTTGAGCAGCGTGAAGACAAGCGTCCGCAATTATCGGATTTGCGCGAATCAGGCTCAATTGAGCAGGACGCCGATGTGGTGATGTTCATTTTCCGCGAGGAATATTATCTCGAGCGTAAAAAGCCCCATGATGATGATCCGGGCTATGCGGAGTGGCAGCAGAAAATGGAGCGTATCTTCCGATTGGCGGAAGTCATTATCGCCAAGCAGCGTAATGGCCCGATTGGTACCGTGTTCACGCAGTTTATCCCTGACCATACGCGCTTTGCCGATGTGGCGCAGGATCAGCGTTTGCCGGAAGTCTATGAGTAAGGCTATTCAGACCCGCGTATTTTGAATAAAGAATGTTGAATGTCATTTCATAGTAATATATCCAGTTTTTTGCAGAAAAATTAATAGGTAACACACATGTTCCAGAATAGGCTGCTTGTACTCCTTCTTTTGATTATTGCTTTTCAAACTGAGAATGTTCTGGCTCAGGATGTGTATGTCGGGGCCGGAGAAGTCCGCGTGGGCAGGGATATTCAAGTCGGGCCCAATGGGGTTCGCGTGGGTGGCATCATTGTAGATTCAACGCCAGAGGTGCTTTCGCCCGCTACGAATGGAGTAACATCACCGAAGGGCTCTCGTTCTTACGTAAATGCCTCGCTTCAGAAGGTGAGTTTCGAGGGACAAAATCTCTCTGGCGTGTCCTTTGCCAATGCTGAGCTTAACGGAGTCAGTTTTCGCAATGCTGATCTCAGGGGTGCAGATTTTACCAATGTGACGTTCCATGCCTGTGATTTGCAGGGAGCGCTTGTCATGGGGGCAAATTTTACCAATGTCACGTTCACCTCCACACGCATCGGCGGTGTCGATTTTTCCACGGCAAATCTGACCAATGCTGATATGTCTGGTGCGGATTATTCCATGAACGCGCCTGTTTCAGCGCGCAATATTCAGGCAGCGCTGGTGGATCCTAAGTCAGCACGCATTAATTTGGCCATCCTGTTTGATTTCGATAAAGATACGCTCACGGCTGAGGGTTGGAAGCAGTTGACCGAGCTCGGCAATGCTTTAAAGGCATCCGCCCTTTCCGGTGCCACCTTTCGTATTGAAGGCCATACCGATTCAAAGGGAAGCGATGAGTATAATATCGATCTGTCTTATCGTCGTGCTCTGAGGGTCATGAATACGGTTAGTGATCAATTCGGCATTGATTCTTCACTGCTTGAAGTGAAGGGCTATGGAGAAAGCATGCCATTGAGCACGAATGATAACGAATTCGGGCGTGCCCAAAATCGACGCGTCACCATCGTGAATACATCGCTTTCCGCGAAGTGAACATGTGGCTTCAGGCAAGACAAACCCATAGTTGAGTTAGCGTTTGCTTTCATGGCAAGTTTTGCGTAAACATGGCGCATCTTATGGAGATGCATGTGTCGCCAACAAGTCAGATGATTGCCCCGTTGCTGGATAAAAAAAATGTGGATCGTGTGTTCGATGAGAACGTGCCAGCGATCGGTGATTTCAGTTTCAATGATAAAGTGGCCAACGTGTTTGACGATATGGTCAGTCGTTCTGTGCCTTATTATGAAGAAATGCAGCGCATGGTCTGTGAATTGGCGGGTGATTTTGCCAAACCTGATTCTCGCTTGTACGACATAGGCTGCTCCACCGCGACCACCTTGCTGGCCATGGACAAAACGGTGGACGCGTCGGTGAGTTTTCACGGTTTGGATAATTCGCCGGACATGTTGGCTAAGGCGCGTGAAAAAGTCCTGGCCAATGGCACGGCGCGCCATATCGATTTTCACAATGCCGATTTGCATCAGGGCGTGATGATTCAGGACGCCAGCGTCGTCACGATGCTGCTGACTTTGCAATTTGTGCGCCCCTTATATCGTGAGCGCATCATGCGGATGATTTATGCCGGAATGCAGGAACAGGGCTGTTTGTTGATGATTGAAAAAATCACCAGCGAGGACACCTTGTTTAATCGCATGTTTATTGATCACTATTACGATTACAAGCGGCGCAATGGCTATTCGAATACTGAAATTGCCAAAAAGCGCGAAGCGCTGGAGAATGTGTTGATTCCCTATCGTTTGGAAGAAAATGTTGAGCTTCTAAAGGATGCGGGTTTCACCAAAATCGAGGTGTTTTTCCGCTGGTATAATTTCTGCGGCATCATTGCCGTAAAGTAAGGTTTTTTTTATGCACGCATTGATGGTGAATATCGGCAATTATTTGTTTCGTTATCGTAACAGGGTTTTCCCCTTAATCATTATTGCCCTGTTTGCCATCGCGCCGCCGCCCTCAGAGATTCTCGGTAGTCCTAAGCTTGATACTCTGAAGGATATGCTGGCTTTTTTCATCACGCTCAGCGGATTGGCGCTGCGTGGTCTGGTGATTGGCTATGCTTACATTAAACGCGGCGGCCTGAATAAAAAAGTCTATGCCGAGCATCTGGTCACGCAGGGCTTGTTTTCGCTATGCCGCAATCCGTTATATGTCGGCAATATGTTGATCTATATCGGTATATTCCTGATGCACGGCAATCCATGGATCACGGTGACAGGCATTGCATTATTTGCTTTTATCTATCAGTGCATCATTTACGCTGAAGAGCGCTATTTGCTGGAAAAATTTGCTGAGGGCTACCGTGCCTATTGCGCGGATGTGCCGCGCTGGGGTATTCGCATTTCCGGTTTTTCTGCGGCGACATCAGACATGGCGTTTAACTTCCGCCGCGTTGTTTTGAAGGATTATAGCACCATCGCCAATGCGCTGATCACGCTCTCATTAACAGAAATCTATGAGCATGTGGCCTTATCTCGTCCAAACGAAAGTGATGATTACTGGCTTTACCTCACAGGCGGCATTGTGCTGTGTCTTGGTGCGGCTGTCATGGTGCGGTGGATGAAGAAAACGCAGCGTTTGGTGGAATATCCCGCTGGCAGCCCTGACTCAGCCAGCTGACCTGCCACCATCCACGCCCTTTTTGCTGATTATTGTATATAGCTAGTATGTATTTAAACGATTCTTTTGAAATCTCTATCGACCAACCTCAGCTTCAGCAGTTAATCCTGATGTGGCTCCGAGGGGAGAAACATGGGTTCCAGTTGGTACAGGACAAACTGCAAGCTGTGGAAGTCGTTCTAAGCCCCTAAGAGCTGCAGCACAATGAGCAAATGGTGCATCTACCCCTGCCTGCTGTGTTGGAGGAGGATCCGCCATCTCAAACCCAGATGCACCCGATGCAGGCTGAGTATGTGTAGCGGGCGAGCGGTTTTCATTTCTTGATAAATTTGTGGCATCTAAAGTGCTAGGGCCTCCAACACTTCTTGACGCTTCTGAAGGCCGTCTTGTTTTTTGATCTGAACCAGAAGTATTACCAGTCATATACTTATCCCACATCAAGCTTAAAGATTAAGAATATGGTAAATTAATTAATAATTTGTTGATCAGCGATGACTGTTTTATGACGCCGCATGATAATCCTGCTTGGCGGTGGGGCCTGACATCGGCTAAAAGCCAGTATGGCTCTTCATGCTCCAACCTTGACAGTTGATCTTAACGCGCTTTGTGCGAATTACCGCCAATTAAAGGCGCACCATGTGCAGGGGCGGATTGCTGCAGTGGTGAAAGCCGATGCGTATGGACTGGGCATGGTTTCGGTCGCTCAGGCATTAAGCCGTCAAACCCAGTGCTCAGAGTTTTTTGTAGCGACCTTGGAGGAGGCGATCCGGTTGCGCGCGGCCTTACCACAAGCAAGCATCTATGTGTTTGCAGGTGTGCTACGGGGCGAGGAGGCCGACTATCTCGCGCATCATCTTTCGCCTGTGCTAAACACGATACCCCAGCTTGAGCGCTGGCGCGCGGCGCGTCTGAGCGCGCTTGATCTGGGGCGTCCAGTGGCGTCGGCGGCCTTGCATGTGGATACGGGGATGTGTCGGCTGGGTCTCTCGGTGGAGGATGTGCCAAAAATTCATCCCGCCTCCGTAACAAATGAATGCGGTGTTGACTTGTTAATGAGTCATTTGGCCTGTGCCTCCGAGCCAGATCACTGCTTAAACAACGAACAATTATCATTATTTCAGCACGCTAGGCAGTTTTTTCCTGAACTCAGGGCAAGCTTGGCGAACTCCTCGGGACTGTTTCTGGATGCTTCCTATCACATGGATCTGGGGCGCCCGGGCTGTGCGCTCTATGGCATCACACCCAATCCCGCCCTGCCCAACCCCATGCAGCCCGTGGTGACATGGACGGCGCCCATCCTGCAGATTCGCACGGTTGAGCGCGATCAGCCGATTGGTTACGGTGCCACGATGACCGTCACGCGCGGCATGAAAGTGGCCACCTTAGCCAGCGGTTACGCCGATGGACTGCATCGCAGCGCCAGCCCGCATCTGGCGGCGTGGATTGACGATTACCGCTGCCCGATGCTTGGGCGGGTCTCGATGGACCTCACCTGCTATGATGTCACGGAGGTGCCGGAAGCGGTGCTAGAGACCACCGACGACCTGACATTGATGGGCCCTCATCAATCCGTGGATCAGGTGGCGGATGCCTACGGCACCATCGGCTATGAGGTGCTGTGTCATCTCGGGCAGCGCCTGCAGCGATGCTATGTGGAATAGGCTCGATTGCGTTATAATTTAATCGAATTGTCACACACAATGGCCCATTTACCGGCTAAAAACCTCTCACATACGGCATTGGAGAGCGATTTATGGACAGCAGACAGTCTTTTTGGGGAGATTCTCATTTAGGTAACGAGGATCATAGCCAGATAGAAACCAATGCGCGCTCTGCCGATGCGAGGTTGCGTGCCGTAACGGAAAAAATGCGTGAGCAACTGGCGCAGCAGGTCGTTCAGTTGCGTGTTATACTTAATGATGAACAAAAAAAGGGACCTTTGCTGCACGCAGAAAAAGGCTGGGAGATCGAAAAAGCGATCAACCAGCTGCACGGAATTGCGGTCGGTATCGACGGCGTCGTTAAGAAGAAGGCTGATAACCAAACGTCTTTCAGGCATTTGCCCCCTGCTCAGAAGCACGCCATTTTTGATTTTCAAAAGAAGCTGAAAGCGTTTTTTGGCGATGACCCTCAGCAGCTGCATTCTGTAAAAGCGGGAGGAGTATGGTCATCGCTCGTGCACCGGGAACCAGCGATTCTGCGCAATCCATTCTTCTCGACCCTGCGAGCCGTGAATGACAGGGATATGGAAGCGGAGGACGGTGACCGCATGGTGCGCGTGATCAATCCGCTGTTGACGGAAGTAAAGCTGAAGTCAGAGAAAGAGACAATACCCTCTTTTCTCTCTCGCTGTGATTATTCTGAGTTTATTCAGGCGGTCGAGGCACTCAGGCAAGCGGAACGCCCGTTGAATATTGGCGCTCACTGGTTCTAAATCACCGATATTAAACCACCGGCACTGGCAGGCGCACGGTGACGCGCAGGCCGGTAATGCGGTCGCCCTCACGTTTGTTTTTCAGCTCGATCTCGCCGCCATGCGCTTGCACGGCTTCGCGGGCCAGCGTCAGGCCCAGCCCCACGCCGCCGGTGGCCGCGTTACGTGATGTTTCCAAGCGACGGAAGGGCTGAAACACTGTCCCATGCTCAGCGAGCGGGATGCCTGGCCCCTCATCCTCCACCGTAATAAACACATGGCGTGGCGTGGCTTCCAGTGTGACATGGGCACTATGCCCATAGCGCACGGCGTTGGTGATCAGGTTATCAATGGCACGGCGCATGCGCTGGCGGCGCAACAACAAACGTCCATCACTGATGACCGTGAGATTTACGGCCTCGCCCACGGCCTGATGCGGTGCAATCATATCATGCAGATAATCCGAAAGCGTCACCACTTCGCTGGGTTCCCCATCCTCACCACGCGCAAAAGCGAGATATTCGGCGATCATCTGTTCCATCTCGCGGATATCACGGTTCATTGCCTCCATCTCGGCGCTGGCAGGTTGCATCGCCAGTTGCAGTTTCATACGGGTGAGGGGCGTACGCAAATCATGGCTGATGCCTGAGAGCATGGCAGTACGCGTAGCAATCTGGCGGCTGATGCGGCTTTTCATTGTCAGAAATGCGCGTGCGGCCTGACGCACTTCCCGTGAGCCATGTGGGCGAAATGAAGGGTCCTCAATGCCCATGCCAAAGCCCTCAGCGGCGCGCGCCAGACGACCAATCGGGCGAATCTGTCCACGTAGAAACATGATCGCAATGGTTGAGAGTGCCAGTGCCGAGCCTACCATCCACAGAAGAAAAATCAATGTGGTGGTGCTAACAAGCCGCTTCTTTGAGACGAGCAGTTCCAGCGTAGTATCCGGCAATTGCAGCCGAATTATCACGTCGCCACCTTTGGGTAGTTGCGTGATTTGCAAAGGCATGCCGGTACGTTTCTTGACATCACTATAAAGCGAGTCAAAGCGTGAATCATGACGCGGCTCCGCCGGCAGTGCGTGGTTTGAGAATGAAACCTCAATGCCCAGCATCTCTTTGGAGCGCGCGGACCATTGCTGCCGTTTGATGGGGTCCGGCCCGTGCATCTCGTACACCAGCAAGGCGACCTCTCCCGCAAGAGAGACAGACATATTGCGGGTCACACTCTCCCAGTGACGCTCATAAAAAATGTAAATGGCCACCGCTTGTACCATCGCAATCGGCACCACAAAAATCAGCAGGGCGCGACCAAACAAACTGGTGGGCAGAACGCTTTTGACGAGTCGAATAAAGCGCAAATACCAACGTTTCATGGATTATCCCCTGAGCACATAGCCCTCACCTCGTACGGTGAGGATATAGACAGGTCTCGCTGCATCCGGTTCAATTTTGCGCCGAAGGCGTGTAATGAGAACGTCCACGCTGCGCTCGTTTGCGACCTCAGTTTGCGCATCACGTGCCAGATCAGATCGTGAGACGGCAACGCCTATGTTGCGTGCCAATTCGCGCAATAGCATGGACTCGCTCATGGTTAGCGCCACGAGCTGATCATGATGCGTAAGCGTGAGTTTATCCGTATCAAAGCGATAATCGCCAAATTCTACCGTCTGTTGAGATACGGCGGCCACCAGAGTGGTTCGTTTCATGATATTGCGCAGACGTAGCATCAGTTCACGCGGCTCAAAGGGTTTGCCGAGGTAATCATCGGCGCCCGATTCCAGTCCCATGACTCGATCCTCCACTTCACTCATGGCCGTCAGCAGTAATACCGGCAAACGATGATTTTGCTTGATGGACTGGGTGAGTTGCATGCCGTTTTCTCCGGGCATCATCACGTCAATGATGGCGGCGTCATAAACAAAATAATCAAGTTTATGTCGAGCATCATTGGCATCCTGCGCGGTGGTGACGTGCCATCCCTGTTCACTGAGGTAGCGCTGCAAAAGCTGACGCAGACGTGCATCATCGTCAACAATCAATATATGTGGTTTCTCTGCGGGTTCCATTGTCTCACTCTTTTGCACGGCGTAGCTTAACATAAAAAGCGCCACTGCCGCCATCGCGTGGTTGTGCTGGCTCAAATGACTGGACCAAATGCCGCAGCGGGCATAGATCCAGCCAGCGTGTAAATCCCTCGCGCAGCTTGCCAGTCCCCATTTTCCCCTTACCCGTGATGACCAATACAAACCGTTTGTCATGGCGATGACACTGCTCAATAAAATGCGCAAACTGATGGAAAGCCTCTTCACTGGTCAGCCCATGCAGATCCAGCACGGCTTGCGGCGCCAGTGCGCCACGACGCAGGCGACGTTTGAGTTGCGGATCCAGCCCCTGTTGCGGCATGGGAGGCATATGGCGTGGCGGTGGCGGTGAGTGATCAGGCAGGTGTAATGGTGAGACAGGCACGCGATGCGCAATAATTTTTGGTGACGAAATAAGGACGCGAGTGGCGCTGACTAAGGGCCGCACCTCATGCAGTGTCTGATGCCATAAATGTTGTTCTTCATCCGTCAACGAGCGCGGTGGCAGGTCACGGCGCGACACTGGGATTCTCGCTGTTTTGTTCATTAAAGCGCACTGCGGCGCGCTTCGGAATCAGTATGACCAAACTGCCTGGTGCTTTCATCATTCCAGCCAGCGCTTCTGCCTGCGAGTCTTCGCCGAAATAAACATCAGCACGCACGGGGCCGCGTATCGCACTGCCGGTATCCTGAGAGACCATCAAGCGTTGCCACAGGGTGCTGGGTGATGTGTCCGTGGCCGGAATGGCCGTGGTGAGAAACATCGGCAGTCCGTAAGGGTAGAGGGTTTGATCTATCGCCAGTGAGCGTTTATCACTCAGTGGTACGCCCTGCGCCCCCTGAACTGGCTGCATGTTTTTCTCCAGTGAGAAGAACACATAAGACGGATTAAGCGCAAATATATCCGCCTGTTGCTCAGGATGTGCGCGTAACCACGCCTGAATACTCGGCAGCGTCACCTGCTCCAGCGGTAGCAAGCCTTTATCCGCCATGAGACGACCAATCGCCACGTAGGGCAGGCCATTCTTTCCAGCGTAACGTAGCTGCACGCGCTCCCCATTCGTCATTTCGACAAATCCAGAGCCTTGTACATGCAAGAAAAAGAGCATGACGGGATCATCCACCCACAGCAGCTCCAAGCCGCGCCCTTGCAATGCACCGGCGTCAATGGCTGCGCGATCAGGAATATCACCCTCAGCACGCTGACCCAGCATTTCAGGCGGCAAACGATAGGCGGGCCAACGATAGCGCTTGGTTTGTGTAAAAGAACCATGCAGCACCGGAGCATAATAACCAGTGATCAGACCGGCCGGATAGCCATCGCGTGTTAATTGATACGGGACAAAGGTTCTCTCAAAAAATGCACGCGCTTTTGCATGGTTTTGCTCACCATTTTCTTTTGAATCGTCGAGTAATTCGATGCACGCCTCTTTGAGGTCATTTAACGTCAGGCGCAAAGTTCCACCCCCCGTCACGGCATAGTGGCGCTCCCAAGTTTCGGCCGTGTGCATTATTTGTCCGCACGAATAGCCTAGTGTGCGATAGGCCTCCGCAAGCTGGTCATTCTCCCAGCCAGGCAAATGCTCATAGGCAACGGGATATAATGTGGGAGCATCAGCAGCCTCCCACCAGCAGGAAGACAGAATCAGGCAAACACAGGTAACGGCAAAGGCGCGGCAAAAATGCAGGCTGAATACACCAGTACGTGGCGTCACGTTGCCACAATCTTCCAATCAGGACTGCTTGAGCGAAGGTCACGCTCGAAGGTCCATTCATCATCCACATTCTGAATGTCGGACGCATCACCATCAATCACGTGATTTTCGGCATCGCGCACCAGTTGAATCTGCTCACTCTCAAATTTCACCACCAACCGTGCCGTATTTTTGTTGAGTGTCGCCTCACAAAGATGGCTCTTGAGTGCTACCAGCGTGGTCTGGGTACGCGTGCCGTCCGTGGAAGCCGTCTCAAGCTCCTTCCTGAAACTCTCATACACGTCTTTTGATAACAGCATTTTTAATGTATCGCGATCATCAGTGGCAAAGGCATCGAGCACCATTTCAAATGCAATTTGCGAACCGCCTAAAAATTTTGTTAGCGTAAAAGAGGGGTCAATTTTCTTCATGGCGGAGAGGCACTCACGAAGCTCTGGCGATAGCGCATTCAATGCGGTGTCCGCTTCGGGCGTATTGACCACCTGCTGCGCGTCACCTTCAATCACCGGCCCAAGGGGACGTGGCATAGGCTGCACCACACGGTCACTCTCATCGGGTTGATCACGCGGTACGGGCGGCGGCTGGTCATGACCGATTTTATGCCCTAATACCGCCCGTAAGCGGAGCAGGACGAAAATAGCAATCGCGGCTAAAACAATAATATCTGCAGGCATGCGTGTAATGTGGGAGAAAAAAGCTGCAAATGCAACAAGCAAGCGCAGGATTGGTAAAAAAGCTTGGCCCGTTGCGGCAGGCTTTGTTATAGGAGGTGCAAACCAGCTAGCCGAGGGCGCATCATGAATGAGAATCAAACGACGGACGATAAACAGCCGCTTTTCGCACTTCGCAGCCAGTATGTGAAGGATTTATCACTGGAAAACCCGCATGCACCCGCTAGCTTAATGGCTGCCGGCCAACAAGCGCCCAAGGTGGAGCTGAGCATTGATCTGGCAGCTCAGAAAATCCAGGATGGGTTATTTGAGCTGATGATGCGTATTAATGTGCGCGCGCTCGGTGAGCGTACCCTGTTCATGGTCGATTTGACGTATGCCGGATTGTTTGGCACTGAAAACATACCGGAGGCAGATTTAGAGCCGATCATCATGGTGGATGGGGCCTTTATCCTGTTTCCTTTTGCACGTCGTGTGGTGGCGGATGTCACCCGTGATGGTGGTTTCCCGCCACTGCTGCTGGAGCCGGTCGATTTCTACCGTTTTTATCAGGAAAAACGAGCACAGGCTGAGGTGGCTTCGGCGTAAAACCCGAACGCTGTTAGCCAACAGGTTTATCGCTTAATTACGCAGTGGCTTGCTGAATTCCAGCATATGTTCAATGCGTGCCTGCGTTGCTTTCAGCTTCACCAGCTCCATAAACAGATCATGCTCCAGAGTCAGTAATTGCTGCTCGCTGGTTTCCTCGGTGATGTCGGTGCCGCCGCCGGTTAACACGGTAGCGAGTGCCTCACCCACCACGCGATCATGTGGTGTTGCCTTTCCGCTGGCCTGATACCCATCGAGTGCCATCATCAGCGCTGCTTTGCCGGTGGCCCCGGGAAGGCGCACTGTGTGAGTCGTCGGCGGCGCATAGTTGGTGCTCAGCGACAGGCACAGCTGCTTGGCATCTGCGAGCAGACGATTGCGATTCGGCGTGATGTGCGAGAGGGCGTTGAGGATGCCCATATCCTGCGCTTCTTGCGCTGACATGGCCACACGGGCTGTGGCAATCGCCTCAAATACTTTGGAAATCGCCGGCATCGGGCCTGCGGGCAGTCGTAAGTCGTGAGTCGTGACTCGTGAGGAAGAATCGCTTGCGACTAACGACTCCTGACTCGCGACTGCCAGATGCCGCCACAGCATTTCTTTGCAGCCACCCCAGCCAGGAATAATGCCCACACCCACTTCGACCAGTCCCGGGTAGCTCTCGGTATGCGCTTGCACGGCATCCGCATGAAGGTTCAACTCGCAGCCACCGCCAAGGGCACGCCCTGCCAGTGCTGTCACGACGGGGAAAGGTGCATATTTCAGCCCCATAAATGCGTCATGCCCCTGCTTGATAATGCCTGAGAGCATGGGCCATGCCGCCAGATTGGCGACATACATAAAAAATCCCAGATTGGCGCCAAAGGAAAAATCAGCGGCGTCCGTGCCAATCACCAAGCCGCGAAAATCCTTTTTCACAATCTCGACAGATTTTTGCAGCAAACTGAGCACGTCATTATCAAAGGTGTTGGCTTTGGTGGTCAGCTCAAAGCCTGCAATGCCGTCACCGAGATCCCACAAGGCGGCTGAGCCATTTTTGCTGACGGGTTGCTTACCACGTTTAACATCGGCCAGTTTAAGCACGCCCTCTGGAGTGGGGAGGGGCAGATAAGCTCCCTCTCCCTCTGGGAGAGGGCAGGGGGTGAGGGCTGTCTCTGCCGCTGAAGCCTCAGCGTTTGGCGCGGCCATGCCCTCACCCAACCCTCTCCCAGAGGGAGAGGGCTTTTCCGCCTCTGAGGAGGAGAAAGAAAGGTAGAATTTCTGCGTCCCTTCTTCTTTGTAAAATGTTTTTCCCGATGCTGCGCTGACAATGGGGGGAACAGACAGCCCCACTTCAAGGCAAGCGGCGGCAAGCAGGTCAGACCCGAACGCTTTGCCTTTCATACTCAAGCGGTCAATCAGCTCGAATGGCCCGTATTTCCAGTTATAACCCAGCCGCATGGCCTCATCGATGCCCAGAATATCGTCGGAGATTTCCGGCACCAATGACGCTGTGTAATGCAGTGTTTGCACCAGCACCCGCTTGGCAAACTGCCCACCGATATCGGGGTGTGAAACCAGTGCCGCCAGTCCGGCCTTGGCGGCTTCAGCGCTCTCAAGTCGCGAGGTTTTTTCAGCGCGGTACTGCCCCGTTTTTAAATCAAGCGTTTCTTTGGTCTTTTTGCCGTCTGCGGTTTTGTTGAGACGGTAGAAGCCGCCCTTGCCCTTACGGCCCGTATCGCCATCAGCAT
>JAIEPI010000075.1 GCA_019749855.1 Rickettsiales bacterium | reverse complement strand
CGCAAATAAACCGAGCGCGCCAGCACGTCCGTTTGCGCACCGGCATCGTTGACGTAATACTCACGCGTGACGGAAAACCCTGCTTTTTCAAGAAGGCGTGCCAACGCATCGCCCACCACCGCACCCCGAGCATGCCCAATATGCATGGGGCCAGTCGGATTCGCCGAGACATACTCAACATTGACCGCCTCACCCTGACCCACCGCACTATCCCCATAGGATAGGCCAGCCGACAGAATGATTGGAATCTGCGCCTGCCAGAATGACGGGTGAAAAGTCATATTTATAAATCCAGGCCCCGCAATCGTGACGCTGGCAATTTCAGCACGCTTGCGCAATGCCGACACCAGTGCCTCAGCTATTTGTCGAGGATTTTGGCCCAAGACTTTGCTCAAGACCATGGCCGCATTGGTTGAGAGATCCCCATGCGAGGGGTCCTTGGGCAACTCGATGGTAATTGCCTGATAGAGCGCCGCATCACTTAAGCCGGAATACACCTTAAGTGATGAAATAATTTCTTCTTTTAATACGCTGAATATATTCATAATTCTACATTTTTTCCATTGAATGAAGGCGCTGGTGCTCCTCGATAGCGAAGCGATCGGTCATGCCCGCAATGAAGTCAGCGACGATACGCGCGCGCTTAAGGTCACCTGATTCATCCACCAATTCACGCCAGCGCGTGGGCAGACATTCAGGTTCTGCATGATAATATTTAAATAAGTCTTTGACTAATCTACGTGCCTTGCTCGCCATACGATTGACCGTGTAGTGTCGGTACATGCGCTGCATGAGGAAATCTTTCAGCTGGGCATTGACCTGCTGCACTTCAGAAGAAAAGGCGGCGATCGCTTCAGGCATGGCGCGCACTTCGCTGACATGCGTAATCCCGTGCTTTTTAATATTGCTCAGAGTTTCCCGTTCTAAATCAACCGCCATACGGTTAATCATTCGACGAATCACCTCATGCACACACCGACGAGGATGCACATTCGGATAGAGCGCATCCACTTCCTGAATAATGGTACCAATCAGGGGGATTTCAATAAAGTCCTTTAATTCGAATAAATTGGCGCGGATTCCATCCTCAATATCATGATTATGATAGGCAATATCGTCGCACAACGCAGCAATCTGCGCTTCTAAACCAGGCCAGCTATGCAGCTCCAAATCATGGATATTCTGATATTCTACAATCGCCGCGGGGATATCTCCCAGCAGCGGGCCATTATGCTTGGCGATGCCCTCTAAGGTTTCCCAAGTAAGATTCAGCCCATCAAACAAAGCGTAGCGATTCTCTAAATGCGTGAGGATGCGAATCGCCTGCGCATTATGGCTAAAACCACCATATTCAGCCATCACTTCCTGCAGGCCGTCTTCTCCGGCATGCCCAAACGGCGTGTGTCCCAAATCATGAGATAAAGCAAGGGTTTCACCCAAATCCTCATTGAGATGCAATCGCCGGCACAAGGAGCGCGTCAACTGGGCAACCTCCAGACTATGTGTGAGCCTTGTGCGGTAATGATCCCCCTCATGATTGACAAACACTTGAGTTTTATACTCCAAACGGCGAAAAGCCGCGCTGTGAATGATGCGGTCACGGTCCCGCTGAAAAACGGAGCGCCCGACGCTCTCTGGCTCAGCATGCAGCCGCCCCCTGCTTTGTGATGGCAAGCAGGCATAAGGCGCTAAAACGCTTTCATAATCGGCGAAATAATTCATGAGCGCACGCTAGATTCTGACTATGGTTGAAGCAAGGGCTTTATTGCTCTACATTAAGCCTTAGAGTCAACATCCCCATCAGCGTGTAAAAAGAGAAACATGATGCTCACCAGCGAAACCACTCCCAACAATATGCCCTCTGCGTCCCCACAGATGGAATCCGCACCCTTTACGTTGAGTCCGAACGCGGAAAAGCGAATCGCCAAGCTGTTGACTTCCGAGCCAGCAGGCAGCCTGCTTCGCGTGGCGGTGCTAGGCGGTGGTTGCTCGGGTTTTCAATATAAGTTTGATTTTGAGACGGCCCCGCCAGCCTCGGATGATCATCTGATTATCTGTGATGGGGCAACGGTCGCCGTTGATTCCACCTCATTGGAATTTTTAAAGAATGCCGTTCTTGATTATGTGGAGACACTGGGAAGCTCTGCTTTTGAAATTAAAAATCCCAATACCACCGCCTCATGTGGTTGCGGCAACTCTTTTTCAATCGTCTAATCCAATGCAACTACGCATTGCCACATGGAATGTTAATTCCATCCGCTCACGCCTTGAACATCTCCTGCATTATCTGCAAAACGAGGTGCCAGAAATTTTGCTATTGCAGGAGACTAAATGTGAAAACAGTCAGTTTCCAGCCGAATCCCTCGAGGATTTAGGCTATAATTTAGCGTTTCACGGCCAGAAATCCTACAATGGCGTGGCCATTTTATCGCGCCTGCCACTGGAAGATATTGTAACGGCGCTGCCAAATGAATCAGGGGAACAGGCCCGCTATATTGAGGCCGTGGTTAGTTTACCACAGAATCAAAGCCTGCGCGTTGCATCCGTGTATGTTCCAAACGGACAAGAAGTTGGCTCAGAGAAATTTACCTACAAACTATCATTTCTCAATAATTTATTTCAGCATGCTAAGGAACTACTTACGGAACAATCCCTGCTGGTGATGGGTGGCGATTATAATGTCTCTCCGTACGCGATGGATGTCTATGATGCCGCAAAGCTTGATGGCACGGTTTGCTACCATCACTCGGAGCGTGAGCGACTACGGGCCATCATGAATCTGGGCTTGTATGACGCTTTCCGCAGCCTGCACCCCACGACTCAGGAGTTTAGCTGGTGGGACTACCGCGCCAATAGCTTTGAGCGCAACCACGGGCTTCGCATTGACCATTTATTGCTCTCGGCAAAGGCTCTCGATGTGACCCAACATTGCGTGATGCAAAAAAGTGAGCGCGCGAGAGATAAGCCCTCGGACCATATTCCCGTGATGTGCACACTGAACTTTTAAAAGTGCCGCCTAAAATCCTGTTTCTGCGACTTCAACCACCGGTTCATACATGCCTTCCGGAACTGGCAAGGTCTGGTTACGACCCCCATTTTTTGCGGCATAGAGCGAAGTATCCGCCCGTTTTATCAAATCCGCGGCAGCATCACCCTGCAAATTAAGACTGGATAGACCGATACTGATTGTCTTGGTGATCTGCCCCACCTCATGCGTGATAACAAACGGTGTGCGTGCCACGAAATTGCGAATACGCTCCGCCAGACCATAAGCGGCGCGAACATCCGTCTCGGGCATCAAAATGACAAACTCCTCACCGCCAATACGCGCCGCCAGGTCAGAACTTCGCACCGAATCAACAATGCGTTTGGAGAGCTGCTTTAGCACCTCATCCCCCACATCATGTCCGTAAGTGTCGTTCACGGATTTGAAATGATCCATATCCATAATGAGCAGAGATAACGGCTTTTTATTCGTAATAGCGCTGCTCACCATGTTGTGAAGATGCGCATCCAGATAATGACGATTATACAAACCGGTGAGCGCATCGGTGATCGCCATCGAGATGCTGGACTGGTAATTCTGCTTCAGGGCGTCCTGATATTTTTTGCGACGAATTTGTGTTTTCACCCGCGCGATCATTTCATTCTGATCGACCGGCAGCATGAGATAATCGTTAATGCCGAGTTCCAGCCCCTTCAACACGAGCGGCATTTCCTCTTCTTCCACCAGCATGATGATCGGCACGTTACGCATGGTTTCAACATTTCGCATATGCGCGCACAAGCGCAAGGCGTCCACATCGTTTAGTTGCGTGCTGATCACCACCAGATCCACATCCTGATGTGTTTGCAGAATGGCCAGCGCCTGCCCCGCATCATCAATATGGGTGACGCGGTAACTTGAACGTAAGCGCTCCAAAAGCTTGTTACTTTGGATGATATCATCATCAATCACAACGACATGCGAGCCGGAAACATCAGACGTAAAGCTATTCTGATTCTCGTTCATCACGCCCATTTGCAGGCCGGTTTTGTCGCGCAGACGCAACTCATCCAGCAGCACTTTAATACGAACCAGTGATCGCACTCGCGCCAAAAGCGCCGTATCATTGATGGGCTTGGTCAGGAAGTCATCAGCACCAGCTTCCAAACCACTCACACGGTCGGATGGATCGCTCAGTGCGGTCACCATCACCACTGGAATGTGCGAAATGGCAATATCCTCTTTCATTTTACGGCAGGTTTCAAAACCGTCCATCCCAGGCATCATAACATCGAGCAGGATAATGTCTGGCTTGTGCTGCTTGGCCTGCGCAATGGCTTCAAAACCATCCTTCGCAGTGATCACATCGTAATACTCATTAGAGAGCTTGGCTTCCAGCAACTTCACGTTTGCTGGAACGTCATCAACAACCAAGATCAGCGCTGTCATTAAATGCCAACAACTTCAGCATTGAGAAAACGCCGCACCGCCGCCAAAAAATCAGCAATGGAAATGGGCTTGGAGATATACGCCTCACATCCGGCACGCAGAATTTTTTCCTCATCGTCTTTCATCGCAAAAGCAGTCACCGCAATAATGGGAATATGGCGAATATCGGGATCGGCCTTGATTCGCTTGGTTACTTCCAAACCAGAAATCTCTGGCAACTGAATATCCATTAGAATGAGGTCTGGCCGAACATTACGCGCCAGATTGATGGCCTCATAGCCCTCTTTGGTTTCGATTGTTTCGTAACCATTTGCTCCCAGCAAATCGCGGAAGAGCTTTAGATTCAACTCATTATCTTCAACAATGAGAATCTTCTTGGCGCTGTGCGCAGATTTTTGCCCTGAAGCAGAGGAAGCAGGCATATCAGAAAAGGGAGGCTGAGGACTATAATACATTGGCAATACACACATTAGCTATGATTCGAAACTAACAGCTAAGCATTAAAAAAGCCTTTACGCTAAGCGCAAAAAACTCTTATTCTTCGCCAAATTTAGAATTAATCAGCTCTGAGAGTTTCTCAAGGCACATGGCAGCGCCCTCGCCCTCTGCTTCAATACGCAGCGTAGCGCCTTTTTCCGCCGCTAACATCAGTAGCGCCAGCATGGAAGCGCCGTTGACAGGTCCGTCACGCTCAGGCGAATACGAGGTATTATCATTGTATGTGCGCGTCACCATGACACGCGCATCACAACTCTCGACGGTCTTGACGAATTTTGTACTGGCGCGAGCGTGCAAGCCTTTGATGTTCTGGATGGTAATTAAAATCGCGTGCCGCCCTTCCACCTGACTTTCCATGCTCAGCTCTTTTTCAGCAAATTGCGTGCGATATTTACATATTTCCGACCGGACTCCTGTGACTGAATGACCACCTGACTAAGTGGCAACGCACCACGCACACTGATAAGTTTAATCAGCATCGGCAGATTCATTCCAGCCAGCACCTCGATTTTATCACTGTTCATCACAGAAATAGCCAGATTGGAGGGCGTACCACCAAACATATCCGTCAGGATCACCACGCCGCTACCCGCATCGACAAACTCGACGGCACGCATAATATCCTCACGACGTTTTTCCATGTCGTCACCCGCGGCAATACACACCGTTTGCACGCGCTCCTGCTTTCCCATGATGTGCTCACAGACATTCAGAAACTCTGTCGCAAGATTCCCGTGCGCAACCAGTACAACCCCAATCATGAACCCACCTGATTAATTTCCATTCCAATACATCAAACCTCTTGTTGGCGCATGTCAACTATCAAGCTCACGGTGCCTTACAAAACAATTGATTTTTTTCAGACGGAGACATTCCGCCAACGCTTCAACCGTAAAAACAGAGCGGTGCTTGCCACCCGTACAACCGATCGCCAGCGTAAAATAACTTTTGCCCTCTTTAGCATACAAAGGCAGCAACTGGTCCAGCGTCGCGACCAGACGGTCATAAAATGGGGTGAACTCAGGGTCCTGCCGAATAAAATGGCCAACCTGTGAGTCTTTGCCAGAATTCTCACGCAGCGACGGCACATAATGTGGGTTTTGTAAAAAACGAACATCGATGACCATATCCGCATCTCGCGGCAAACCGCGCCTGTAAGAAAAAGAAAGAAGATTGACTTTGAGAGTGGTGGCCGCCTCTCCATACAGATCGGTGAGGATACGCTTGAGATCGTGCGGGCCAAAATCCGTAGTATCCAGCACCATGTCGGCCTGATTTCGCGCTTTGTCCAACAGTTGCGCCTCCAGACGGATACCGTCTGCCACCGGCAAATCTTGCGAAAGCGGGTGTGAGTGTCGTGTCTCAGTAAAACGTCGCAGCAATACATGCTCATCACAGGCAAGAAACACCAGATCAATCTGTGCCTCAGGATAATCGCGCTTTAAGCTTTCTCGTAATTCCAGTAGCTGTTCCGATGAAAAATCACGTGAGCGAACGTCTGAACATAAGGCTAATTTAGTGCGCTCGCTGGCAAGTGTTTTAACCAATGGCGTAATAATAGGGAGCGGAAGATTATCAATCGCCTCATAGCCCAGATCACCAAAGATCTTCAGCGCCACCGATTTACCGGCACCGGAAAAACCAATCAGCATAATGACGCGCATCATATAGGGAGCCGCGTTGGAAGCCATTCATCAGAAAGCCATTTAATACCATGCTTATCCGCCGATGCAAAAACAGCGTAGCGCATTAAAGCAACAATGGCAGGATAGGTGCGCGGAACATGCAAGCAGGGCACATTAATTTCACAAAGCGAAAGCATCTCTCGCGAGAGCCGACCTTCATCTAATATAACAGCTAGTTGAATGCCAGCCTGCTTAACAAAAGGAATGGACAGAACGCCCAATTCCCGCAGTGCAAGACAGCCCTGTAAAAGCAGTGGGCATGAAGCAACAATGGAGCTTTCCTCTTGACGAAGCATAACTGCATCATCCGCTACGAGTTCCGCCCCCTGATGGATACATTCCAGCGCGAGTGTGGATTTACCGCTGCCAGGGGCACCGAGAATCAGTACGCCATGCCCCTGCCAGCTGATGCAACTGCCATGAAGCGGGGCCGTGACGTCTATGCCTGAGGCCGTAGCTGTGGAGTAGGCATAGGGCAAGCTTACGCTGCCTTGCTTTGCTCAGATGGATCAACCCACGAGATGTTACCGTCGGCACGACGATAGACGATATTCATGCGACCATGCGCCACGTTTATAAACATGAGGGCTGGAAGGTCAGAGAGATCCATTCGCATTACCGCCTCACTCACGGTGAGGCTCTCAATGTCGGTGGATTTCTCAGCGATGACCAGCGGCGCATCTTGCGGCTCTTCTTCATTATCCGCGATCACATATTTCACACCGCGCAGGACCGTGGCCTGTGCCTGAGGCAAACCGATTTTGTCGGTGTGGTGATTGGTTAAGCGCCGCTTATAACGACGAAGCTGCTTTTCCATTTTCGCTTCCGATACATCAAACGTCGCATACACATCATCGCCACGCGCCGACGCTTTCACCACGAATCCGGCATGCGTACCAATATTACCGATGATATCGACAGTGAACGCGTTTTTCTCTTTGCTGACCACCACATTCAGCGATGTCACGCGATCCATGTATTTATGTACACCGTCATCGACACGTTTTTCAATATGGGCGCGCAACGCATCGCCGACTTCCATATGCCGGCCAGAGACATTAATTTTCATTGGGACCTCTCTCTTTGATGAATGCTGTTTTGTATGAGTGACGATCTATAATTATACTCTCATTGCATAATTTTGCAATCGAGTGCTCTGTCATTGACTAAGGATATTTTGTAAGAATTTAATTTTATGATTTTAAACTCTTTATCGAGGATTTTTAAAAAACTTAAATCATATTCAAATCACATATAGTTCTATTGGCAAGCCATCAGGATCAGCAAAGAAACAAAATTCTTTACCTGTTATCTCATCGATGCGGATGGGCTCAACCTGTATCCCATGCTTCAGCATATGTTCACGTGCAGCATGAATATCCTCCACTGAAAAAGCAAGATGTCGTAAGCCACAAGCCTCAGGGTAAGAGGGGCGCTTAGGGGGTGCTGGAAAACTAAAAAGCTCGATCTGTACATGATCATCAACCGCGAGATTTAACTTCCAGGAGTCTCTTTCCTGACGGTACACCTCACTCATGATGTTAAAACCTAATATATGGTGATAGAAATTCTTTGATTGCTCGTAATCACTACAAATGATGGCAATGTGATGAACGCCCTGAATCGATACTGGCATAACGCTCGCAATAAATTGAATTTTAATGCTATGCTTAAGAGTTAGGCGAGTTTTGGCAGTCTCACGCCAAGGCAGGACGCTAAGCGCTCCTGCTCCCCATAATACGCGGCGCGGCGAAGGAAGCGCGGCATGATGCCCGTCCACTTAAACTCACCGGCTAATTTACCATTTTCCTCGCCTGTCACATTATACACAAACAGATCCTGCATGGTGATGGTGTCCTGCTCCATGCCGACAATTTCGCTGATATAGGTGACACGTCGATGCCCATCACGCATGCGGCTGATTTGCACAATCACATTAATCGCCGATGAGATTTGAGAACGAATGGAACGCGTGGGCAAGCCAAGATTGGCCATGCCAATCATATTCTCCAGACGCGCCAGACAGTCACGCGGGTGGTTGGCGTGAATGGTGGTGAGCGAACCTTCATGGCCTGTATTCATCGCCTGCATCATATCAAACGCTTCGGCTCCCCGCACCTCACCCACTAAAATACGATCAGGCCGCATACGCAGCGCATTCTTTACCAGATCGCGCATGGAGACTTCATCTTCTCGGAACTGTCCATACGTCACGGGCTTGGTTTCAAGCCGCACCACATGCGGTTGTTGCAAACGCAATTCCGCCGCATCCTCAATCGTGACGATGCGCTCCTGATGATCAATATGTTGCGAAACACCATTGAGCAGGGTGGTTTTACCCGAACCGGTGCCGCCTGAAATCATGACGTTCAGCTTGCACTTGCCAATAATTTTTAAAAACTCGCCCACTTGTTCAGAGACATTGCCTTGCTGCTTCATCATATCAAGCGTAATGCCACGCTTCGCAAATTTACGAATCGAGATAGAGGTGCCATCCACCGCCAGCGGTGGCGCGATGATGTTGACGCGTGAGCCATCAAGCAAACGCGCATCGACCAATGGACGCGCCGGATTAATGGTGCGCCCCACCGCTTTGGATATCTTATCCGCAATGGCGAATACTTCTGAATCCGAGGGAAACGTAATATCGGTGCGGATCAACTTGCCTTGTCGCTCTATGTAAACAGAGTCATGGCCGTTAATCAGAATGTCATTGATGCCGTCATCTTCCAGTAAAAGTTGAATCGGCCCCATATGCGATAATTGTTCAACGAATTGCTGGGTGAGCCCCTCCACATCGCCATGACGCTGCGGTGCGCCTACCGCCGCCTGATAGCCATGCGGTGTCGAGTGCAATGAATCATTGGGAGAATACGAGGCAGCGGCGTTTGAATGAAGATCACGACGCAATTCATGCAACTGCTCCTCAAGATTCTTCACATAATTGAGAAGTGCATCAACTGACATACCGTCCATAAACCAAAACCCAATCTGCTTTTATTTTTTTTAAAAAAAATAACCTGCACTCAGCAGTACAAGCAACTTATTAAGACTTTATGAAATTAAATACATGAAAGGTGCTTATTCAAAGAAAGAATCACGTTTTATTTCCGACAATCGTCAGCATTCCTGCCGCACGCAGGGCTTTGTTTAGCTCATGATGCTTAGGGAAAATGCCTGTCCAGTTATGTTGACCTAGGATCTCCCCATTTTCACCCGTACCCGTTTGCTTAAAAATGAAAATATCCTGCATGACAATCATATCACTTTCCATGCCAACTATTTCCGAGATTTTCACCACACGTCTTGCCCCATCCTCCATGCGCATTACCTGAATGACAAGATGCACCGCCGAGGCAATCTGCTTGCGAATACCTGCCACCGGCAAATTCAAATTAGCCATGCCAATCATATTCTCAATTCGCGTCAGCCCCTCGCGCGGTGCATTAGCATGAATGGTGGTCAGCGAGCCTTCATGCCCCGTATTCATTGCTTGCATCATGTCAAATGCCTCAGCGCCACGAACCTCACCGACAATGATCCGGTCGGGTCGCATACGCAGTGCATTGCGAACCAGATCACGCGTGGTGATTGGCTCATGCGTTGAGGAGGCATTTTGCGCATCCACCCATTCAAGGCGAACCAGATTCGGCAGTGCCAAGCGTAACTCTGCTGGATTCTCGATTGTGACGATACGATCACTGGGCCGAATATGATTGGCAATTCCGTTGAGTAAGGTCGTTTTGCCAGAACCCGTTCCACCTGAAATAATAATGTTCAGTTTCACCGATGCGCAAATCTCCAAAAAGTCAGCCATTTGCTTTGACATGGAGCCATTGCGCGCAAGGCTTTGCAGGGAAAAGTCTGTGTGTCCATTTTTGCGAATCGAGATATTGATGCCATCAATGGACAATGGAGGCGCAATGATATTAACGCGCGATCCATCGGGCAGGCGTGTATCAATCAGTGGCCGGTTGGCATCAAGCATCAGGCCAGAATAGGCTAAGATACTTTCTGCAAAAGCGCGCAATTCCTTGTGATCTTTAAAAGATACGTCCGATTTCATGACATTACCAGCACGCTCAATGTAAATGGCGTGCGGACCATTGATGAGAATATCATCCACTTTATTATCTTCAAGAAACGGGGTAATGGGATCGAGGTTCAGGACTCCACCCGTTGGTGCAAGCGACCCTTCATTCACCATGTTGCCATGTGACGCTAGTGGATAAGAAAATTGTGTCACCGCATGCTCAAGCTGCGCGCAACGTGCCTCGAGCAACTCACCGTAGCGCAGAAATATGGACATGAATGCTTCGAAGGTCTGCGTGTCTTGCATGGGTGGTATGTTTATTCCATTCGAATTCAATGAGTTTAAAGCAGCAATCATGGATTGATTGCATGCCCAAAGTATGGCGCATATTAATTAAAATGCCGTAAATAATCTATTATTGTTCAGTTTTCCTAAGTTTTCTGCGATCAACAGAGGACGGAATCTGCAGTAACTGACGATATTTTACCACCGTACGACGCGCCACATCCATGCCACGCTCCTTTAAAATGGCGGCAATGGTATCGTCGGAGAGAATTTTATTAGCGCTTTCCTTGCTCACCATTTGTTTGATTTCATGCATGATCACGCGGCTGGATTGTGCTTCGCCATCCTCACCCCCCACCGCCGTGGAGAAAAAATATTTCAGCTCAAACGTACCACGCGGCGTCGCCATATATTTGTTTGCCGTGATACGACTGACAGTGCTCTCATGCACCTGTGCCAACGCAGCAATATCACTCAATTTCATGGGTTTTAAAAAATGAATACCTCGCTCTAAAAAATCTTTCTGCCAGCGCACAATCTCAGTGCCCACTTTCAGCATATTGCTGGCCCGTTGATCCAGCGCTTTGACGAGCCAGTTGGCATGGCTGAGCTGCTCGTTGAGAAATTTTTTATCATCGCGGTTTGTGACCTTTGCCACAATTGTTTCATGATATTGACGATTCAGCAGCACGCGTGGCAAGGCATCGGGGTTGACCTCAATGCGCCATTTTTTATCCGGCCCACGGCGCACCAGAATATCTGGGATCAAGGTTTCCACCCGCTCATTTTCAAAACGGCTGCCAGGCTTGGGATCGAGTGAACGTATTAACAGGAGCGCGTTCTGCATCCCTTGTTCGTCTAATCCACATATTTGCGCCAGTTTCTTTACCTCACCTGAGGCGATAAGCTCGAGATGCTCAAGAAACAGTTGAATGCTCTGGGTTAACTCGCCGCGCTCTTCTAATTGCAGTGCCAGACACTCACGTAAATTTCGTGCGAACACGCCGGTCGGCTCGCAAGCCTGCAAACAGATAATCAGTTTTTCAATCACCGCTTTTTGTGTGCCGAGCGACTCAGAGAGAGAAGAGGTGTCCTCCAGTAGATAGCCACTATCATCCAGCATGTCGGTGAGATGAAGTGCAATGAGGCGCTCCACCGGATCAGTAATCAGCGTATTGACCTGCAGACGAATATGTTCACGCAGCGTAATGGTTTCACCGTAGCGCTGTTCGATAATTTCGCCCGTTGTTCCCTCATGCTCAGATGACACATCATATCGGTTGGCCGAGGGCGAATAGTCAGAGTTCTCGCCCCACCAGCTTTCTTCACTGGTATCGAGCTGCGCCGTGGAGGAATCTTCTGCTTCATCATTCCAGGGTGAATCAACAGGCTCCGCATCCGCATGATTCTCAGATTCGGCATCGCCTAGTGATAACAGGGGATTGCGCTCTGCTTCGCTCAATACAAATTCATGCAGATCAACTGCTGAGAGCTGCAGCATCTTGATCGATTGCTGCAACTGCTGAGTCATCACCAGATTTTGTGACTGACGAAGCTCTAAAGCTGGACGCTGGCTCATGCCTTATAAACTAAAACGTTCTCCGAGATACACGCGACGCACCTCAGCATTACCGACAATCTCATCCGGCCGCCCTTCCATGAGAACCACCCCATCATGAATAATGTAGGCACGATCAATAATATCAAGTGTTTCCCTCACATTATGATCAGTAATCAGCACCCCGATGCCACGATCTTTCAGGTGAGAGACAATATCACGTATCTCTGACACTGCGATGGGATCAATACCGGCCAACGGCTCATCCAGAAGAATAAATGACGGATGCGACGCCAGTGCACGCGCAATTTCCACACGGCGACGCTCGCCGCCGG
>JAIEPI010000036.1 GCA_019749855.1 Rickettsiales bacterium | reverse complement strand
GCGCCCATGTGACGCCGCCGCATCATTTTTTGCCCGTGGGTGAGGGTGACAACGCCTATCCAGCGATTTTGGGGCTGGCAGAGCGTATTATCGTCACGGCGGATTCCGTCTCCATGCTCTCAGAGGCGTGTATCACTGGCAAAGCAGTCTATGCTTATGATGACTTGGCATGCATGAAGCCTAAACATCACCGCCTGCTTGAACAGCTGTGCGCGCGTGGGCATGTGCGACGACTAGAGGCATTTGATATGGAGTGGAAAGATGCCCCCATTCTGGATGAAGCCACGCGTGTGGCGGTTTTCATTCAAGCGGCGATCAATAGCCAGCACGCATGATGGCAATGCAGAAAAACGATTTTTCAATCCATTAAAAACTTTGCATAGTCCTCTCATACGCTTATAGCGTAACATTAAGATAACCATTTTAGGAGAAAACTCATGGGCGTACTTGTCGGTAAAACAGCACCGGATTTTACAGCAAAAGCTGTATTGGCGGATAACAGTGTGAACGAAAACTTCAATCTTAAGAGCCACTTAAAAGGTAAAATCGGCGTCCTGTTTTTCTGGCCGCTGGATTTCACCTTCGTCTGCCCTTCAGAAATCATCGCGTTTGATAACCGCTACAAAGAGTTTCAGGAGCGTGGCGCTGAGGTGATTGGCGTGAGTGTGGACTCACATTTTACGCACATGGCATGGAAAAGCACGCCGGTGGAAAAAGGTGGCATTGGCATGGTGAAATTCCCGATCGTCGCCGATCTGACCAAGTCCATTGCCCGTGATTATGATGTGTTGCTGGGTGAAGCGGTGGCTTTCCGTGGCACCTTCCTGATTGATCAGGACTTCAACGTGCGTCATCAGGTGGTGAATGACTTACCGCTGGGTCGCAACATTGATGAAGCGTTGCGCATGGTTGATGCATTGAAATTCCATCAGGAACATGGTGAAGTCTGCCCCGCAGGCTGGAACAAAGGCAAAGTAGGCATGAAAGCCGATGCGGCGGGTGTTGCGGCGTACCTCAAGGAAAACGCGACGGCGCTTTAATACTTTAGCTTTGTGACAGTGGTTTGTGCGGTGATTTTTTCGCGGCACAGGTCACTCTCACCCCTCTACTCAACAAACGGATATTCTGACGATGACTGAACATAAGACACCCATTCTCATTATTGGCTCTGGCTCTGCTGGCTGTTCAGCGGCGATCTACGCGGCGCGTGCGGGGCATCAGCCCATCATGGTGCACGGCATGCAGCCAGGGGGTCAGCTGACCATCACCACCGATGTGGAGAATTACCCGGGCTTTGCGGATAAGATTCAAGGTCCGTGGCTGATGGAGCAAATGGAAAAACAAGCCGCGCATGTGGGCACACGCATCATTCATGACACCATCCTTTCGGTGGATTTGACGCAGCGACCTTTCCGTGCTGTGGGTGATTCCGGTGATGTCTATGTCGGCGACACGCTGATTATCGCCACCGGTGCCAGTGCGCGCTGGTTGGGTCTGCCCAGCGAATATAAATATAAGAATTTTGGCGTCTCAGCCTGCGCTACCTGCGATGGATTCTTCTTCCGTGGCAAAGAGGTGGCGGTGATTGGCGGCGGTAACAGCGCAGTGGAAGAGGCGCTCTATCTGTCAAAAATTGCGTCTAAAGTGACATTGATCCATCGCCGTGACAGTTTGCGCGCCGAGAAGATTGCACAGGATCGCTTATTTTCAGCGGTGAATGTATCCGTCATCTGGGATAGCGTGGTTGAGGAGTTTCTTGGCGATGAGGAGCCACCTTCATTACGGGCCTTAAAACTCCGCAACATCAAAACAGACGCTGTTCAGGAATTGGTGGTGGATGGCGCATTTGTGGCGATTGGTCATGATCCAAACACCAAACTCTTCGCCGGTCATCTCGATATGGACACGGATAAATACCTGATCACCGCGCCAGATAGCACCGCGACCAACATTGCCGGTGTGTTTGCCGCCGGTGATGTGCAGGATAAGATTTTCCGTCAGGCAATTACCGCTGCTGGAACTGGTTGTATGGCAGCATTGGAAGCGGATCGTTTTCTCGCGGGGCATTAAGCCCCACCTAGCTATCGATTAATGATTTTGTCATCAAAGTGTCATGCGCTGTTGCTATACTTTACCCGATGAAACAGGATTCACCCGCTCCAACGATTGAACAGCTCCGTCATTTGCGGCCTGACCGTGGCTTATTTACGGCGGCCATTGGTGGTTTTGGCGATATGTTGCTTTGCGTGACACCGTTGGCGTTTGCGCTCGATAAAGACGGCGGCACCGGACTTATAAGCCGCACTTTCTCGCCGAAAATTCATCAGTTTCGTGGGCCGGTGACCATTGGTCTGGGCGCGGTAGTGGGCCTGTATGGGTTGTACCGTGGTTTGCAGGACGCGCAACAAAACGCCGTATATCGTGATGCCCGCCTTGGATATTCCGCCCACATGGAGCGACGTGTGGAAGCATTGGAGAAAAAATGGGCTGAAAAGACGGCCGATGCCCCTGAGACGCCTCCCATTTCGCGCTAAATGGATTTTTCTTGCGCAGTGCAAAAAACTGACTAGTGTTGGCAAAACCAACGCGGGATCACCATGCTCGACTGGGACAAACTGCGGATTTTTTATACGGTTGCGCAGACAAGTAACATCACCAAAGCAGGCGAGACGCTGGGTCTGTCGCAATCTGCGGTTAGCCGACAAATCACCGCTTTGGAAGAACAACTCAAAACCCCGCTTTTTCATCGGCGCTCGCGCGGGTTGATCCTCACGGAGCAAGGCGAAATGCTCCAGCGCACGGTGGCCGAGTTTTTCCAGAAACTCTCCGCCACGGAAAACGCGCTGATGGAGGTGAGCGAGCGGCCACAAGGCAAATTGCGGGTGACCGTTCCGGTGGCGCTCGGCACCATTTGGCTGATTCCATTGATTAAGGAATTCAACGTCCAATATCCAGAAATCCATATTTCGTTGATTGTCGATGACCGTGAGCTGGATCTTTCCATGCGGGAAGCGGACGTGGCACTGCGCCTCTATCCGTCACGGCAGCCGGATCTGGTGCAAAAACAATTGATCACCATTCACAGCTCACTTTATGCTTCCAATGATTATTTGAGAGTGCATGGCATGCCCTCCTCGCTGGAAGAGCTGAAACAGCACCGTATCATCGCCTACCATGACGGCAGCGGCGAGGATATGACCGGCATGAACTGGCTCATTCCCGAGGCGGCAAAAGAAGGTATTGAGCTGGAGCCGTATTTCAGCGTGAATAACGTGTACGGGATTCTTCGCGCCTTAAAAAGTGGCATGGGCGTTGCGGCCCTGCCGGATTATATGGTGGCGCGCACCAAGCATGTGAGCCAGATTTTGGACGCAATCCATGGCCCGCCGGTGGAGGCTTATATTGTGTACCCAATGGATCTCAAAAACTCCCGTCGCATCCGTGCCTTCCGTAACTTCGTCGAAAGCAAGCTGACCGAATTTGTGTTTTAGTGTTTTGGCTTGCCTCTGCTACGCGCCTTCTGCGCTGCGCAATAGGCGGCTCCCTCCGCGCTCGCCCTTCGCCAAGGCTTCGGGGGACAGGCATGGCTGACTCGGACATGCTGTTCTCGAGTAACAGGGTAAGGATACCGTCATTGCGAGCACAGCGAAGCAATCCAGGGCGGTTGTGGATTGCTTTGTCGCTTCGCTTCTCGCAATGACAGAAAGAAACGACCTGCGTGACGCTTGGGCCGCCTCACGCCTGTGACTGGCTGGCGGCGAGTTTTTCGGCCCGTGCTAAACCGTACACTTCCCACGCCGCTTTGCCGTTAAGTATTGCAATGCCTAATCCCACCGCTAAATCTGGCCAAGGGGATACATAGAGCAGGGTGAGCAGACCGGTTGCGATGATCGCCACATTGGCCAATGCATCATTGCGCGCGCACAAAAACGCAGCTCGCGTCAGGCTGCTTTCCGCATGGCGGAAGCGCGCCAGTTGCCAGGCGCAGTACATATTCACCACCAGCGCTGCCACACCGGTGAGGGTGAGGGGCAATGCCGCCGGAGCCGCTGGGTGCAACAGCTTCTCGACGATCGCCCATCCGGCGGCAATACTGGGCAGCACCAGAAACCCAGCCAGACAGTAACCCACTTGAATACGGCGGCGCAAACTCCAGCTGAGGGAGAGAATAATCAGCAGGTTGGTTGAGGCATCTTCGAGAAAATCGATGCTATCGGCAAACAACGCCACTGAGCCGATGATGAGGGCTACCGCAAATTCAAAGCCGAAAAATCCACCATTCAACCACGCCACCCGCGCCAAAATGGGGCGCAGTTCCGGATGCTCCAGAACGGATGCGTGGCCCATTACACCAGTGCCGCGCAGGCCCTGACGATACGGGCACAGGCCTCTGTTAAATCCGCATCCGATTTAGCGGTGGAAATCCGGAAATAACCATCCAGACCGAAGGCAGAACCTGGCACGGCGGCGACCAGCGCTTCCTCAATCAGGTAGGTGCAGAGATCTGCACTGTCCTGAATGAGCTGGCCGGAGGGGGTTTTTTTGCCGAAGGTTTTTTCGCAATTGGGGAACACGTAGAAGGCGCCATGCGGCACTTTGCAATGCAAAAACGGCGAGGCATTGAGCTTTTCAATGACGAGATCGCGGCGGCGTTTAAACGCAGCGCGCCACTCCACCAGAAACTCCTGCGTGCCATTCAGCGCCGCTACCGAGGCCGCCTGCGCAATGGAGCAGGGATTGGAGGTGGAATGCGATTGCAGATCGGCGATCGCATTGATGAGCCAGTTGGGGCCGCCCGCATAGCCAATGCGCCAGCCGGTCATGGAATAGGCCTTGGACACACCATTCACCGTCAAGGTGCGCTCAAACAGCGCCGGTTCAACCTCGGCCAGCGTTTTAAAGATGAAGCCGTCATAGGTCAGGTGCTCATAAATATCATCCGCCATAATCATCACCTGCGGATGTTTAAGCAGCACCGCTGCCAAGGCCTTCAGCTCAGCTTCGGTGTAGGCCATGCCGGTGGGATTGGAGGGCGAGTTCAGAATCAGCCAGCGTGTGCGCGGGGTGATGGCCGCTTCGAGTTGCTGCGGTGTGATTTTGAAATCATCCGCCTCATGGCAAATGACAATCGTGGGTTTGCCCTCCGCCACAATCACCATATCGGGGTAGGAGACCCAGTAGGGTGCTGGAATAATCACTTCGTCACCCGCGTCCAGTGTCGCAAGAAAGGCATTGAAGATCACCTGCTTGGCCCCAACGCCAGCCAGCACCTGCTGCCGTGTGTAGGTGAGGTGATTCTCACGCTTGAATTTGGCGATAATGGCGTCTTTCAGCGCGGGCGTACCCGCCACCGGTGTGTATTTAGTATCCCCCTTGCGCAGTGCTTCAATCGCTGCCTCCTTGATATGCTCCGGCGTATCAAAATCAGGCTCACCCGCACCCAGACCAATCACGTCTTTACCAGCGGCTTTCATTTCGGCCGCTTTGGCGGTAATCGCCATGGTGGGCGAAGGCTTCACCGCATGCAAACGCGCGGCGACAGTTTTTGGTTCACTGATTTTTTTCATCGGCAAGGCGGTCATTTCACATCCGTCACATTAAGTAATTGAACATCCGCCACCAAAAGCCGATCGCGGGGGAAATCGAGTGTTTTATCCTTGGCCCCACCCTCGCTGGTGAGATAGGCGGGCGGGAGCAAACTGCGCCGAACGCCACCGGCATGCATGTTGAGCAACGTACGGTCCAGCCCGTAGAAATACTCGCTGGCACCAATGGTCATGGTCAAGGGGGCGCCTGCGTCACGACTACTATAGCCGATGGTGCCATCAGCCTTCCATAGGGTGACGTGCAGTTCGGCAACGCGGCCGCAGCGTGCAATCTCGCCGATGCCATTTTCCAGATCCGCCGCGAGGAAACCCAGTGTGCCTGGCGTGATTGACGGACTGACTGATTCCAGTGTCAGCGTGACGCGGACCGTATCGGATTTCTCAAGTTTCAGCTCGTCACGCGTCACCTCATCCAGTGTATATCCGGTAAAGACGGCTTCACGCACACCGGAGGGTTTCATGCCAGCAATGGCTTCCTGCCACGGCGCTTTTGGGTTGCTGACTCCCACACGTAGTGACTGACTCTCAGGCCCGAGCATGACGGGCTGACCGTCGCTACGTCGTGCCTTCACGCGCACATTCACAAGCTGGCCACAGGTGGCAGGGTCGCCTGCCCCTTCAATTTCGTTAGCGATGCTGACACCGGCGGTGAGGGGGGCTGAACTCACATCGGAGGCGCGGGGCGTGACATAGCCACCGCCCGCATCCGCATTGCTACCGAGGCTTGCAGAGTCTTTGCCAGTGAAGTGCAGATAACCGGCATAGAGAATAAAGGCCAGCACCAGCCATTTCAGCCAGAAGGGAGTTGGGTTTTTATCTTTTGCCATCATGACCTCGCCGCCATCATTCTAACGTAAATCCTTACACGTTGAAGCGGAAATGGAAAATATCACCATCCTGCACCAGATATTCTTTCCCCTCCAGCCGCATTTTGCCCGCTTCCTTCGCTCCCTGCTCACCTTTGCCGGCCACGTAGTCACCGTAAGCAATTGTTTCAGCTCGGATGAAGCCTTTTTCGAAATCGGTATGAATCACTCCGGCGGCCTGCGGAGCCTTGGCCCCGCGCTTCACCGTCCACGCTCGCGCCTCTTTGGGGCCAACGGTGAAGAAGGTCAACAGATCGAGTAAGCCATAGCCGCATTGGATGATCTGCGCGAGGCCGGTTTCCTTCAACCCCAGATCAGCCAGAAATTCGGCTTTTTCCTCCGCGTCCAGTGTGGAGACCTCCGATTCAATTTTTGCCGATACCGTCACGGCGGCCACCTGTTGCTCGCGGCAATAGGCATAGACTTTTTCAGTCAGTGCATTACCAGTGGCCGCCGCGCTCTCTTCGACATTGCACACCACCATCACCGGTTTAGTGGTGAGCAATTGTAGATTCTTCAGAGTTCTACGATCTTCTTCATCACTGAGTGCCAGCATACGCAGCGGCTTGCCCTCGGCGGCCAGTGGGAGGCAGCGCTCCACCATATCCAGTTGCGCTTTGGCTTCTTTGTCACCGCTGCGGGCCTTTTTACCCAGACTGATCTGCCGCTTCTCGAGGGAATCGAGATCAGCCAGCACCAACTCCATTTCGATGATTTCCCAGTCACGCAGTGGCTCAATGGAGCCTTCCACATGCGTGATGTCATCATCTTCAAAGCAGCGCAGCACATAGACAATCGCATCGGTTTCACGGATATGGGCGAGGAACTGATTGCCCAAACCCTCGCCCTTGCTGGCACCGCGTACCAGACCGGCAATATCAACGAATTCAAGTTGTGTGGGCAGAGTGACCTTGGAGCCAGCCAGCGCTGCCAGTGCTTCAAGGCGGGCATCCGGCACCATCACACGCCCGACATTCGGCTCAATCGTGCAGAATGGATAATTGGCCGCTTCCGCCTGAATCGTTGACAGCAACGCATTAAACAAGGTGGATTTGCCAACATTTGGCAGGCCAACAATACCGCAAGAAAAACCCATGATGTGACGCCAGTGAGAGTGTATGCCAGCGTTCTACGCCCTTGCAATGGCCTTGGCAAATGCAAATCAATGGCGCTTAATGAATCACGTGCGCTGGGGTGGCGACTTGAAGGGTGCCACCATGCTGCGGTGTGAAAATCGCCGACTGCGGTGTGGCAGGTGCAGAGGATTCCTGCTGAAGCGGGGGCATATTTGGGGCATGTTCAGGCGATGACGCAGCCTGCTCACGTGTCGTTTCGGCGGTCTGTGACGCAGAGCGTTCGTCCGGAGTACTGGGAGCGGTTCCTCGAACATGATCAACAATCGTATTCGCCGCGCCCATTAAGCCGCCCGATAATCCGAAGAACAACGCCACTGTATCAGCGGCAAATGTCGAAGCACCGGCAAAAGTAAACGGCAGCACGCTGCTCAATGCACCGGCGGCCACCGGCAATAGCAGGCCGGTCGCGTAACCGACGCCTAAGCCCAGTACGATGCCAATGGCGGAGGTTATAAGAATTTTCTTTAACAAAGCATTCACGCTTATTTCCTCAGAATTCCAATACACAAATTAACAAATAACGGCCTCTCACAAAAGCAAAAACTAGGTGTTGTCACCTAATTGTAATGCAACCGCATTCATCAGGCGCTCTGGCTCCTGCTTGAACATGAAGGGGAAATGCTGAGCCACGGCGTTGATCAGCGGGGCACTGAGCACCCATTCGCTGGCGGTGAAATCACTGAGCACATGCCCATGCACCTGTTCCTTGTGACCCGGGTGGCCGATACCCAGCCGCAGGCGCCAATAGCCCTGCCCGATGGTGCGATCAATATCTTTCAACCCATTATGACCGCCATGTCCACCACCGCATTTGATGCGCATTTTTCCTATGGGAAGATCCAGTTCATCATGAATCACCACCACTCGCTCCAGCGGGATTTTGAAAAATCGTGCTGCTTCGCCCACCGCCATGCCCGAGCGATTCATATAGGTTTGCGGGGTGATGGCAATGACACTGGCTCCAGCAATGCTGCCCTGCCAGCAGACGGAGGAAAATTTTTGACCCGACGGCGAGAGCGCATAGCGCTCCGCCAGTTCGTGGATGGCCATGAAGCCGAAATTATGTCGGTGCTTTTTGTAGGAAGGGCCCGGATTGCCCAGCCCCACCACCAGCCAACGCTCCTGTGTGCTCATGGCCTTCTGTTTAGCGGATTATGGATGAAATGCAAATGCACGACAAAAAAGGGCGACCCACGGGCCGCCCTTTAAGAAATTGAGACTGAAAAATATTACTTCTTAGCCGCTGGCTTGGCTGGAGCCGCTTTCGCCGCCGCTTTGGCCGGAGCCGCACCTGCAGCAGGCGTCGCCGCATCCGCAGATTTTGCTTCTTCTTCATCTTTACCGCGGCCTGCAATGGTGGCGATGGTGAAATCGCGGCTGGTGATGGCGGGGCTGACACCTTCTGGCAGTGCCACATGTGAAATATGGATGGAAGAACCGATATTGAAATCTTTAATATCGATCTCAATGAGGGTGGGGATTTTGTCAGGGACGCACACTAATTCCAGCTCATGACGAACGATGTTGAGGACACCGCCGCGCTTAAGGCCTACCGAGCGATCCTGATTGAGGAAGCGCACCGGCACCATGACGCGGATGCGAGAATTTTCATCGACTTTCAGGAAATCCACATGCTCAATCGCATCGCTCACCGGATGAAATTCCATGGATTTTGGCAGCGCTGTCATCGGCTTGCCGTCCAGCTCAATCGTAACGATACGGTTGAAGAAGCCGCCTTTTTGGTAGGCAAGTTTCAATTCTTTCTCGGGCAATGTCACCGTGACGGGCTCAACGCCTTTTCCGTAAACGATGCCTGGAACTTTGCCTTCGCGACGTATGGCGCGGGCGCCGCCTTTGCCACGCGCAGCGCGGGTTTCTGCAGCAAATGAGGTAGCTGTTTTCATGGTGTATGCTCCTAAATGGACGAGCCTTTTACAAGAGTTCTCTGGCTAAATCAATAGAGGATGAACGATTACCGTAAAAACACTAAGAAATTAAGTTGTTGGACGCAAAGCTCGATATAACATATTGAATGTTTAGCTATCTGAGGTTCAGGGACCGGGTTAGCACTGGCACATAAGACATTGTTAGCTGTGAAAATGATCATAGATACGTTTGGCCACGGCGCGATTGACGCCCGGGACGTTTTCTAACGATTCCAGCGTGGCGGATTCCACCCCTTTGGCTGAGCCAAAATGATGCAGTAACGCGCGTTTTCGTGATGGCCCAATGCCACCAATGGCATCCAAGGGTGAGTTCACCATTGCTTTGGCGCGCTTCATACGGTGAGAATGAATGGCAAAACGGTGCGCCTCATCACGCAAACGCTGAATATAATGCAAGACCGGCGCTTCGGGCGGTAACTGGAACGGCGCTCGGCCTGGCATAAAAAACTGCTCGCGCCCTGCATTGCGGTCTGGGCCTTTGGCAATGCAGGCAACACTGAGATCACTGATACCCAGCTCTTCCATTACCTCGGTGACAATGTGTAAATGACCTGCGCCGCCATCAATGAGTAAAAAATCCGGCCACATGCCCTGTGTACGATCGGGATCCTCCTGTTGCAGGCGACCCAGACGACGCGTCAGCACTTCGCGCATCATCGCGTAATCATCGCCGGGTGTTAGCTCACTGTTGCGCATGGTAAAGCGTCGGTAGTGCGATTTCTCGAAACCTTCCGGCCCCGCAACAATCATGGCTCCCACCGCGTGGGTGCCACTGATATGGCTATTATCATAGACCTCAATGCGCCGCGGGGGCTCCGTTAAGGCAAAAGCTTCGGCACACAAGGCCAGCAATTTGTTCTGACTGGCGCGCTCGGCCTGATGCAGATGCAACGCCATTTGCGCATTTTTCAGCGCTTGTTCTACGGCCTGCCGGCGCGGACCGCGCATCGGTTGGCTCAGTTTAACCTGATAGCGTGTCGTGAGTGAGAGGGCCTCACTCAGCATGAGCGGGTCTGGCACGGCGTGACTCAGTAAAATCTCATGCGGTGCCGGATGCGATTGGTAGAATTGGCCAATAAATGTCTCGACAATCTCGTCAGGCTGATTATCCGGCTTAATCAATGGAAAGAACGAACGATTGCCGAAATTCTGGCCGCCGCGAAAAAAGAAAATCTGGATGCAGCACATTCCGCCCTCAAGGTGCAGCGCGATTACATCAGCGTCCACCAGCCCGTCCACCTGTAGGGCCTGTTCCTGTTGAACCTGCGTGAGGGCGCGGATGCGGTCGCGCAGGGCGGCGGCTTTTTCGAACTCCTCAGCTTCACTATATGCCTGCATGCGTGCCAGCAGCGCGTCCTGAACCTCACGTGATTTACCAGAGAGAAAACGCGTGGCATCTTCCACTTGCTGCGCGTACTCCACGACACTGACTTTCGCCACACATGGCGCTGAGCAGCGCTTGATCTGGTATTGTAAGCAAGGGCGTGTACGGTTCTTAAAGACCGTATCGGCGCAGGGCCGCAATAAAAAAGCGCGATGAAGAATCGCCAGGGTTTGATTCACGGCGCCCGCTGAAGCAAAGGGGCCGAAATAAATTTCTTTTTTATCTTGCGCGCCGCGATGTTTAACGATGCGTGGATAGATATGGTGACTCAGACGAATGAACGGGTAAGATTTATCATCACGCAACAGGATGTTATAGCGTGGCAGCAGTGTTTTGATCAGATTGGCTTCCAGAAGCAGGGCTTCCGCCTCGCTGGCCGTTTGCACGATCTCCATCTGGCGCGTCAGCCACACCATTTTCATGATGCGGCTGGAGAGACCGCTGGCATTGACATAGTTCTGCACGCGATTGCGTAAGTTTTTGGCCTTGCCGACATAGAGAACCTGACCGCCCTCATCCAGCATGCGATAGACGCCAGGTGACGACGGCAGCGTCTTTACCAGATGGCGAATATAGTCAGCACCCACCGGTGCGTTATCATCCATAGCAGTCATACCATACTATATGGCACGTTAGCGATGATTCGCCAATCCTGCCTTGATGTGATCACGTAGGTATAAAAACGGAGTACCCTGTGGAAGAGCGTCCTGTGGATAAGTATGGGGGCAAATCTGTCCTCTGTGATACAACCCCCCAGAGTTGCGTGATTTTCATGTCTGCCATGCGATTTTTGTTCAACGAATAAGTGGCTGTAAAAGAACGCTTTTATATTTTTTTTGGTATTTATGCCACTGGGCGGCTGTTCCAAACTTGACCGATCCGTCATGATTGTGCTGTAGCGAAAGAATGTGGATAAAAAACATTGAATAACCTATTGATGTTTCTCTGAAGGCTTAATCAGCGCTATGATGACGCGCCAGATTCATACCACCGCTCAGGTTGAATATCTGTCCGGTAACACCATCCGCTCGTAGCAGAAAATCCACCGCATCACAGACCTCCTGCGGATGACTGGTGCGTCGCAATGGGGTGACCCATTCAAGCTTGGCAAAGGTGGTGGATTTATCCATCACGCCTGGCAAGGTGGCACCCAGCGCAATGCCATTGACACGGATATGCGGCGCTAGTTCGCTGGCCAGTAGAGGTATGGCCTCTTGCATAGCGAGACGGCTGAGCGAGTAGGATAAAAAATTGGGTGAGATGCTCCAGCCCTGCATGCCGTCCAGCAGACATATCACATTGCCCGCCTGCTCGCCTTTGGGGAAGCGCTCGGCAAAGGCGCGAGTGAGGAGGAGGGGGGTTTCAAGATTAACCTGCAAGTGCTCTCGCAAATGGTCTGCATTGAGCGTGGGCAGGGTATCTTTCGCAAAGAGCGAGGCATTATGAATCAGTAGGGTGATGGGTGGAAGGCCTTGCGCGGCTTCAACGATCTGCGTGACACTGTTCGGATCGGCCAGATTAGCGGGTGCTAATGCCACCTGCCGCCCGATTGCCCGTAACTCATCGGCTAATTCGAGCGCATGTGTTTGTGAGCGATGATAATGCAGGACGATATCCCAGCCCTGCTGCGCCAGATGCAAGGCCAGCGAGCGCCCTACACGTTGTGCAGCGCCGGTAATCAAAGCGGAG
>JAIEPI010000161.1 GCA_019749855.1 Rickettsiales bacterium | reverse complement strand
TACCCGACAAGGAATTTCGCTACCTTAGGACCGTTATAGTTACGGCCGCCGTTTACTGGGGCTTCGATTCGGAGCTTGCACACCTCCTCTTAACCTTCCAGCACCGGGCAGGCGTCAGACCCTATACGTCGTCTTAATGACTTCGCAGAGCCCTGTGTTTTTAATAAACAGTCGCAACCCCCTGCTTTGTGCCGCCCATCACTGCTTGCGCAGCGGTGGGCCACCCTTCTTCCGAAGTTACGGGTGCAATTTGCCTAGTTCCTTCAGCATCGTTCTCTCAAGCGCCTTGGTATGCTCTACCATCCCACCTGTGTCGGTTTAGGGTACGGACTATACGTAGGAGCTATTTCCTGGCACCCCTTCATCGCCCCTCCAATCCAATAAGGAGAAACAATATACGGGATGCGTCACTTCCTACAGGCTCACGAATATTAACGTGATTTCCATCGACTACGCCTTTCGGCCTCGCCTTAGGGACCGGCTAACCCTGCTCCGATTAACGTTGAGCAGGAAACCTTGGGATTTCGGCGACAGTGATTCTCACACTGTTTGTCGCTACTCATGTCAGCATTCTCGCTTCCGATACCTCCAGCAAACCTTACGGTTCACCTTCGCAGGCTTACGGAACGCTCCGCTACCACGCATCTTACGATGCATCCTAAGCTTCGGTATATGGTTTAATCCCCGATACATTTTCGCCGCAAGATAGCTTAATTAGACCAGTGAGCTGTTACGCTTTCTTTAAAGGATGGCTGCTTCTAAGCCAACCTCCTGGTTGTTATGGCCGTCTCACATGCTTTACAACTTAACCATAATTTGGGGACCTTAGCTGTAGGTCTGGGCTCTTTCCCTCTCGGCGACGGACCTTAGCACCCGCCGCCTGTCTCCCGGATATTACTCTTGGGTATTCGGAGTTTGGTAAGGTTTGGTAAGGCTTTGGGCCCCCCTAGCCCTTCCAGTGCTCTACCCCCCAAGGTATTCGTCCGAGGCACTACCTAAATAGTTTTCGCGGAGAACCAGCTATTTCCTAGTTTGATTGGCCTTTCACCCCTAGCCACAGTTCATCCCCGACCTTTTCAACGGGCGTGGGTTCGGTCCTCCAGTGCATGTTACTGCACCTTCAACCTGACCATGGCTAGATCACTAGGTTTCGGGTCTACTACTACTAACTGAACGCCCATTTAAGACTCGCTTTCGCTACGCCTACACCTAACGGCTTAAGCTTGCTAGTAACAGTAAGTTGCTGACCCATTATACAAGAGGTACGCTGTCACGGCATAAAGCCGCTCCAACTGCTTGTAAGCATCCGGTTTCAGGTACTATTTCACTCCCCTTGTCGGGGTGCTTTTCACCTTTCCCTCACGGTACTGGTTCACTATCGGTCGGTAAGGAGTACTTAGGCTTGGAGCGTGGTCGCCCCATGTTCAGACAGGATTTCACGTGTCCCGCCCTACTCGAGGATCATCATTATGTTACATATACGGGGCTATCACCCACTATGGCTCGACTTTCCAGACGATTCTATTTGGTTCATGATGATCACTGGCCTGGTCCCCGTTCGCTCGTCACTACTGAGGGAGTCTCTGTGATTTCCTTTCCTCCAGGTACTTAGATATTTCAGTTCCCTGGGTTTGCCTCCTCTGCCTATGAATTCAGCAAAGGATACCGTAAAACGGTGGGTTTCCCCATTCGGACACCGCCGGATCAAAGCTTCTTCGCAGCTCCCCGACGCTTTTCGCAGCGTAGCACGTCCTTCATCGCCTCTTACCGCCAAGGCATCCACCAGATGCTCTTGTCATACTTAATCACTTGAGTCGCCTACGGACAGAGCAAAGCAGCGCTCTTGTGGACGCTGCCATCTGCCGTAGCGAATATTTTTAAACGATGTGATTGCATCAACTCGCTATCCAATGCCCGGAAAGGAACATTGGAAACGGTTATATAAGAAAAACTCTTCTTCACTTGTCTAGCAGCAGCAAACCTTGCGATTTGCGAACCTTCCTCTCGAAAGGGAAGTGTCTTATATCGCCGGCTCTACAGACCGTCAACGGATTTTTATCAAGTTTTGACAACATTTTTTAAGTGTCAGAAAAGAAACGAAAAATATAAGGATCACCATATCCATAAGGTGAGATGCTGAATTAAAAACTTTCTCGCTGACGACCAGACGATCTTTTACAGTGCACCGCTGGATCCTGGAGGGGCATGGCGCGTGTTTAATATATATTTAACTATGTTTGGTGTATAGTGGGGTTATTGAAGGTAATTATAGTCAGTGATTGAAAAGTGACTAGCATTATGAATGATATATCACGAACAATACATCAAGATTATCGCCTGACCACGGCAGAGATCTTCTATCACATGCCGGATCACCCGAGTCTTTTGCAGGCTTATATATGGCAGGACCTTGATTTAACGCCTGAGTTTCCTCAGCTGCATAAGTTTCTGGAATTCTGGGAGCGCTCATTAGACGGCAAGCTCCATTCGGTGAAGGTGGCTAGTTGCGAGTTGATTCGTCCCAGTGACTACCGCTGGATTAAACATTCAACAGCCATCCACTGATATTCTTCTCGTAGGCGCCTCCACACAACAGGACTGTTTTCACAGTTATCACGGATAAAAAACATCTCAAGGCGTTGCCTTTGCAAAGTTTTCGCTTAATAGATGTATTTCTGGAGATATCTGTCGTGCGAATTGTACACTTATTACTTAGTCGTTCAGAAGAAATTGGCAAACGCCTCTATGACTGCGTGTCTGGAGAAGTGGCCCTTGGCCACGACGTGGCTGTGATCTCGCACGCGAAAGCCAATATCAATACGTCATTGCGGTTATTGCCTATCTCATTGTTAGGGCTTCATCCGTTGCTGGGTGAGAAGGATGCGCGTGCCATTAGTAAATTAGGCCCCCTGTTGCGCACATTGCGTGCAGATGTGCTCATTTGCCACGACTCGCTAGCGCTTAATTTTGCTCGCAAGGCCATTCAGTTTGATAAACCCACACTGGCCATGGTGGATTCAGCACCGTTTGCCTGGGCTAGCGCGGCGGATGCGGTGCTCACACAACGACCGGATTTTATTGCGCCCCTGGTTGTCGCGGGTTCTATGCCAGATCGCGTTTTTCATTTGCCGCCCATGATTGAACAGCGTGGCGGATTTATCCGCTCTGTTTGGCAACAGCCACCAACGATTCTCGTGAATACCTCGCTCGAGGAACATGGAGGAATTGCCGTATTCTTAAGAGCGCTGGCACATGTGAAGTCCGAGGGCACCGCCTGCCGAGCGATGATTGTGGGAGAGGGCTTACGCCTTTATCACGTTCGTCGTCTGGCGCGAAAGCTTGGGGTCGAATCCATTGTCGAGTTCATTCCCCCACGCGAACACATGGACGCCTTACTGCGATCTGTCGATATCTACTGCCAGCCATCCACGAGCGACATCAATGGACGTGTTCTTCTTACCGCTATGGCGGCAAAGCTCCCCATTCTTTTAACAAACACGAGCGGGCTAAGTGATATGCTCGTTCCTGATGAGGAAGCGATATTCGTGACCGCAGGCGACGCTGAGGCAATGGCGGGCGGGCTAAGAAGGCTGCTAGAGGATGAGGATCAGGCACGCACGATGGCCAGTCAGGCGTTTCATCGGTTAAAACGAAGCTATACGCGAGAGCGCGGCTGTCAGCTTCTCATGCAGATCATTCAGGAGGTGACGACGCGTCATGCACATGAACATGGCACGCAACGACAGGTCGCTTGAAGCACGGTGGTGAATGCCTTATTTAGTGTGGATGACCTATCAATTCATTCCACTTGATGATCGCGCCGTTCTTCACATTTCAGGTGACGATCGTGCGGAATTTTTACAAGGTCTGATCACCAACGACATTACACAACTCACCCCACAGCACAGCCTCTTTGCGGCGTTACTTTCCGCGCAGGGAAAATTCCAGTTTGATTTCTTTTTATCCGCTGATGCAGACGGTTTTTTGCTGGAGACAGACCGCGCTCGCCTACCAGCGCTTCAGCGGTTGCTGAGCCTTTACAAGCTGCGCAGCCGCGTCACCTTAACCCCGATGAGCGATGCGGTGGTTGCCGCGCTGACTGGCGGCAATATCGCGGCGCACTTTGGGCTGTGTGCGACCGTTGGCTCAGCCATCACGCTGCATGTACCGCAAGGACAGCTGTGGCTTTGTATTGATCCACGGCACGCGGCCATGGGTGTGCGGGTAATCGCACAGTCGCAAGCTGCCCTCGATGCATTTGAACAGGCGCATGGACTCGAACGACAGCCATTCACCACTTACGAAATGCATCGTTTGCAGGAGGGCATTCCCGAGGGCAGCCGTGACGCCGTGGTGGATCACACCTTGTTGTTAGAGAATGGCTATGACGCGCTGAACGGCATCAGTTTCACTAAAGGTTGCTATGTGGGGCAGGAGGTCACGGCGCGCTCCAAACATCGGGCGACTCTGCGCAAACGCCTCTGCCGTGTCACCGCCACCCAGACACTTCCAGCAGCAACTACCACCCTCATGGCGGGTGAACGCGAAATTGGAGAGATGCGCTCATCCTGTGGCATGATGGGCATGGCGCTGGTGCGGCTTGATATGATGCGCCAAGCCTTGCATCAGGAGCAAACCATCACCGCGGATGGGATAGCGCTGGAGGCATCACCATTATGGTGGCATCCGCCCGAGGCATCAGATGACGAAGCTCAGACGAGCATCAACGAATAACGGCGCGGTATTCTTCTACCTTCTGCCGAATCAGCTGACGCATCATCAGTAAGCCGATGCCATTGGGAATGGCCATCGCCAGAATCAGCAGATCACCAAAATCCACGATAGGGCCGAGGCTTAAAATGCCGCCCAGGAATGCCAGCGCGCAAAACATCGCGTAGAAATACTGAACATGATTTGTGCCGAATAAAAAGACCCATGCGCGTTCACCATAATAGCTCCACGTCATCATGGTGGAGAAAGCAAATAGTACAACACATACAGCCAGCACTTTGGGAAACCACGGAATGACGGTGGCAAAGGCGGCGGCGGTTAACACGACGCCACTGCCATTGGCCGGATTCGTATATACGCCGGTCACCACCAGTACCAGACCTGTCATCGTGCAAATCAGCACGGTGTCGATCATTGGCTCGAGCAGGGCGACGCAGCCCTCCTGCGCGGGATAGGCGGCGCGTGACGGCGCATGCGCAATGGGGGTGGAGCCTATGCCCGCCTCGCACGAGAAAAAAGCGCGCCTTAATCCCATAATCAAGGCGCCCACCATGCCGCCGCCAGCCGCCTCAGGCGTCAACGCATGATGCAGCATCAATTGCATGGCGGCTGGAATCAGTGACGCATTTTCATAGAGCACGATCAGGCAGGCCAGCACATAGATGATTGCCATCAGGGGAACCAGCGCGCCTGCCACATTGGCGATACGCTGGATGCCGCCCATAAGCGTGATGCCTGTCATCACCGCCAGAATCAGCGATAATGCCCATTCATAGCCAACAAAGATCGGGAAGCTGCCCGCCAGCGATGCCACCGCCTGATTGGATTGCAGCATATTGCCACCGCCCATCGCGCCACCCATACAGCAAAAACAAAATGCGATGGACAGCGCTTTGCCCAGACGAGGCCAGCCTCTGTCACGTAGTCCGTCACGTAGATAGTAAAACGGGCCGCCTGAGATTTTACCCTCAGCATCCGTCACACGATACAGATGACCAATGGTGACTTCCGCCAGCTTGGAAGCAGTGCCGAGGAAGGCGGCAACAATCATCCACACCACCGCGCCCGGGCCGCCGATGGAAACACTCACTGCCACACCCGCAATGTTGCCGAGTCCCACCGTGCCAGATAAGGCGGCGGCCAGTGCCTGAAAGGAGCTGATTTCGCCTTTGGCTTCCTGCTTGCTGCGAAACACAATGGTCACGGCGTGTGGCAGCAAACGCAAATTGGCAAAACGAAAATACAGGGTGAAGAACAAACCACCTGCCGCCATCCACAACACCAGAAGTGGGAATCCATCCGGTGCAAAGGGCAGGGGGACGGGATAGAACAGGAGTGCCGACAAACCATCCGTCAAATGCGTAAAGGCATTTTGTAGTATAGCAGGGGGGGAGTAGGCGGCACTCGACATACCTCTACATTAAGAAATAAAGCTTCAATCACGCAAGCCATAATTAACGCCATGCAAATTTGCGCTTAGTGCTATGCGCTGTGGAGATATCACAGAACTGTCATGTGCATTGTTGAGGAAACTATTGCTAGATAGCGTCAATCATCATGAGAAGGAGTCACGCCCATGTCACAAACACCCACCTTAAGCACGGAGCGTTGGGGCCGTCTCACATCCTTATATGAAGAGCTGACGCAGAGCATGGGTGCCATGAAGATGCAGGCGGAGCCACCCATTCTGAATTATGCGGCCAATGGCCACACTCAGGATGTGAACATCGCGCAGGCGAGTGCAAAATTTGCGGATTACAAAACGCTTATCACCTTGCTGAATGCATCGCTGGATTTGGGATGGAGCCGGGAAAAGCAAGCGCTGGCGGCGATGATTCGCGTGCCATTGCATAACACCGTGCGCTTTGTGGGCGTAGAAGAAATACCAACCGGCCTGGGTGGTAACAGTGGAACGCACCCGCTGTTTGGCATCGCGCAATACGCACGGGTGCTCGGGCGTGCGGGTCTTGCGGAGGACAAGATTCAGCAGGAATTGCGTGCGGCAGCCGTGCCCATTTTAGTGCATGATGATGGTGAATTAATCGAATATGGCACCGTGAACGACAATGCGCTGGGCACCGGCAAAGATGTGGATACGCTGGAGAAAGCCTGCGCGGCGCTGCTCTATCGGCTGGCGGCATCTTACGCCAGCCAAAACGACATAACAGGTTTTTTCAAAGCGGTGCTGCCTATCCAGCAACATTTAATGGAAGTGCAGCATCTCTCGCGGCGTAAGGGCCGATTGCAGGAGCTGTCGGCACCGGCAAAGGCTCTGTTTGATGAGGCATATGTAGCGCAACGGGCACAAAACGCCAACACCACCACGCCACAACTCACCATTGAAAAATCCGACCTTCCGCATGTGTTTGAACGGGCTATCGCGCAGTTGCAGCAATTAGCCGAAAATCAACCTGCGCCAAGCGGTGCCTGGGCCACTGCCGCCGATGAGTTCACGCAGGCTAATGTGCAGGCGATTTCTGATACTGGCCTCATGAAGCAGAAGGTTTATCAAATCGAGACGATCGAAGGCACACGGCATATGCTGCGCTTTTACACGCAACAATTGACCCAGAGTGAAACGCCGTTTCGCGCCGAATTAACGCCCAGCTTTTTCATCAGCAATCAACATAAGCGCAATCTCGGCAAAGCGTCAGAGCTTTTTGCCAAGGCTATGCAGGAAGAAGGACCAGAGCGTGAGAGCCAACTGGCCATTGCGCGCGCTTTATTTGTTGAACAGATGCGCGTGACTCAGCGCTATACGGCTTACCGTGGCGGTGTGTGGGACCGTGCCGCTACCAAAGACACGGAGAAAATGGGCAATGCCGTGGAGCGTGCGGAGATTGTAGGTAGCCAGTTGAAAAGTCACCGTGATCATAGGAAGGAGATCAATCAGCCCGCCAAACTTCTGCCGGTGGAAACTACGCTACGCCAGATTGCCATGCTGCAAGCAGCCATTGATGCGGTGCAACTAGGGACGTGGGTGCCTACCGAAAAACAATGTCTTTTTTTTGGGCAGTTAGGCGCGATGGCACAAAGCCCTGAGCCGCTCGAGTTTCCTGGCGTGATACAAGAGTTATTGGCGCGCGATGGCGGCCGTTTTTATCAGAAAAAAGCGATGCACCGCCTGCATGATGTCTATGAAGGTGACCTAGGCGATGCGGCCAGCCGCCTGTTGCCCGCGGGAACCATGACGTTGCTCAAGCATGGGCGGCTTCATCCGTCACCCACCTCCGATATGGCGCGCGCTGGCTGAGTGAGGGGGGCATAAAAAGCACGCAACTGTGCCAGTCTTGGCGCTGAGGTGCGCTATGCAGCATTCATTCTTTCTTGCGCCAATGTAAGCAGCTTGCTACTGCTTGCTGCTTATGTTGCATATCGGTTATGAGGTTTCTGCATGTCTATGTCTCGCTTGCTGCTCAAAAAATCTGTGGCCCGCATTCAGCAGGAGGGCATGCAGAGCGAACTCAAACGCAGCCTGGGGCCATGGAATCTCGTTAGCTTAGGCATTGGCTGCATCATTGGCGCCGGTATTTTCGTGATGACCGGTACGGCGGCGGCGCAACATGCCGGACCCGCGATTATACTATCATTCGTTCTCGCAGGTATCGTCTGCGCCTTCACCGGATTATGCTACGCCGAGCTGGCCTCTGTGCTGCCGGTGTCTGGCAGTGCTTATACCTATGCTTACGCCACGTTGGGTGAAATTTTCGCCTGGGTGATGGGGTGGTTGCTGGTGTTGGAATATGGTCTGGCGGCATCCACTGTGGCGGTGGGATGGTCGGGCTATGTCGTAAGCTTTCTGAAGGATTTTGGGGTTTTTATCCCGCCGCAATTGTCGCAGCCCTGGGGTATGCCGATAACGCTGGCGGATGGCAGCATCGTGAAGGGCATCATGAATCTGCCGGCACTGGTGGGCATTCTGGGTGTCACCGGTTTGCTGGTTGCGGGCGTCAGCGAATCAGCCCGCGTCAATAACATTATCGTAGCCATTAAAGTCACGGTGGTTCTGGCCTTTATTATCATTGGTGCATTTTATGTGAATCCTGATAACTGGACTCCTTTCATTCCAGAGAATACCGGTGTGGACGGCGAATTCGGCTGGAGTGGCGTCTTCCGTGCGGCGAGCATTATTTTCTTTGCTTACGTCGGTTTTGAGGCTGTTTCAACGGCCGCAGCAGAGGCAAAAAATCCACAAAAAGACATGCCGTTTGGTATTATCGGCTCGCTGATTGTGTGCACGATACTTTACATGGGCGTGTCAGCCGTGCTCACTGGCGTCGTGCCTTACAGTGCCCTGAATGTGCCCGATCCAATGGCGGTGGCCGTGGACCAGATTGGACTCGGCTGGTTTTCATTCATTATCAAAATAGGCGCAATTTTGGGGCTGTCCTCGGTCATGCTGGTGCTTGTGTATGGCCAGACACGTATTTTTTATACCATGTCGCGTGACGGGCTTATGCCACAAATTTTCTGCAAAGTGCATCCGCGCTTTCATACTCCCTACCTCAATACTGTCATTGTTGGTTCTCTGGTCGCCATGGCGGCAGCCTTAACGCCGATTGGCGTACTCGGCGATCTGGTCAGTCTCGGTACCATTGCCGCCTTCGCCATTGTGTGCCTTAGCGTGCTATTCCTTCGCCGCACCCAGCCGGATCTGCACCGTCCGTTCCGTACACCCTTTATGCCATGGATTCCTGTGGGCGGCCTGATTTCCTGCAGCGTCCTCGTCTATGGCATGTTCGCCTCCGAAAGCGGGGGTCGTATCGCCACGTTCATGTTCTGGTTCCTGATGATTGGGTTCGTGATCTATTTCTGCTATGGCCGCCGGTTCAGCCGACTGGCGCATGGGGATAAGCCATTGGATGGTGACGTTGCGTTCGTCGCACATGAGCATGAGCCACAAACGGACTAATCAATCCGCTCTTGTTGAAGGCGCTGCGTAGGATTAAGTACATTCCATAACCAACAATAGATACGGTGATGATTGTTCATTATCCTTATGCGAATCTTGGGCATGCTGACCATGGTTGGTTAGATGCCCGTCACCATTTCAGTTTTTCCAGTTATTATGATCCATCACGCACAGGATTTGGTGCGCTGTTGGTAGTGAACGATGATCGAATTGCGGCAGGCCGTGGCTTTGGTACGCATCCGCATGACAATATGGAAATCATCACGTATGTGCGGCAAGGGGCCATTACCCATAAAGACAGCCTTGGTAATGAGGGCCGTACACGGGCGGGTGACGTGCAGGTAATGAGTGCCGGAACCGGCGTTTTGCACTCTGAGCATAATCACGAGCGTGAGGAAACCACGCTGTATCAGATCTGGATTTTACCTAATCAGCAAAGTGTCACTCCACGCTGGGAGGCAAAAGAATTTCCGAAAACTCTCTCAACGGATGCTTTGGAAGTTCTGGTGTCGGGTATGGCGCGCCATAAAGATGCCAAGGCCTTGTTCATTCATCAGGACGCCGCCATTTACGGTGGGCTTTTATCGGCAGGCAGCACCATACAACAGCCGATCGTGCATCAGGCGTATGTGCTGGCGTCACACGGCAGCTTTACGCTAAATGGCGTCATGCTACATCAGGGGGATGGGGCGGAGATAAGCGAGGAATCCGTGGTGAACATCACTGCCCTGCAAGATGCCGAGATTCTGATTATTGACGTGCCTACCACTCATTAAAGATTCATTTTTAGTAAGGAATAATGATCATGACCAACACGGTGGTTCTCTATTTTAGTGGCTATGGCCACACGGCGAAACAGGCGGAAGCGGTAGCTAAAGGTGCGGCGTCCGTGGCAGGTGCCAGCGTGCACAGCATTGCGATTGATAAAGAAGGCAATCTCACAGATCAGGACTGGCAAACGCTGGCAGCATCTGATGCGATTATCTTTGGCAGCCCGACCTATATGGGCGGGCCAGCATGGCAGTTTAAAAAATTCGCCGATGCCTCATCCAAGCCGTGGTTCACTCAGGTGTGGAAAGATAAAGTGGCCGCAGGATTTACCAACTCCGCCAGCATTAACGGTGATAAATTCTCTACCATTAGCTATTTTATAACGTTGGCCATGCAGCACAGCATGGTGTGGGTGGGCACAGGCTTAATGCCTGCCAATTCAAAAGCAGCGACCCGCGATGATGTCAACTGGCTTGCAGGGTTTAGCGGCGCTCTTGCACAGTCACCTTCGGACGCAACACCCGATGAAGGCCCGCTGCCTGGCGATCTGGAAACGGCACGTTTATTGGCTGTCCGTGTTGCTGAGTTAGCAAAAAAGCTGCGCGGTGCGTGATGCTCTGATGTAAATCCCTTTCATCTGGAGGCTTAATGCATCTCCACCACAAACATATTGTGCAGAATTTTCCCTTGCGGTGAAAGGAGTGCAGCGAACTGAATTTTATGCTCGTTCGGTTTTGAAATGTCGGCGGTGAGGATGGCGTGCAGGAATGAAATGCAGTCGTCACTAGTGATACGAATGATGCTGCGGGTACTGATTCAAGATGCATGTATAAAGGGCGCGAGCGCCGTTTGCAAACGCCCAACCATCGCATCCATGCTATACTCGCGTGCAACGAGTGCGCTACCTGCAATCCCTATAGCTGCGGCTCGGGCGGGGTTGGCGATGAGTTTGGCGATCGCGTCGGCTAATTTTTCGGGATCGGCCCGCGGGGTGAGGATTCCATCCACCCCGTGGTGAATAATTTCACACGGGCCTTCCGCATCGCTGCTGATGGTAGGTACGGCATGGCTCATGGCCTCGATGAGCACAATGCCGAACGGCTCATGCAGCGATGGCAACACAAAGATATCAATCGCGGCAAAGAAGCGGGCTTTGTTTTGTACCCAGCCGATGCACTCGATATGGCTTTCCAGTTGGTAGCGGGCGATGAGCATATTGATCGTATCCGATTCTTCGCCATCGCCACCGAGCACGGCCTTGAAGGCAATCCCACGCGAACGCAGCACCGAGAGCGCCTCAATGAAATACTTAAATCCTTTTTTGGCAACAAAGCGCCCCATGGTGCCGATAACGGGCGGCGCACGAAATGCTTCACGCGGAGCAGGGGTGCAATCACGCACCATGTTAGGTATGTGGCTAATGTTCGTTGCACCCGCTGCTTTTAGGTGTATGGCGAGGTGCTCCGTAATCGCAAAGCAGTGGTGAGCGCGTGCGAAGCGACGGGTTTTGTAGTTGTGCGCGACCGCAATCACTTTGGGCCATTCAGGGCCATTAAACGCCCATAATGCCAGGGTGAGGGCTCGGTTTCCGTGGCAAATAACAGCGCTGGCCTTAGTTTTTTTGGTAATGGCGCGCAGGCGTGCTCGTGCGAAAAAATCGAACCGCCCATGGTTGGTGAGCGATTGGTACACCACGCCTGCGGTCGCCATCGGCGCCTCGACCCATGCTTTGGGTGAGATGATACTGAGAGTAGAGATGTGTGCTGCTGCTAAGCTTTCAGCGTAATCGAGCGCGGCTTGTTCGAGCCCGCCGCGCTGTGCGCCTAGCATGAGGTTTAAGATAGTCATCGGTCTCCAGTCTCCGCTCTCCAGCGAAGCACACATGCATCATGATAGCAATAGTTGGCAGCTTCTGATGCGATTATTTTCGGCAGCCCGACTTACATGGGCGGGCCAGCTTGGCAATTTAAGAAATTTGCGGATGCTTCGTCCAAACCGTGGTTCACACAGGTGTGGAAAGATAAAGTGGCCGCAGGATTCACCAACTCCGCCAGCATTAACGGTGATAAATTCTCTACCATTAGCTATTTTAT
>JAIEPI010000188.1 GCA_019749855.1 Rickettsiales bacterium | reverse complement strand
CCGGTGCTGGTGCGTGACATTCAGCAGCGCTATCAGGGGCGTGACTTAATGATTGTGTCGCCGGATGTGGGCGGGGTGGTTCGCGCGCGCAATTTCGCCAAGCGGCTCGAGGCGGATCTGGCCATCGTCGATAAGCGCCGCGAACGCGCTGGTGTTTCTGAGGTCATGAACATCATCGGCTCAGTGGAAGGCCGCGATTGTATTTTGGTGGATGATATTGTTGATTCGGGTGGCACGTTATGTAACGCGGCTGAAGCGCTCAAAAAAGAGGGCGCACGTAGCGTCTCCGCCTATATCACGCACGGGGTTCTCTCTGGCAAGGCGGTGGAGCGGGTGGCCGGCTCGGTGCTCGATGAGCTGGTGATTACTGATTCCATTGGCGTGCGCCCCGATATGCGCGAGGCACACAACATTCGGGTGGTCACCATTGCACCGCTGTTAGCTGAAGCGATTAAGCGAATCAGCGATGAATCCTCGGTTTCCACGCTGTTTGATTAGTCGTTGCGAGCGGCAGGCTGAGTTTTCGGCCCCGCATCGCATCATCTTTATTTAATCTATACTTCGATGATGCGAAGAATTATACTTGCATTTTAGAGAAATACTTGCTAAATGCCACCCATCGCTGTGCGATAATTTTCATTATAAAACAGTGTAATAGCGGCGGGATTCTCGTTCATAAATGAATCGCATCTGTCGATTATGACAGTTGTGTGTCAGTTCAGTGAAGAGTTGCAGACAATCACCGTTGATCGATTGAAGCAAGCGGCGCACTCAGGGTATAGTCACATTATAGGGCACATGCTTATAAGCCCGCCCAGAGGAGAGATAGATTTATGCCACATGCTGCCGAACAAAGTTTTGCCCCATCCACTGTGGTTTGTAGTGTTGCCGCTGGGTGTTCAGCCAAAGCGTCAAGCGTGGCGGCGGCCATTGTGAATGGCGATTGCAGTATTCCGATTGAAAAGTGGACTGCCCAGAATAACGCCAAAGCAGCGCTTGCGAGTATGAACCTTCCCCAGATGGCATGCTCCCACGCCACAGATGTTGGACCAGCCACAAACCGTGGTCGCGACAACAATGGTCCTGTATTAGGCTAGGTCAGATTGCCCGACGATTTAGGCACTTATCGCCATTTATAATATGGGTTTTGCTGCAATTTCCGCTTTATCTTTTACATTTTATTGAGAATTGACTACCAATGGTAGGATGTTATGCAGACTCTCAGTGATTACAGACAGGCTACTTCTTCAATTCCGCCTATGAATGATTGGAAAACACAATCTTACAGCTCGAATAGTACGCCGGTGGAAATCACTGAGCAGCTGCTGGAGGAAAGTGTCGTTATTTTGATGCAGGGCAAGAATGTCTATGGCGACCCCATTTATGCCTATGTTCAGCTGAGCTTGCGAAATTTGTATGGTATGAAACAGGCCGTGCAGAAGGGCGATAATTTCATGCCCAGCGACTTCGGCTCGGTGCTGGCCGCCGGCACGGGGGAGCCATCGGCAGAATTGCGCTCCGAAATGGCGGTCACGTATAATATGTATGATGTACCCAAGCCAGCGGCACCAAAAATCGAGCTGCCGAAAGCCCCAAGCTGGGACGATTAAACTACGCTTCTAAACAACGCTAACGCGCACGTAAGCTTCAGGAACTCAGCCCTGTCAGTGGGGATGAGGCGCTGGCGCTGCCACGTTTTGGCATGCGCCCCGCCAGATACGCCTGCCGTCCGGCTTGCACCGCCAGTTTAAAGGCCTGCGCCATTCGCACCGGGTCGCGGGCCTCCGCAATGGCTGTATTGAGTAATACGCCATCACAGCCCAGCTCCATCGCCATCGCCGCGTCAGAGGCGGTGCCGATCCCCGCGTCAATGAGCACAGGAACAGTAGCCTGCTCAACGATGAGCTGAATATAGAGCGGATTAAGAATCCCCAAGCCGGAGCCGATGGGGGCGGCCAATGGCATAATCGCTACGCATCCGATTTCCTCAAGGCGAAGCGCCATGTTGGGATCATCCGTGCAGTAGGCCATCACGTCAAAACCATCATCAACGAGCGTTTCTGCGGCACTCAGGGTTTCGATCATATCCGGATAGAGCGTTTCTTTATTGCCCACCACTTCCAGCTTCACCAGATTAAAACCACCGGCTTCGCGAGCTAAGCGCAAGATACGCACCGCCTCCTTGGCCGTGTAACAGCCAGAAGAATTCGGCAGGTAGGTAAAGCGCTCCGCATCCAGATAGTCGGTAATGCGCTCAACAGGTGACGCCAGCTCCAACCGACGCACCGCCAATGTGACGAGATCAGCGCCACTGGCAATGATGGCCTGCTTGGCCGCCGCGTTAGAGCCATATTTTCCTGTGCCGACTAACAAGCGGGAGGGATAGGTATTCCCTGCAATTACAAATGGATCGGCATCACTCAGCGTGGGCGTTGTGCGTTGCGGCTGCATTTATCCACCCCCAATGAAGCTGACAATTTCAATGCGGTCGCCATCGGCAATCGGTGCCTCGGCATAGAGTGAGCGCGGGATAATTTCCTGATTGCGCTCCAGCGCCACTTGCCGCATATCTAATTTCAGCGCCAGCACAAGATCAGCGACCGAGTGGGTTGAATCAGGCACTGAGCGCATTTCGCCGTTAATCGTTAATTGCATGCCGGAATACTTCTTGTTAACGTGTTTCAAACTATTTAATCATGGGCACTATAATGAAAAACATTTTGCTTCTCAATGGCCCAAATCTTGGTTTACTCGGTAAACGTGAGCCAGAGATCTATGGTCATGAGACGCTTCAGCAGATCAACACACGCTGTGCGGCTCTGGGTAAGTCACTGGGGTTGGAGATTCAATCGCGCCAGAGTAACCATGAGGGCGAGCTGATTGACTGGCTGAATGGCGCGATGGGTCACGTCCACGGGGTGAGTATTAACCCTGGCGGCCTCACACATAGCTCGGTGAGCCTGCGTGACGCGCTGGCGATGATGGGCGTGCCGGTCATCGAGGTCCATTTATCCAACATCCATGCCCGTGAGGCATTTCGTCACACCTCGCTGATCTCGCCCATTGCCGTTGGCGTAGTCTGTGGCTTTGGTGCCAAAGGCTATGAGCTGGCGATACAGGCGATGGCAAATGCGGTTTCCTCAGTCACCCCATAGCGGGTGCCTATGTCTGATGAAGTCACGCCAGACCTGTTGCTGGAAGCCTACGCAAACGGCTGGTTTCCCATGGGTCGCACGCGAAACGATCCCGAGCTACACTGGTTTTCGCCGGATCCGCGCACGATTTTACCACTCACAGATTTTCACCTGCCGCGACGGCTGGCACGACGCGTACGTCAGAAGCCCTATACGGTGCGTGTTGATACGGTTTTTTCTGAGGTGATGCAGGCCTGCGCCGCACCGCGCTACGCTTTGCAGATGAAGGATGAGACGGAGGCGGAGGCAAATGAAAGCTGGATTAATGGCAGCATACGCGCGCTTTATGAGGCGTTGTCGCGGCAGGGCCATGCGCATTGCGTCGAATGCTGGCAGCAGCAGAGTGACGCCGATGCCACCCTCGTGGGCGGGTTGTATGGCGTCTCACTCGGTGGCGCATTTTTTGGCGAGAGTATGTTTTCATTGGCCACCGATGCCAGCAAGATCGCCCTGGCCTATCTGGTCGAGATTCTGCGTGAGGCGGGTTATGGCCTACTGGATGTTCAATATCGCACCGAACATTTAAGCCAGTTTGGCGTGGTTGAAATTTCGCGTCACGACTATTTGGAGCGGCTGGAGAGTGCCTTAAGGCTCTCGCCTAATCCTTCGAGCAGCTTCTCCCGTGTCTCCTCATCGGTGATCCGCACTTCGTCATCCGGCTTCAGCGTGATGCGCTCACCGGTGAGTGAGAGATCGAAAATGGCCAATAACTGGGCCGCGCCGCCTGACAGTAAATAAGCCATCGCCGCGCCGGAGCCTAATAATCGTGCGCTGGCTAGCTCATGCTCACTGAGCAGACTTAAGGCGGGATGATTCAGCTTCAGCTTACTGCGATAGCGATGATACATCGCCAGTGCCAGCCACACACGCTGTCGGTGAGTGATGCCATTGAGCGATGAATAGAGCACCAGATCAAAGGCCCATTGCGCGCGACATTCCGGATGCATGCCAATGGCCGCATCGGAGAGATAGCAAAAAGCACGCACTAATCGCATGGGCACATCCGGTGCACGTTTGACCAGAGGTGTCAGCCACTGGCAGAGTGCTTCTGGATATTCACTGCTGGTGCGGTACTCAGGGAGAATATCCTCAACAAAAGCCTGTAGAGGGTCTTTGCATTGTTCGTCTTGCGGCAGCTCATCAAATAGCAGGCCTTCGCGGATACCTCCGGCACAGACAACCACCTCCTCAATGTTGGCATAATCAATGATCGTCTGTAATGCGATCAGTGAGGGGATAAACATATGGGCACGCTCCGCTGGCATTCCCTTCAGTGTGCTCAGCGCATGCAGGTTGAGGCGTAGCATATCATCGGTGAATTTCTTCAGTTCCCGCCTTGAGATATGGTACTGGTGCAGCAAACGCAGCGGATAATTGACGCGGCGCATGTGAATGCGTGCCAAGGCACGGAAACTTCCGCCAATTGCATAAAACTCCGGACAATCTGATTGGGTGATCCACGGTAGTTTTTCAATGGCTTCCCCAACCATGCCCCGTAATTTCGGCACGTCATTGCCAGCCTGTTGCCATAGACGTAGCACCCCGAGTGGCAGACTGGCGCGTGGCCCAAGCGTTGGTCCGTTCAATACACTTAATTCCAGACTGCCACCGCCGAGATCACCGGCCAATCCTCGTGGCTCAAACAATGTTGAATACACCCCCAAAGCCGCCAGTCGTGCCTCCTCATCACCGGAAATGATTTCAACGGGTACGCCATTTTCCTGCTCCAGCAGGGCAATGAACAGGTCACCATCGCTGGCATCACGCAGCGCGGCGGTTGCGATCGCTCGCAGTTGAACCACGGGCAGGGCCTGCGCGATACGGACATAGCGTTTAAAGCATGCCTGTGCCTCCTTTGCGCCTTTAACTGGCAAACGACCGGTACGAGAGAGATCACTGCCCAAACCACACAGCATTTTCTCATTAAAGATAGGCCGCATGTGACGTTTCAAGGCATCATAAATGACCAGCCGCACCGAATTGGAGCCGATATCAATGACGCCCACCGGCGCGTGAATAAGTGAAAAAGGCATGAATCAGCTCTCAGATTTGGTACGACGAATGATCTGCATTCTCGGACGTGCGGCCTCTTTGCGCAATGCTTTGCCGCGCCCAGACAGGCTGGGATTATTCATGAAATACTCATGCGCTGAGAATCCCTCGCCGACAATGGGAGTGCGCTCATATTCGCCATTACATTGCAGCTGCCAGCTTTGTAGGTTGTCTCGCAGATTAGCAACCATGATTTGATCCAGTACCTGTGCGTGCACGGTTGGGTTTTCCAATGGCAGCATAATTTCAACACGGTGGTCAAAATTACGCGGCATCCAGTCCGCTGAACCAATATAAACTTTGGCAAATTTTGAGGGGAGTGCATGGCCGTTACCGAAGCAAAAAACTCGTGAATGCTCCAAAAAACGCCCAATAATGCTTTTGACACGAATGTTCTCGGACATGTCTTTTACCCCTGGACGCAGGCAACATATGCCGCGAACGACCAGATCTATGTGAACGCCTGCGCAGGAGGCTTCATAAAGCGCTTCAATCACACTACGATCCACCAGCGAATTCATCTTCGCCCAGATGGCGGCGGGCTTTCCCAATTTAGCATTGTCCATCTCCCGATTGATCAGGTCCAGAATGCCTTCACGCATGTGGTTTGGCGCCGTAATGATGCGCTCAAAACGCTCAGGCTCTGCGTAACCTGTGACAAAATTAAAGAGGTAATTAATGTCACGGCACAGCACTTCATCGCAGGTAAAACATGAAAGATCCGTATAGACTTTTGCGGTATTGGGGTGGTAATTGCCGGTGCCCACATGCGCATATTCCTGAAGCTTTTCGCCTTCACGGCGGGTGATAAGCGACAGTTTGGCATGTGTTTTAAGATGCACAAACCCGTAAACAACCTGTGCACCGGCCCGCTCGAGATCCCGCGCCCATTTGATGTTCGCCTCCTCATCAAACCGTGCTTTTAATTCCACCAGCGCAGTCACGGATTTTCCATTTTCCGCGGCTGTTATCAACGCTTTAATGATCGGTGAATCTTTGCTGGTACGATAGAGCGTTTGTTTGATAGAGACCACATCGGGATCAAGTGCTGCTTGGCGCAGAAATTGTACCACTACGTCGAATGTCTCAAATGGGTGGTGAATAATGATATCTTTCGCCTGAATGGCGGCAAAACAATCACCGTGAAAATCACTGATTCGCTCAGGAGAGCGGGCATTGTAAGGGAGATATTTCAGGTCAGGCCGCGCACAGAGATCATATAATTCACCCAAAGCAGCCAGCCCAATCATGCCGGGCACTTCAATAATATCTTCTTGCGATGCGCCTAAATGAGCACTGAAGAAAGAAACAAGCTGTGGGGCTACCGGGCTCAGCGCTTTGATGCTGATCACCCGTCCACGTCGTCGTTGTTTTAGCGCATTTTCATAATAACGCATGAGATCTTCCGCCTCGTCTTCTAACTCGAGATCGCTATCGCGGATGATCCGGAAAAAGGCGGAATCAAGCACGTCATAGCCCGGATAGAGCGCATCGAGAAATAAGCGAATCACATCTTCAAGCAAAACGAACCGCAGACTCTCGCCCGGAATCTGGATAAAGCGCGGTAATTTTGGTGGCAAAGGAAGCACGGAAATTTGGCGCTTGCCACCCGATTTTCGCTTAAGTTCAAACAAAAGCGTTAAGCCAAGATTAGGCAAAAATGGAAAAGGATGTGCCGGATCGACCGCGATAGGCGTCAAGGCAGCAAAAAGATTATCCATGAAATAACGGTGCAGCCACTCACGTTGCGCGCGCGCGAGCTTGAGGGTGTTGACTACATGCACGCCCTCTTTTTTTAATTCTTTTCGCAATTGCAGCCAGCAGGATTGCTGATTTTTCATTAATAAACGACAGGCTTCATTGACCGCAAATAATTGCTGTTGCGGGGTCAAACCATCCAGACTGGGTGCTTCGATTCCATGGCTGATCTGATCGCGCAGGCCCGCTACACGCACCATGGTAAACTCATCCAGATTTACGGAAGAAATAGAGAGAAACCGCATGCGCTCCATCAGAGGGTTTCGCTGATTGTACGCTTCCTCCAGCACCCGAGAGTTAAACGCCAGCCATGAAAGCTCCCGATTCAGGTAACGTGTGGTTGCTTCGGTGTGGCATAAGGCAGAATGATTGAGGCGGGTTTCCTTACGCATTGAGACAGTTCTCTTTGTACTAGATCGGTTGACATGTATAATGCCATGGTTTGAATTAAAGAAGTCCTACCAGAGCGTCCATCAATCTTTCACTATAGGGCACCGCGTGCGTTATATCTACCTTCTACGTCACGCACATGCAGTGGCTGGTGATGCCAGCATGTCAGATGCCATGCGGCCCCTCTCATCGCGTGGGATCGCTGAGTGTGACGCTCTGGCGCGCTGGGTTTCGGCGCATTCAACATCACCGCAGGTGATTTTATGCTCCAACGCGCAGCGAACACGGCAGACACTGGCGCAGCTTTTTGCGGTCACGGGTTTGCCCGTGACGCCAGACTATTTGGCGAAGCTCTATCTGGCTTCCACTGAGGATATAATTTCTCTCCTGCAAGGCCTTCCTGAGGATGTCACGCATGTTCTGGTGGTGGGTCATAACCCAGGGCTGCATGGGGTGGCCATGACATTGGCGCAGTCCAGCATAACAAGCGATGCGCAGCGTTTAGAGCTGGGATTAGTGACCGCAGGCCTGGTGGGTTTACGCACCTCGCTGCCGTGGGAGCACGTGCAGCCTGAATGCGCGGAGTTGCTTTTTTATCGTAGCGAAGCCGAGTCTTCTTAAGCTTGTTTAATCGCGGATAATTTCCACGAGGGCAAAGAGACTTTTTTGTAATTCCTCGCCGATGATGCCGCCGGAGCCCTGAATATTTCGCTGGAAGATAACATACAGCGCATCCACATGCTTGCGCCCGGCGAGGCAGGCACTGGCAGAGAAATGTTGGCGCGACAAGCAAACATCATAGAGTGAATCAGCGACCTGTGAGGCCAGCGCATAATCAAAAACACCTGCCTGCGATTTGATATGAAGCGCTATTGTTTGAACGACATCAATATCTTGTCGATCATGACGTGTATTGACTTCCAGCTTTCTAAAAGCAGCATCTAATTGCTTCAGGTCACTGACCACCCATTCCAGATATTCGCCGCGTGACTGATGGATGATGCGTTGTGCGCGAGCGATGTTTTCTGGATTAAAAACATCATCCATAGACACGTGGATGCCGATTTTTTCATGCAGGCTACTATCCGCTTGAATGACAGTTATTTCCTCTTCAGCTTTACGAAAGACGGTCACATTATCATGTTTTGCCAATACAAAACTATCGTTCGCGGCTTCCTTACGGCGATTTGCACGGCTTAGCAGGGGTATCTGTTTGCGTCGGCGATCCGGGCCACAATAATAGGTTGTCAGTATAAAATTACGCGGATGCTCAATCACCAGAATGATGCGGTCGCATAGGGTGCGCACCGTGAAAGGCTTAACAAGAAATTCAGTCACGCCCTTATCGCGCGCTTCTTCAACCTGTTGTCGCTTTGCTTTACCGGTCAGCATGATGATCGGCATCTGGCGGTTGGGAGATAAGCGGTTATTGCGAATATAATGAATAAATTCGACGCCATTCATGGGATTCATCTCCCAATCAGTGATGACCAGATCAATGGGTTTGCTGGCCAGCTGTTGCAGGGCTTCGTTGCCATTCTTTGCTATATAAATACCACCGAAACCAAGACTGATCAGCACCTTTCGCAGAAGAGATACCATCCGCTCATCGGCATCAACGAGCAGAACATTAACACTGGATAATCGTGTACGGGACGTTACCCGTGAGAAGCTCCCTTGGATACTCATAGGATCCTGTGTCGCTTTTATTTGTTCCATCCTAATGTATTGTCATGAAAACCCTAATCTTTCAAGGGCCTCTCGTGCAGAATGAATGGTAATAGCACGCTGAGACGTCAAAGATACACGATCTATATCATCCAGTAGTTGCGATATGCAGCTCACTGTTCTAGGTATGCGTTTAAGTAAATACGCTGCGACCTCTTCACTGATAGTTAATTGCCGGTCAGCACACTGTTTAATGAAGGCACGCTGCAATAAATGATCATCCGGTGTATATAAAGCAGCGCGCGGTAATGCATTCCAGCGTGAGCGCAGATCGGCCAATGCGGGCGTGTAATGATCCACGGCTGACAGAAGCAGGGTGAAGCCAATCTCTTGTGCTAGATTCAGTATGTGGAAGAGTTTCGTCTCCTCACAGGATTCTGCATTATCGATCCAGAAAACCGCTGACCCATTGGCATAGAGTAACAGCTCGGGAATGGGCTCACCCTGTTGCAGTTGTATTTCCTGCGCACACGCATGCATGGCCCAGATATGAGCCAGGTGAGTTTTGCCGCTTCCGGCTGGCCCGACGAGAGCCATGGTTTGTTTTGGCCAGTTGGGCCACGCCATTAATGCTTCGTAAGCCCAGCGATTGGAGTCAGCAAGGCAGAAATCTTCTCGCTGGTAGCTGGTCGTGACCGGAAGTGGTAAAATGTTTTGGCGTAAACTCGCAGTTGATTTCCCGCCATGTTCATTCTTCATGCAGAGACATCCACGCGCTGTATCATTCCTGACGCGTATAGTGGACTATTGAGGTATTTACGAACGGAGAACCGTACCAATACGCCAATCACCGCCGTGAGCGGTATCGCAATCATCACGCCGAGAAAGCCCATTAATGTGCCACCTGCCAGCATACCAAAAATAATCCACATTGGATGCAAGCCAACGCTATTTCCAATTAGACGAGGCGTCAGGATATATCCCTCCAGCATTTGGCCAATAACAAAGATAATGGCAATCACGCCGACCCGTGTGGGATCGTTTTCAAACTGTAAAAGGGCGACGGCAATGGCTAGAAAACCACTGATAAATGTTCCAGCATAGGGAACAATGACAAGCAAGCCCGCACACAAGCCAATGAGCAGTGAGTATTTTAGGCCGGCTGCGCCAAGGGCTACGGCGTAAAATAATGCCAAGATGGCGCAAACCTTGAGCTGACCGCGAAAGAAACCTGAGATGACTCGATCCATTTCCAGAAACTGTTCGCGGATGGTTTCGGCATAGTAACGTGGCAACAGCATGTCGAGGCGCGCCATAATTTCATCCCAATCCCGCAGCAAATAGAAACTCACGACCGGCGCAATGATCAGCAAAGCAGCAAGATTAGCCAGTGCCAGACCGGAGCGCACGACGCCGCCCACCAGACTGCTGCCTGCGTTTAGAAATTGACCGGAAAAATCTGTCGCCATGGCACCCGCCTGCTCAAGCCCGACATCACCCACCTGTGAAATAAAGCGATTAATATAGGGTGCCAGCACTTTCTGGACGGCATGAACTTTCATCGGTATTTCAGAAATCAGGCTCGTGATCTGCTCCGCTAACAATGGCAAAAGGGCGATCAATGCAAGACTGACGATTGTAAAAAAACTAATCAGAATCAGCGCTGTGGCTGCAGTGCGGCCAAAGCCTGCACGTTGTAGGCGATCCGCCGTTGGATCGAAGAAATACGCAATGAGAATGCCAAATACAAACGGGAGTAAAATGGATTGGATGGAGACAATAAACCAGCCTGCCAGAACCAAAAACGCAACTAACGAGAGAATACGATAATATTTTAATGGCATGCATCTATCCTTTAAGGGTATGAGATCGTCCAGAAGTCCTTGACTGCGGTAACTTTGAATCCACGATTATCCAACGCCTGTTGTACCAGATTTTCCTCGCCACGATAATACAGGGTCACTTGCGCATATTCCGGTGATACTGCGCCAATATCAACAAACTCTACACCAGGTAAGCCTTCGAGCTGTTTACGTATCAACAGCCAATTTTGCCATGACGGATACTCGGCGCGTAAAACTCTTCCATTCAGTTTATTGCTTTGGGGTTCAGCGAATAGACTGAATTCATTGCTGAGAGCCAGTAATTTATCAACAGTTTCTCGGCTGGCGCGCCGCAATAGTTGTTCTGGCGTCTCATTGGCACTTTCCGCCGTGAATAAATTCACTGTCTCTTCTTGTGTTGATTGGCCCGGGCGACGCAGACGAATCTCGGCTTGCTTTATACCGTTGTCTTCACCCAGACGTGCCGTGGCAATCACCGCATTGGCCGTTCCATAGCGCTTTGCCAACGCAATGATCGGCTCTTTGGTACCTGCGAGTACTACCTGCGAATTAACAGTCATGGCATCCTTTGGATTACCAAAAGGCACCACCAGACGCCCTTGCCCGCGCTCCAATGTCTGACGCGCCATGGCTGAGCGCCAGTAATTAGCACCTTCCCACAATAAAAGCTGCTTTCCATCATAGTAAACCGGAAGTATCAGCAACCCATGACCGGACATTTCCTCAACCAGCCCCTTTTGTTCGGTAACAAGCAGGCTGATCTTCTTCTCATCAAATACATAAGTGACGTCGGCTTCATAACGACCAGCGCGGGCATTTTCATGTTCCACTGAGACTGATTTCACCAGACTGGCGCGTTGCTCGGGCGTTATTTTGCTGATGATTTCAGTGACATGTTTTGGATCTTTGGCTTGTAACACCTCAAAGAGTGCCTGTGATTCACCTTGGGCGAGCGCTTTTTGCTGAGCCAAGACCGCATCTGGCGCTTCAGCGCGCACAGCAATGGTCGCCAGCGTTGCGCTATAGGCCCAATCTGGTGCCAATAGATACACCAGCAGTCCGACCGCGCTTGCGAGACCCCATCCGGATGTGCGTTGCATGTTGTCTCCTGACTTTACCTCTGCTGCCACATCCGCTACAAGGTCGGCAGGTAATGCTTGGATACGTGATATGGCCACAAAAGACAATCTTCAAACGCATAAGAACGGCCTGACCTATGCACAGGCTGGGGTGGATATTGCTGCTGGCAATGCCTTGGTCGATGCCATTAAGCCGGCGGCAAAACGTACCATGCGTCCGGAAGTCATGGCGGGACTCGGTGGTTTTGGCGCATTGTTTGATCTCAAAAAATCAGGCTATCAGGATCCGATTTTAGTTTCAGGAACGGACGGCGTCGGCAGCGTCGTTTGCCACCGGCCCGCCCGGGTAACCGTCGGGTATGCCACGGTTCGGT
>JAIEPI010000131.1 GCA_019749855.1 Rickettsiales bacterium | reverse complement strand
ATGATCTACTGGCGCAGTTTCGCAACATGAAGAAAATGGGTGGGCTTGGCTCACTCATGGGAATGTTACCAGGCATGGGGCAGCTGCAGGAAAAGCTGAAAGATGCGCCGCTGGATGAGAGCGTTATGGCGCGTCAGGAAGCGATTATTTTATCCATGACGCTGAAAGAACGTCAGTTTCCTAAATTGCTCAATGGCTCACGACGCGCGCGCATTGCCCGCGGATCCGGCACCAGCGTGCAGGACGTCAACAAACTGCTAAAGCAGCATCAACAAATGGAAACTGTGATGAAGCGCATGAAAAAAATGGGCAAAAAGGGGATGATGCGCGGCGGTATCAAGCAGCTTTTCCAAGGAATGCAATGAGTTTGGTTTATGTGGAGCCAACGCTGGCCCATTTGTTATAAAAATCGCTGGATTTACCATTCAATTTGTGGTTTATATCGCGCCCTTACAGAAAATAACCCTGAAAAACAGGCATTTTGACAATGGCAACTACGATTCGCATGGCCCGCGGCGGCACGAAAAAACGTCCTTTTTACCGTATTGTGGTAACGGATTCACGCAACCCACGTGATGGTAACTTCATTGAGAAGCTGGGTACGTACAATCCGCTGCTGGGCAGAGAGAACCCCGAGCGCGTGAAGTATAATGCAGAGCGCATGAAACACTGGGTGGGCGTGGGCGCTCAAATCAGTGAGACGGTCGCACGTTTCCTGCGTGCAGACGGTGTGATTGCAACAAAGCCAAATTACACGCCCAAGGAAAAAGTAGCGAAACTGGCCCCGCGTGCACAAGCGCGCAAGGACATTGCTGACAAAGCGGCGGCGGAAGCAGCAGAAGCCGCAGCCGCAGCATCCGCTGTGCCAGAAGCACCGGCAGAGGCTGCTCCTGAAGCGGCTGCTGAGGGTGAAGCACAAGCCTAAGCCTGCTAAATATATTTTAGTTAAAAAAGCCCGCCTCTGGCGGGTTTTTTGTTGTTTTTTTAATGCGGCATATGCCCTGACTTGCCATTGGCTGGATCACCCCATTGAGCATGCGAGTAACATTGGTGTGCGGGAGTGCTCGCGCCCTTCTCTTCATCATTCCGGCGTCCTTTTTTCTGTTATTGCCGCGTCGTTATTTTGTCATTCCAGTGTCCTTATCTTTGTCTTCCAGCTTCATATTTTTGTCATTCCCGCGAAGGCGGGAATCCAGACGACGGTTCCACTGGATCCCAGCCTGCGCTGGGATGACAAGGAGAAGGGGAGAGGGTTGGCACGGGCGCCCGCTTAGCTGGAATGACGAGGCGATAAGGTTGCGGCTGGGACGACAAGGAGAATTGCCGCAACGACATGTAAACAAGAGTGCATTGCGGTGACGCGAGAATCCAGCTATAGGAAATGCATGCGCGCGTTTTTTCTTTTTTTGCTGTCAGCTATGTATTTTGCTGCGCCTGCCTACGCGGCTTCGACTCGCCAAGAGACGCTGGCGAAGCTACTCACATACCTCAACGGGCTGACGACGATTGAGTCCGAATTTGTGCAGGTGGCACCGGATGGATCACTCGCCACCGGCCGCTTCTTTCTCAAACGGCCGGGCAAGATGCGCTGGCAGTATAATCCCCCCGTACCGGTATTGATGATCTCCAACGGTTCGACCCTCACCTATTATGATTTTGAGTTGGATCAGGTCAGCAATGTCTCGCTGGATGAGACGCTGGCTGGGTTTCTGGCGCGAGAAACCATTAACTTTGATCCCAAAGCCGTCAAAATTCTCGAGTTAACGGAGCAGGATCACGTCATTCGCCTGCGCCTGACGCAAACCAATCAGCCGGATGAAGGAGAGCTGACGCTGGAATTCTCCGACGCGCCTCTGCAGCTGCGCAATATGATCGTAAAAGATGCATCCGGTCAGGAGACTAACGTATCACTCACCAACGCCCAATTCGGGCTGAAGCTGGACAATAAGCTGTTTATCTTCCGCGACCCGCGCATTTACCGCAAGCGCTGAGACTAACCGAGCACCCGTGGCCCTGCCGTTGAGGTACGCGCAATGTTTTCTGGCGTGTCAGCTACCGCTCCGCCCTCAATACTCCCACGCGCCAAATCAAGCGCACTCACCTGTGCCGCAACATCTGCTGGTATTGAAGATGGGGGCGAAGTGCCTTCTGCCAAGGATGGAGCCGCCTCAGCGGGCGCCTCACCATAAGGGCTATAGCGGCGCTGAATGGGGCGCGGACAGGGAGCAACAAATGACCCTCCAAAGCCATCAGGATACACACAGGCGCGCGGCGGCGGTGGCGCATAAAAGCGTTGAGGCGGCGCATAAAACTCAGGAGGAAAAAATAGCTGTGGTGGCACAATAATAACGGGCGGCCCATAACGCCTGCCACCTCCGTAGCCACCATGGCCATAGCCACCATGGCCATAGACACCTCGACCGTGGCCGTGGCGGTGATTCACTTCCTCGGCATTGTTGCCGGCAGTTTCTGGAGTCGGAGTGCGGCCTGTCATCATTTTCTCCTATGCATGTTTAATATAAAATAGCACCGCTTCATGACAAAATAATGACAATCTGGTGAAGGATTTATTGAGGTTTAAGCTACACAAAAAATTATAAAAATTAGCGACCAGAATTTCTGGCCTTCAGCGTTTAGGCGGCTGCCCAAATTCACCCCGATGCGGATTAGCCGGAGGTGAAGCCTGTGGTGTGCGAGGCGGTGTCACGGGTTCAACAACCGTGCAAACCTGTTGAATGGCCGCAGGTCCAACCTGAGATTGAGCGGCACGAGATGGCGAAAAGCTGTGCATAAAAACAGTAAAATCAGAAGCAAAGCGATCCGCGTCGCTGCCTCCCCTCGCCAGCATCTCTCTCGCAGCAGCTACATTTGTCCATGCTCCGTTGGTAATAGCGCGAACCGTTTCGTCAGGTATCAGCCCTGTGCCCAGCACTCGATCAGCACCCGCAGGCGTGAGTAAACGGCCTATCGGTCGTCCATATGGATCATCCACACTACGTGACAGGTTGGGGTCGCGAAGGGCTACGGCGTAGGCATCACGTCCTGCATCCAAAACGGATACAGCGGCTAAATGCGCTTGTCGTTGTTCAACTTGGACGCCGCGGACCTGCCGTTGCTGCAAATGAGGAGGGAGGGTTGAATCAATGACGACCGGTTGTCCTGCTGCAACCATTCGACGACAGGCATCGGCAACGCGCTGCGCCAAACCAGTAAAAATGGATTCACTACGCGGTGTTCCCTCGGCCATCATCGTCCCCCTAAACATTAATTGATATACATATCAATCAAATATTAAGAATTAATGACAAACAGATTACATATCCGCGTAAACATGCTTCTCCGCCTGCGCACCCGGGTGGGTGACGGCGCCTTGGATAGCCGGACCGACGGTTTGTGCATATTTCCACAGCGTACCTGACGCATAATCCGTCTCACGCGATTGCCACTTTGCACGGCGCGCTTGCAGGGTTGCTGCATCGACGTCCAGCTCAATGGTGCCTGCGTTAGCATCAATGGTGATGATGTCACCGTCCTCAATCAGTGCAATGGGGCCACATACGGCTGCTTCTGGACCCACATGCCCGACACAAAAGCCACGTGTGGCACCGGAGAAACGTCCGTCCGTAATCAGCGCCACTTTGTCACCGGTACCCTGACCATAGAGCGCCGCGGTGGTGGCCAGCATTTCGCGCATGCCCGGGCCGCCTTTGGGGCCTTCATAACGAATGACCAGCACCTCCCCTTCTTTATAATCTCTGTTCTCCACCGCCGCGAAGGCGTCTTCCTCGCGATCAAAACAACGGGCAGGGCCACTAAATTGCAGATTCTTCATGCCGGCCACTTTCACGATGGCCCCCTCCGGCGCCAGTGACCCTTTCAGCGTCACCACACCGCCCGTTGCGGTGATGGGATGAGACAGCGTGTGGACGACGGGTTGCGTGTCACCCCCACCCACCGCTTCGCGGCGACCTCCCCCCTCTAGGGGGAGGTTAGGGGCGTAGGGCCGTACCTTCACATCCGCCAGATTATGTGCGATTGACTGACCGGTCACCGTCATGCACTCACCATGCAGATAGCCGCCTTCATAGAGGACTTTCATAATCATCTGGATGCCACCGGCCTCATGCAGGTCTTTGGCATGATAGGTGCCGCCAGGCTTGAGGTCCGCAATGTAAGGAGTGCGTTTGAAAATTTCGCCCACATCATGCAGGTCAAACGCGATACCTGCCTCATGCGCCATCGCCGGCAAATGCAGCGCGGCGTTAGTAGAACCCCCCGTCGCTGCCACCACCGCCGCGGCATTTTCCAGTGACTTGCGCGTGACAATATCGCGTGGGCGGATTTTTTCTCTCAGCAAGCGCATCACGGCCTCGCCAGATTCAAAGGCCCAGCGGTCGCGTGCTTCATAAGGCGCTGGCATGCCGCCTGAACCCGGAAGCGCCAGCCCTATCGCCTCGGCCACGCAGGCCATGGTGTTGGCAGTAAACTGACCGCCACAAGAACCAGCTGACGGGCACGCGACTTGCTCCATCGCCTCTAACTCCTCATCGGTCATGGCGCCCACCGCATGCTTGCCTACTGCTTCAAACAGCTCCTGCACAGTGATGTCTTTGCCCTTGTATTTACCTGGCAAAATGGAGCCGCCATACATGAACACGCTCGGCACATTCAGTCGGATCATCGCCATCATTAATCCGGGGAGGGATTTATCACAGCCAGCTAGCCCCACCAGCGCATCATAACAATGGCCGCGCATGGTCAGTTCTACGGAATCGACGATCACTTCGCGTGATACCAGCGATGATTTCATGCCCTGATGCCCCATGGCAATGCCATCCGTCACAGTGATGGTGGTGAACTCGCGAGGGGTGCCGCCTGCGGCTGAGACACCTTTCTTCACCACCTGCGCCTGACGGCCCAGTGCAATATTGCACGGCGCCGCTTCGTTCCACGTGGTCACCACACCGACCAACGGTTGGTCCATCATCAACCGGCTCAGCCCCATGGCATACAGATAGGAGCGATGCGGCGCGCGCTCAGGCCCCTGCGTCGTATGGCGGCTGACAAGCCGTGATTTACCGAAAGTTTTGCTCATGGAATACCTCATTGATTTCCGAACACATAACGTAGAGAGCGGACAAGGTAAAGCCTCTGTTGATGCAACGGGTGATGCATCGCTTCGGCCACTGTCACACAAGCTTCACACACACCTGCCACTGCTAATGGTATGATCACGTTTATTAGCTACAAGGAGTGTTTATGACTGTTCCCGATCTTGGTACTTCACTGACTGCAAAAGAAGCGTTGATCGCCGCCGTGCAGGAGTCCTCCTTCCTCACTTACATCCGAGAAATTTCTGTCGGCGATCACAAAGCCTACGCGGTATGTGCCGAAGATGGCCTGCAGCTGGCGGTCTTTCAAACGCCGGAAGCGGCCTATTTTTCCGCCCGTCAGTTCAACCTGATTCCTGTGAGCGTGCATTAATCGCGTTTTTATTGTCTGTGATATGAGTCTCCACATGTGCGGTGGCTATGGCACAGAAACCCATTGCTCATGCTGCGATACAGGTTCGGCCACCCCATCGCGGATCACACGATACACCCCACGATAGCGCCCTGACTGCATACGTCCGTGATTACGCACGCCCAGCACCTGAAAACTGACGGCCTGATTTTCTGGTTGTATCACTTTATTCTCAGCGAGCACCGCGCCATCAGGGCCAATCAGCGAGAGGGCAATGTGATCGCCCAGACGCAGCCCGTAGCTTTGTGCCCAGAATATAATCGCCGGTGCATCCGCCGCGATGGTTGTTTCTGCGAATTGTCCTTTGACAATGCCAGCGAGAGTGGGCTGCTGCGAGGAAAACCCGCTCGTCACCAAACCACCGGCGTGGTACGCGAGTTTCTTTGCCGCAGCGGTTGACCACAAAGAGTGCGCCGCCTCAGCCCCACATGGGGCGGCTAGTGATTCGCCGGTAAATGGATCAAGAATGCGCCCCTCATGACTCACCTGAAAATGCACGTGCGGAAACTCGGTGGCTCCGGATAAGCCAATCAAACCCAGTGGTTGCCCTTGTGCGACCTTGTCGCCTTTTTTCACTCGCACACTATGGCGGCGCATATGGCAATAAAGCGTTTCCCAGCCATTGGCATGGGTGATGGCGACTGAATTTCCACACTCCCGTTTACGGATTGCGTCCCTTCCCTTTTCACTGAGCAACGCGTCGGCCATACCATCACGCGTCGCACGAACCACACCGTCAGCCGCGGCAACAACCGCCTCGCCTGCCTGCATCTCCCGCAGGGTGGGAATTCGGAAATCCGTGCCTTTGTGATCGGGATAGCTCAGGTGGCCGCAGCGGTAGTCCTGATAGCCCTCACCTGCCTGACGATCGGCATAATTCTGAACGAAGCACTCATGCCCAAGCTCGCATGTGACCGGCAACCCAAACTCCAATGCCTGCGCGGCTGATGACATGAACACCAGCCACCAAGCGACGCGCCTCACAGTGACAGCTCCAGCATGACGGGTACATGATCAGAGGTGCTCTCCCAAGCGCGCACTTCGCGCAGCGTCGCGCTGCTTATTACGCCCGATGACAACGCGGGAGTCACCCAGATGTGATCGAGCCGTCGCCCACGATTGGATAAAGCCCAGTCACGATTACGATAACTCCACCAGCTATAGAGTTTTTCCTGCATGGGCGTAAAGTGACGCGCCGTATCCACCCACTGCGCGCTTTGACGCAAGGCCGCCATGTGCTCCACTTCTATCGGCGTGTGGCTCACCACATCCAGCAACTGCTTATGCGACCACACATCATGCTCATAGGGCGCAATGTTGAGATCGCCCACCAGTATGGCCCGCGCGTTCTTTTTCAGTGCCGATGACCAAACCGTCATCGCTCGCATGAAGGCGAGCTTATCGGCAAATTTTTTATTACTCTGCACGTCCGGCACGTCGCCTCCGGCTGGAACATAAAAATTATGAATCTCAGTACCACAGGGTAAGGAGGCCTGAATATGACGCTTTTCCTGATTGTTTAGCCAGTCTTCACGCTTGATGTCCGAGAGCGGAATGCGCGAAAAGATCGCCACGCCATTATAACTTTTCTGACCGGAGAACACGACGTGAGGATACCCCAGCGCCATCACGTCTAACACGGGAAATAGCTCCTCCATCACTTTGGTTTCCTGCAGACAGAGAATATCCGGTGAATGTTCGTGAACAAGGCGCGCCAGCAGCGGCAAGCGAATACGAATCGAGTTGATGTTCCAGGTGGCAATTTTAATCGGCATGGGGTTCTCCACATAAAACACAGGCAGGATCTCGCATCAGGCGCGATGATGCCCATTGCCCACTCAGCGCATCGTAGCGTAACATGCGGCCCGACAGGCTTTGCCCGATGGAGGTGAGTTCCTTGATGGCTTCCAGCGCCTGCATACTTCCCATCACTCCAACCAACGGGCCAAGAATGCCTTGAGCGGCGCAATCATTTTCCTGATGTGGCAGTGCGGGAACCCAGCAACGATAACAGGGGTGCGGCACACCAAGATGCGATTTAAAGGTGCTGATGTGGGCGGCAAAGCCCCTCACTGCCGCCGAAACCAACGTAACACCCGCCTGATGGCAGGCCTCCGCTACGGCAAAGCGCGTAGAAAAATGATCAGTCCCATCAACGACCAGATCATAACCATGCAACGCGTTCGGTGTTTCCTGAAAAAAAATTTCCACACGCTGCGCCACTCGCGTCACCTGCACCTCAGGATTTAACTCGGCAATACGATCTGCAGCGCTCTCGACTTTGCGGCGGCCAATGTCGCCGGTTTCATGCAGAATCTGGCGGTTCAGGTTAGACAGCTCCACGCTGTCATGATCGATAATGGTCAGTTGCCCCACACCGGCCGTGGCGAGATAAGACAGTGTAGCTGAGCCTAAACCACCAGCGCCGACCACGAGCACATGTGCAGCTTTAAGCTTGCTCTGCCCCGCATGACCGAACTCCGACAACACCAGCTGGCGCGCATACCGCCGATGCTCATCTTCACTGAGAGGTGGATTAGAGAACATCCCCAACCTTGAAACCATCAGGCAAATCACTGATGACGATACGCACACCATTCATGATGGCTGGTACCGGCGGATGGCATTTATGCAAACTCATCACAATGCGGATATCGTCTTCGGCAAGCTGCGGCAATTGATGAGCCACGTTGAGACGTATCTGTTGCATGAGGGTGGTGGAGAGAAACTCAATCAGCTGAAATTCTTTGCCCTCCACATAGGCCAGTAACACCTGTGTCAGCTGATCATAGCACAAAAACGGCATGGTTTGCGCTTCACAGGATTCCGGCTTTTTGCGGAAATAAAAACGCAAATCCAGCTCGACCGCTTGCGCTTTTTGACGCTCCGCTTCCTCATAGCCGAGGAAAACCGGCAGGCGCAGACGGTCAATATGTAAACAGGCTTGGTAACGCTCACTCATGTGCGTGGTTGTAGCAGCCAAAAACCCTTAGCGCAGCAGGTAAATTTTCTTGTGTTTCCATGGGTGGAACCTATAGTCAGCGTTAATTGTTAACCATAGATTTTTGCTCATGATTTCGCGCGTCCTTCTCATCATCTCCGGCAGTGTTGCCTCTTATAAAGCATTGGAACTCATACGCTTGATGCAAAAAAAAGCCATTGAAGTGAATGTCATCCTCACTTCCGGCGGCGCACAATTTATTACGCCGCTTGCTGTCTCAGCGCTGACGGGGCGGCCTACCTACACTGATTTATGGTCGCTGAAAGACGAAACCGAGATGGGCCATATTCGTCTGTCACGTGAGGCAGACATCATCATTGTGGCGCCCGCAAGTGCCGATTTAATGGCAAAGATGGCACAGGGCCGTGCGGATGATCTGGCATCCGCTACGCTGCTCGCGTCTGATAAGCCTGTCTATGTTGCGCCCGCCATGAACGCAAAAATGTGGCAGCATCCAGCCACGCAACGCAATCTGGCGCAGCTGCAAAATGATGGAGTCCGCGTGATTGCTCCCGCGCATGGTGAGATGGCGTGTGGAGAAATCGGTGATGGACGGATGGCGGATCCGCAGACTATTCTTAATGTGCTTCTGGATCATCAGACTGAGCGGGCACTCTCTGGGCGTCACGTAATTATCACCGCCGGCCCAACCTATGAGCCAATTGATCCGGTACGTTTTTTGGGCAATCGATCATCCGGAAAGCAAGGTTATGCGATCGCCGCTGTATTGGTGGCGCATGGGGCGCAGGTGACGCTGGTGAGTGGGCCGACATCACTGGCAGATGTCGCGGGAGCCAACTGTGTGCGTGTTGAGACCGCCGCGCAGATGCATGAGGCCGTTCAGTCAGCTTTGCCGGCCGATGTGTTTATCGCGACCGCCGCCGTGGCTGATTGGCGTCCAACGAATGTCTCCCCACGCAAGCTAAAGAAGCGAGGCAATGCCGAACCTCCAGCGCTTGAATTGTCAGAGAATCCCGACATACTGGCGTCTGTTTCTCGGCATGCCAATCGTCCGGCACTGGTGATTGGTTTTGCGGCTGAAACGGAAGAATTGCCTGTACATGCCGAGGACAAGCGTCAACGAAAACAGCTCGACTGGGTGCTCGCCAATGATGTCTCAGGCGGCGCCGTATTTGGCGAGGATGTCACATCGCTGGTGGTGATCTCTGATGAGGAAACTGAGCACTGGTCGCATATTAGCAAACGTGATGCCGCCGAACGTTTGGCGCAGAAAATTACCCTGTTTTTTGACACACAAAAATTGCCCCGCGCGCCCTCAGCACGCATCATTGAACTTTAATACGGAGAGAGAGAAGATGAGTCATCACGTGAATGTCGCAGTAACTAAAATGAAGCATGCAGAAAATCTCGACTTACCCGCCTATGCCACTGAGCAAAGTGCAGGCATGGATCTGCTGGCCGCGGTGACGGAAGAGCAAGTGATCGCCCCGGGAGAGCGCATGTTAGTGCCCACCGGCATTTCGATCGCGCTGCCTGAAGGATTTGAAGCGCAGATTCGTCCTCGCTCAGGCTTAGCATTTAAAAACGGCGTCACCGTGTTAAATAGCCCGGGCACCATCGATGCCGATTATCGTGGTGAGGTGAAGGTGCTGCTGATGAATCATGGCAATGAGCCTTTTGCCATTACACGTGGCATGCGTCTGGCGCAAATGGTGGTGGCACCCTACAGCCGCGTGAGCTGGCAGAATGTGGAGACTCTTGAAGAAACCGCACGTGGCGTGGGTGGATTTGGCTCAACCGGCGTGTTTGAAAAAAAAGCACTAGTCGCTTAGGAGCTGAGTACAGAGAATGCATGATTCTAATTCCAAGGAAACGCCTGGGCGTGGCCGCGTCTATGATTCCATTTTGCACACCATTGGCAACACGCCTCTGGTTCGGCTGAACCGTCTGGCCGAACAAGCGGGATGTGTGGCAACCATTTACGCAAAGCTGGAGTTTTTTAATCCGCTCTCCTCCATCAAAGATCGCATTGCGCTTGGCATGATTGAAGCAGCTGAAGCCTCAGGTCAATTGAACAAGGACACGATGCTGGTGGAGCCAACCTCTGGAAATACGGGGATTGCGCTTGCCTTTGCCTGTGCGGCAAAAGGCTATAAACTGACGCTTACCATGCCGGAGAGCATGTCGATTGAGCGCCGAAAAATGCTGAAATTTCTGGGTGCAGAGCTGGAATTAACACCGGCAGCAAAGGGAATGAAAGGCGCGATTGCACGCGCAGAGGAGCTGGTGGCTGAGCACCCGAATGCACTGATGTTGCAACAATTCAATAACCCTGCCAATCCGCAAAGTCATAGCGAATCAACTGCCTTGGAAATCTGGAATGACACGCAGGGGGCGGTGGATGTTTTCATCACCGGAGTGGGCACGGGTGGCACCGCCACGGGTGTGGGGCGGGTGCTGAAGCAAAAAAAGCCGGACGTCAAAATCATTGCGGTTGAACCCGAAGACAGCCCAGTTCTGGCCGGTGGCGCCCCTGGGCCCCATAAAATTCAGGGGATTGGCGCAGGGTTTATTCCACAGAATCTTGATATGAGCGTGATTGACGAAATTATCCCCATCAGCAACGCCACCGCATTCGAGGTGGCGCGCAAAGCAGCGCAGCTGGATGGGATTCCCGCTGGGATTTCCTCTGGCGCGACGCTGGCTGCCGCGCTGGCGGTAGGAGCACGAGCAGAGATGCGCGGCAAAACCATTGTGGTGATTGTTGCCTCCATCGCGGAGCGCTATATTTCCACTGATTTATTTGCTGATTTGTAAGCCGCTGAAAGTCAGTTGTTTACTCAGTCACGAACAAACAGGCTCTGTGTTGAAATCCGTCAGGGTGAAGATTGATAATCTCACACAAGTCGTTTCACTCAGGCCTTGCCAGCCAGCTCAATACGTTTTGCCCTGTCTTCTGGGTCAGGGTGGCTCGAGAACATCTGCGAAATAATATCAGAGCGTCCGGAAGCAAGCTTACGAAGCGCCGTGGCACCCACTTTGGGATCAAGACGATAAGTACGCAGCAAAGCAGCGCCATAGTCATCTGACTGCTCTTCCTGTGACTGAGAAAACTGAGCGTTAACAAAAGCCTCTGTTAGCTCGCCCAGTTCGCTTGCTGCCAATTGTCCGACCTGCCCCATATTGGAAGCGGCAATCTGGCGAGCGCCTGAGGCAGCATACGCCAGCTGCATTTCCTTGTGCGCGTGTTTATGTACGACATGTCCAGCTTCATGGCCCAAAATAAACAAAAGCTCCTGATCATTCATTTTATCCATCAGACCACTAAAAACCCGCACTTCGCCATTGGGCAGGGCAAACGCATTTACCTGATCTGTGAGATAGACCTTGAAAGTCAAAGGACGGTTGGGAATGTTGATGTAGCGTGCAATGTGCTGTAGCCTCTGATCGTAGGGACTTCCTGCAGCCGCCAACTCATTTTCCGTATCGGACTGGTGGGCTGAATCTGCTGACAGTTTGTTCAGCTGCTCATCCGATAATGTCGCTCCCTGAAACATGGTTAATGCGCCGCCCGTAATGCCATCCATGTTAAATTGATTGCTATTACATCCGCTGAGACACACCGCACTCACCGCCACCAGCACTGCACATTTTAGTCGCTG
>JAIEPI010000186.1 GCA_019749855.1 Rickettsiales bacterium | reverse complement strand
AACGCCTGAATAAGCAGATCATGGCGGCATGGAATGAATGGTGCCAGTTCTGTGATGCGGATGGAGATCTGGATTTCTACGGGCTTCAGGCACTCGCAGCGCGAGCCATGTATGAAAGCGGCGAATGTTTTATCCTATTCCGTGATCGCGGCTTGAGTAGCACCATGCGCGTGCCGCTTCAGTTGCAGATCCTCGAAGCGGATTTCCTCGACACGGCAAAATCCACCGTGGGCGAGAACGGCAACACTATTCGCCAAGGCATAGAGTTCGACAAACAAAACCGCCGCGTGGCTTATTGGATGTGGCCGCAGCACCCTGGGGAAATGATTGTCGGTAAAGCCAGCTTTCAAAGCGTGCGCGTGCCTGCCGATATGGTGGTGCATGTGTTCCGCAAGCTCCGTCCTGGTCAAACACGCGGTGTGACCGCTTATGCCCCCTCGATGGTGCGGATGCGTGACCTTGACGGTTATGATGACGCGGAATTGTGGCGCAAAAAGATTGAAGCCTGCTTTGCCGCCTTCGTGGTGCAGAATAACGGCTCGGATGGACCCATCATCGGCAATGTGGTGAACAAAGCCGCCAGCGGTGGCACAAGTGGCGAACCGCAGCGGGTGGAACAGTTCCGCCCTGGCATGATTGAGTATCTGCATCCTGGTGAGGACATACGCTTCGGCAATCCCACCAGTGACGGGAACTATGAATCCTATGAACGGGTGCAGCTGCACGCCATAGCCGCAGGGCTTGGCATTACTTACGAGCAGCTGACGGGCGACCTTTCCCAAGTGAATTACAGTTCGCTTCGGGCTGGGTTGCTTGAGTTCCGTAGCCTGATTGAAATGCTGCGCTGGCAGGTATTCATCCCGAAAGTCTGCGCTCCCGTGTGGCGGCGGTTTATCGAACGCGCCTTTATCGCAGGGGAAATCAGCAAAATTGACTACGCGGTGACATGGACACCGCCCAAGTTCGAGATGATCGACCCGCTGAAAGACGCGCAGGCCGACACCATGATGATGCGTAACGGCACGCTGACGCTGAAAGAAGCGATTGCCCGTCATGGATTCGACCCCGAGCAGCAGCTGCAAGAAATCGCCGACACCGCGCAGAAACTCGATGCCTTTGGCTTGGTGCTGGATAGCGACCCACGCACCACAGCGAAAAGCGGCGTGGTGCAAACCCCTAACGATGGAGCAAGTAATGACCAAACCACCAAACCTTCAAACGAGTAATCTGCCACTACAAACGCGAATGGCGACACTGGACGCGGAATCGGAAGACCGCGTGTTCAATGTCATTTTCACCACGGGCGCGGTGGTGCGGCGTTACAATTTCATGGCCGATGAGATGTATGACGAGGAACTGGTGGTGAACCCCACCTCCGTGCGCCTCGGAAGGCTGAACTCTGGTGCTGCCCCCGTACTCGATACCCATAGCGACTTCGCGCTTGAGAATATCAAGGGCGTGGTGGTGGGCGGCAGCGCACGCATCGAGGACGGGCTTGGTTATGCCAGCCTGAAGATCGACGGCGGCCAGGAAAGCGAATCCATACTTCGCAAGATTCGGGATGGCATCATCCGCAACGTCAGCGTTGGCTACCGTGTCCACCGATACGAGGTCATTCGCAGTGATGGCGCGGTGCCGCTTTACCGTGCCGTCGATTGGGAGCCATACGAAATTTCGCTGGTTCCTATCGGCGCGGATGCTGGTGCTGGCATCCGTTCCAACCCTCACACATTCCCGTGTGAGATTCTTAACTACCAACCCCCAAAGGAGAACCGTTCTATGACGTACAATGAAACCCAGCCGACTGATTTCCCCGATCACACGGAGAATCCGTTGGCAACCGCCGCCGCTGAAACACAGGCAGACGCGGCGGATACTACGCAACCCGATCAGCTGCGTGCCGAAGGCGCGTTGGTGGAGCGGAGCCGCGTAGCAGAAATCACCAAAATCACCCGTGCAGCCATGTTACCCGATACCTTCGCACAAAAGCTGGTGAATGATGGCACTGCCGTCACTCAGGCACGCAAGCTGGTATTGGATGAACTGGAACGCCGCAGTAGCCCAGCCAATGAAATCCGTCCGCATGTGTCTATCGTGCGTGATGAGATGGATTCGGCGCGTGCGATGGTGGAAAATGCGCTGCTACACCGCCATGATCCGCAAAAATACAAGCTGGATGATGGTGCGCGTGAGTATCGCGGCATGTCGCTGATGGAAATTGGGCGCGACATGCTCGAACGTCGCGGCATTCGTGCGCGTGGCCTTTCCAAATCGGAAGTGGCAGGCGCGATGCTGGGGCTGGAAACTCGCGGTGGATTGCATTCCAACAGTGATTTTCCGTTCATTCTGGCAAACGTGGCGAATAAAACCCTCCGCAGTGCCTATGAAGCGGCACCGCAAACCTTCAAAGGGTTTTCCCGCCAAACCACCAACCCCGATTTCAAGACCATCGCACGCACACAGCTGGGCGATGCGCCTTCGCTGGATAAGGTGAACGAGTCGGGCGAATTCAAACGCGGCACGGTGGGTGAAGCACGGGAACAATACGCGCTTGCCACTTACGGCAAGGTCGTGGCTGTTACCCGTCAGACCATCATCAACGATGATCTGGGGGCATTCACTCGCTTGCCTGAAATGTTTGGCCGTGCCGCCGCTGACCTTGAAAGCGATACGGTATGGGGCATCATCACCAGCAACCCGACGATGGGTGACGGAACAGCCTTGTTCCATGCCAACCACGGCAATCTTGCAGGTGCTGGCGCAGTCATCAGCGTGGCAACGCTGGGCGATGGTCGTGCAGGTATGCGGAAGCAGAAAGGCTTGAACGGACGCTTTATCAACGTCATGGCTAAGTATCTGCTGGTGCCTGCCGCCATTGAAACCGTGGCCGAACAATTCGTGACGCAGACCAACATCATCTACACCAAGAGCAGCGATTACAATCCGTTTGCTAATAAGTTGCAGGTGATCGCAGAACCGCGCCTCGATGCAGCTTCGGCAATTTCTTGGTATCTCGCCGCAGATCCTGCCCAGATTGATACGATTGAATATGCGTATCTCGAAGGTCAGGAAGGCGTGTATCTCGAAAGTCGCGTTGGCTTTGATGTGGATGGTGTGGAACTGAAAGCACGCCTCGATTTCGCGGCTAAAGCGATTGACTGGCGCGGCTTCTGGAGAAACCCAGGCGCATAAGCCTTTCCAAACTGACGACGTAACCCAGCGGCTCTTGAGCCGCTTTTTTTGTATCTAAAAAAGGAGAATCCTATGAAGAACTTTGTAATGGAGGGCAAAACTCTGACCCTCACAGCCCCGTATGCCCTGACTTCTGGTCAAGGCTTGCTGGTTGGTTCCCTCTTTGGTGTGGCATCAGGTGATGCCGCCATCAGCACCGAGGTGGAAGCTATCACCGACGGCGTGTTCACGTTGACCAAAGCAACGGGTGCTGCATGGACAGTCGGCGCGTTAATCTACTGGGACAACGCGGCGCGTAACTGCACGACCACAGTTGCTACGAACAAGCTAATCGGGGTTGCTACCGCTGCCGCTGCTTCGGGCGATACGGTGGGCAACGTGCGCCTGAACTCTGCGTACATTAGCTAATGACTGCTTTTGACACAGCGATTCAGGCTCTTTTCAACGACCGCAACCTGTCAAAGCCAGCCTTTTTCTTGCCAATGTTAGGTGCGAACCGTTCGGTGCGTGTGATTATTCGTGCGCCAGACGTGTTTCAGGATGTGGGCGGGTCAGTGATTGAAACTCCCACCCTTGTGGTGGAAGTCCAAGTTTCTGACTGCCCCACCATCGTGCCTGGTGACCAGTTCATGATCGACGGCATCACCTACAAAACGCAAGCAAGGCCGCGCCGCGACCCAGAGCGGTTAATCTGGCAGGTCGATTGTTATGCGGATTGAAGCAGCTATCACGGGAAACCTTCATAAGTTCATGGAGCAGCAAAAGGCGGCGGCGGAAGCCGCCGTCACTGCTGGCGTGGCGGAGGTGACCGAACGCATAAAGAACGACCTGCGGGGGCAAGTGACGGGTGCAGGGTTAGGCAATAAGCTCGCCAAAAGCTGGCAAGCCAAGCTCTATCCCAAAGGCCAGAAATCTATTTCAGCGGCGGGCTGGGTATTTTCCAAAGCCCCGAAGCTGATCCGCGCTTTCAATGAAGGTGCGCTCATCAAAAGCAAAGATGGGTTCTTTCTGGCAATCCCCACCGAAGCCGCTCCGAAGCGCGGTGTGGGTGGAAAGCGGATTAACCCGTCAAACTTCCCCGAGCATTCGCTGGGGCGGCTGCGCTTTGTCTATCGCCCAGGGAAAATCTCCCTGCTGGTGGTGGATTCCCTGCGTGTCAGCACGGGCAAGCGCGGTGGTTTCCGCAAAGCCAGTGAATCCGCGCTCAAATCAGGGCGCGGCCTCACCACGGTGGTGATGTTTCTGCTGGTGCCGCAAGTGAAGCTCAAAAAGCGTCTGGATTATCAATCCGTGGTGAATCGCTGGGAAGGCCAGCTGCCACAAACCATTTTGAAGAATTGGAAAGAGGTATCCCCCAATGCCGAGCAAACGTGAACAGGTGCTGGATCGGCTTTTCACCAAACTGAAAACGCTCGAAACAGCCACGCTCAAGGTCTATCGCAATCTCGATAAGCCCGAGCAAGTGCCGACAAACGGCATGATGGTGATGCGCGATGGTATCGCCCAAGACCCCGAAGTGCTGCTTTCGCCGCTCACCTACATTTACGAACATTTGGTGACGGTGGAAGTGCTGGTGCAAAACCCAGATGCGGCCACCCGCGATGCGCTGCTGGACGTGCTGTTGGTAGCATTAAGCGGAGTCATCACAAGCAACCGCACACTGGATGGGCTTGCCGAATGGGTCGAGGCCAGATCACCAGAGTTTCAAGACGAACCGATTGAAGGAGCCGCCAGCGTCCGCGCCGCCACGGTGCAGGTGATGGTGCGCTACTTCACATCCGACCCGCTCAATTAACCAACCCTAATCAGGAGTAAATCTTATGGCTCGATCCTATGGCTCGGCAGCGACATTGCTTGCCTTGAAAGAATCCACTTACGGTGTGAAACCCACTGGTAACTGGGAAAAGTTCGCGTTTGTGTCTTCGGACTTAAGCGCGGAGCAAAACCTGCTTTCCTCTGACCTTCTCGGGCAAGGCCGCGAACCGCGTGCGCCGTTCCGTGATGTGATTAATGACGAAGGTAATCTGGTGGTGCCAGTGGAAGGCCGCGACTTTGGCCGCTGGCTGCAACTGCTACTCGGCAACCCTGTATCGGCTGGCGTGGCGGCAACGGGTGACATAACCTTCACCGCAAACCCAAGTGCAACCCATACCATCACCATTAACGGGGTGACGTGGACATTCGTTGCTTCGGGTGCGACGGGTACGCAAACTAATATCGGCGCGAACCTGAACGCTACGCTCACCCAGCTGGCAACTGACCTTAACGCTTCGGTCAATGCCAGCATCACGCCTGCCACTTATTCCAACGGCGGCGGCACCAAGCTCAACATCGTGCATGACACGCTGGGGGCAACGGGCAACAACTTCACGCTGGCTTCTGGCAATGCCAACGGTGTGGTCAGTGGTGCGACGCTTTCGGGTGGTGGTCACACGCATACCTTCGTCAGCGGCGCGGCAAGCCTTCCATCCTTCGCGGCGGAAATCGGCCATGCCAATGTGCCAGCTTATTTCGTGCATACAGGCTGCATGTTGGGAAGTATGGCATTGAATTTCCAGCGTTCAGGTGCAGCGAACGCTACCCTTAACATCATCGCTCAAGGGGAAACGCGCTTTGCAGCCACGCAAGGCGGCACGCCCACAGCCCGAGTGTATAAACCCTTCAGCCAGTTCAACGGCTCGATCAAGCGCAACGGCACATCTTTGGCCAATATCACGGGCGCACAGTTTACCTATTCGAACGGATTGCAGGCAGTGCCGACCATCCGCAATGATGGGCTGATTGAAGCGGTTGACCCCACCATCATCAATGTGAATGGCAGCATTGACGTGCGCTTTGCCGACACCACGCTGGTGGATGACGCGATCAACAACAACGCCATTGAATTGGAGCTTGCCTACAAGCTGGCGGGATTAGATGGGAACAACTTCTCACTCACCTGGACATTCCACGAAGTCTATCTGCCACGACCGCGCATCCCCGTGTCGGGACCAGGCGGCGTGCAGGCCAGCTTCAACTGGCAGGCCGTCTATGACGACGCACTCAGTAAATCCGTCACCGTCGTTTTGAAAAACGATGTCACCAGCTACCCATAAGGAGGCGTTATGCTACGATTAAATCTGAAAAAAGAACCGTATTGGCTCGATTTGCCTGCCGAAGTGAAACTCAAGGTGCGGCCACTTTCCACCGCTATTATGAGTGCAGCGCAGTCTTCCGTCATCAAGACAATCACTGACTGGCGGCAAGAGCGTAAATCCCGCCTTGAAGTGGGTGCGGATATATCGGATTTGCCAGATGTGGACGACGAAGAAACCCGCCACGGGCTTTCGGAGGCGTTGCTTATCAAGGCAATGGCACGCGGCGCGGTGATCGAGTGGCAAGGCGTGCTGAATAGCGCGGGTGATGCGCCTGCGGTGGTGAATGAACAAGCCGTGAACGACCTCATGGATGTTTGGTTCATCGCGCAGGATTTCTGGAAAAAATACACCGCTTCACTTTCCCTACTGGACGCGGAGGGAAACGTCTCAGGGCTCGTTGTAAATGGCACTTCGGCGGCGGGTCAGGATATTGCAGAACATGCCACGACGAAGCCCTCCCGTGTAGCAAAGGCGAGCTAAACGAAAGCACGGGCGAGCCGTTATGCCCCTACATCAAAAGCGAACCGCATTCGATGGAGGGGTTCGAGGCATGGGAAGTGCTGCTTCGGTGTAGCGGTCAGTTCAAACTTTATCCCAGCGGTAAAATCGCAGGGTTCGACATTCCAACCATTTTAAGTGTGACCGACGTACTCGGCTATGACCGACAGGCATTATTGCGCCTGCTGGATTATGCCGAGGCTGGGTTGCACGAGGCAATTCGCGATCATGGCAACAGCAACGCAGAACATTTCAATCAGGATAGCGGTTCTTGACGGCGATAAAACCCGCCGTGAATTAACCCTCACTGGTGAAGCGGGACAACGTGCGCTCGCCAAAATCAAGGAAGCCACGGCTCCCGCCAGCAAGTCGCTGGTGGCGGTGAATGTGGTGAGCGAGCAAGTTCGCTATGGCATGGAAAACCTTGCAGGCGGCACGGGTTCGCTCGGGGCAAGTCTCACGCGGCTTGGTCCCGTTGGGCTGGCCGCTGCCGCTGTCATTGGCACGCTCGGCCTTGCAGTTGCTGGTGGGATCAAAGAGTTTAAGGAAGCCGAGCAAGCCCTTAACCAACTAAACGCTGCCCTTAAAGCGACCGATTTCACCGCCGGTGTGACCGCACAGGAAATCACCGCGCTTGGTGAGGCGGTGGAAGGCAACACGCTCTTTAAGAAAGAGGATATTCAGCAAGCTGCCTCCTCGCTGGTATCTTTCCAAAACGTCGCTGGTGAAACTTTCACCCGTGCGCTGCGGCTCTCCGCAGACCTTGCGGTACGTTTGGGAACGGATGTGCCTTCCGCCGCCGATATGTTGGGCAAAGCGTTGGAATCACCCGAGGAAGGGCTTGGCAGGCTGGCGCGGAAGTTTTCGGACCTGTCGCCCACCCAGAAAGAGGTGATCGACAACTTTGTGAAGCAAGGCGACATTGCTTCGGCGCAGGCGGTTATCCTTGAGCATTTGGAAGAAAAAACCAAAGGGCTTGCGGACGCGCAGGCGCAAGGCTTAACGGGTGCAGCTAACCAGCTGGGGGATGCGTGGGATGATTTGCTGGAATCATTCGGGCGCACCATCAGTGAATCGGGTGCGGCGCAAGTCAGCCTGAATCTGCTCACCAAAGCGGTGCGCGGTTTGCAGGAGGCATTGAACCCCACCCGCGAGCAGCAAAAAAGCCAGCTTGAAGAAGAAATCGCCGATTTGCAAAACAGCTTCGGCACCAAGCTCGACATTGCCGTGCTGGGCAGTGCGCCTGGTCTTGAGGCTAAAAAGCGCGAACTGCAAAAGATAAACGACGAGATCGCCGCCGAACAAAAGAAGGCCGACGAAGATACGCAAAACGCACGCACAGCTGCTGAGAAAGCAGCTGCAGAGCGTCGCAATAATCAGCTGCTTGAACTTCAAAAGAAATATTTGAAGGAATACGAGGATGTAACACTCACCTCACAGCAGAAAATTCTGCGGGATGCGGAAGAACGCCGCAAGCAGATCCTCGCGCTCAATAAAGGGGATGCAAATAGCGAATCCGCACGGGAGGCATTGGCCGCGCTGAATGCTTCCACCAAGGCAAAGCTGGCCGATGCCAACAAAACGACGGCAAAATCTTCAGGCAGCACAAAGGATGACAGCGAGGAAACCCGCAAACGTGCCATTCAGGAAGTAAACCGTGCGCTATTGCAGACCAAGCCTTCCTACGATTTGGCAAAGCAAGCACTGGATGAGTGGAAAGCCAAGCTGATCGAAAATCTCGGCGGCGCGACCGAAGCCAACCAGGAATATATCGACAAAATCGAGCAGATTTACTCGGTAAAACTCAAGGAGATTTACAACAAGTCGTTGCTCGATAGCGATAAATGGGAGGATGGCGCAAGCCGTGCGCTCAAACGCTATGCCGACGAAGCCACCAACGCAGCCAAAAACGCGGAGGATTTATTCGGCAGCGCGGCCACCAAGGTGGAGGACACGCTGGTGGATATGGTCACCACTGGCGAGTTTTCTTTCAAGAAGCTGGGTGATCTGGTGCAGTCCATCGAGCAGGACATTTTGCGGATGTTCATTCGTCAGCAAATTACGGGACCGATTGCGGGTGCGCTTGGTGATTTTGCCAAGGGCAGCGGTGGTGACATTTTCGGCAGTATCTTCGGCAGCCTGTTCCATGATGGAGGTGTGGTCGGTGTTTCGGGTGTTTCCCGCCGCGCTGTGCCTGCTTATGCGTTCGCAGGTGCGCCGCGCTTCCATAATGGCCTGATGCCCGATGAGTTCCCCGCCATTTTACAAAAGGGTGAAACCGTCCTGCCCAAAAACACCAAGATGGGCGGCAACAATATCACCTTTAACATCACCACTCCTAACGCGCAGAGCTTCATGGAAAGCCAAGGGCAGATCATGAGCAAACTCGCCGCGCAGATGGGGCGGCATAAAGCGAGGAACGGATAATGCCAACATTTCATGAAGTGCAGTTCCCGCCGAAAATCGCTTATGGCGCAAGCGGCGGGGCGGAGTTCAATACCAGTATCACCACCACCTTTTCAGGATTCGAGCAGCGCAATGTGAATTGGCAAAAGGCGCGTGGTCGCTGGGATGTCTCGACGGGGCTTAAAAGCAAAGCCGACATGGATGCGCTGCAAGCCTTCTTCCGCGCACGTTTCGGCAAAGCTTATGGTTTCCGCTTCAAAGATTGGAGCGATTACCAGGCGGTGGGGCAAACGCTTGGCACGGGCAACGGCTCGCTGACTACCTTTCAGCTGAACAAAACCTATACCAGCGGCAGCAACAGCTATGTGCGGGAAATTAAGAAACCCGTGTCAGGCACGGTGAAAATTTACCTCAACAGCGTGCTGCAAGGCTCGGGCTACTCGGTGGATCACACCACTGGCGTGGTGACGTTTTCCTCTGCGCCTGGTGCGGGTGTGATTGTGAGCAGTGATTTCGACTTTGATGTGCCTGTGCGCTTCGACACCGACACGCTTGCCGTGCGTGCCGACGGACCAGGCTTTTTTGTGTGGGATTCCATCCCGATTGTGGAGATACGCTTATGAGAACCGCTTCAAGCAATATGGCCGCGCATCTGGCGGGGGAAGTCACCAGCCTTGCCGTGTGCTGGAAACTCACGCTGGTGGGCGGCACGGTGATGGGATTCACGGATCACACGTCTGACCTCACGGTGAGCAGCCAGCTTTACAAAGCCGCGACGGGCTTTTCACCCACGAGCGTGGAAACCAAAGACAAGTTCAGCGTCGATAACCTCGATGTGGCAGGAATCCTTGACGCGGCGGCAATCACCGAAGCCGACATCATGGCGGGGAAATACGACTTCGCCGAAATTGAAATCTTCATGGTGAACGTCACCGACCTTTCCCAGGGCATCATCACGCATCGGCGCGGCTGGCTTGGGGAAGTGACACTCAAGAACGGGCAATTTATCGCCGAGGTGCGTGGGCTGGCGCAGAAACTCAGCCAGAACATTGTGGAACTCTATAGCCCCACATGCCGCGCTATCTTCGGTGATGGACGCTGCAAAGCCAACCTTGCCAGCTACACGGTGGGCGGGAGTGTCAATACTGTCAGTAGCAGGCAGGTGTTTCTCAGTAATTCGATGACGCAGGCGGCGGGGTATTTCTCGGGTGGCGAAGTGGTGTGGTTGACAGGCGCAAATGCTGGTCGCCGCATGGAAATCAAAGAGTTCTCGAACAAGCAATTCACCCTTGTGTTGCCCATGCCTAACAACGTGACGGTGGGCGACACCTTCAACGCGATAGCAGGCTGCGACAAAACCATCAGCACCTGCATCGCCAAGTTCAACAATGCCGTGAACTTTCGCGGCGAGCCTTATGTTCCTGGCATGGACAAATTGCTCGCCACCGCAGCTACGGCCAACGATTTGCAGCGCGTATGACCCAAGCACAAACCATTGTCACCCAAGCCCGAACATGGATCGGCACACCGTTTCACCACCAGGCACGGCTTAAAGGCAAAGGCTGTGATTGCCTCGGCCTGATTGTCGGCGTGGTGGATGAACTTGGCTTGAAGGACAAGCACGGCCAGCCACTCGCTGGTTATGACGAGGTGACCTATTCCAAAGAGCCAGACGGCGCGTATCTCACCGAAAAGCTCACGGCATTGCTGGATGAAGTGCCGATAGCCGAAGCGCAGGCAGGTGATCTGGCCTTGTTCAAGGTGCGAGAGAACCCGCAGCACATGGCATTTCTCACCGATTATGAAAACACGCTGGGGATGGTTCATTCCTACGCGCCAGCCCGTCGGGTGGTGGAACACCGCCTCGATGATGACTGGAAACAACGACTTGTGAAGGTATTCAGATGGCAGCCATCGTTCTAGCAGCCGCCGCGAGTTCTGCGGCCTCATCCATCGGCGCGGGTGCATTTGCCGCAGCGTTGGCGGGTGGTGTGGGCGGATATTTGGGCGGCTTTATTGACCGTTCCATTTTCGGCAGTAAAGCACGCATCAATCAGGAAGGTTCACGCCTGACCGATTTGATGGTGCAGGCTTCCACCTATGGCAAGTCGATACCCGTGGTTTATGGCAACGCCCGTATTGCGGGGAATGTAATCTGGTCGCGCCCGATTCAGGAACATGTGACCACGACGACGCAATCTTCGGGCGGTGGCAAAGGTGGCGGCGGTGGTGGCAGTGTGGAAACTACTACGACCAGCTACACCTACACGGCAAGCCTTGCTGTGGCGATTTGTGAAGGTGCTATCAGCGAAGTGGTGCGCGTATGGGCGGATGCAAAGCAGCTTGACCTGACGGCTGGCAGCTATTCGCTCTATCTCGGTGATGAAACGCAGCTGCCCGACACGTTTATGTCGTCATTCTACCCCGCAGGGCAAACGCCAGCCTATCGCGGCACGGCCTATGTGGTGATTAAGGATTTCCCGCTGGGGGATTTCGGCAATCGCATTCCGAACTTTACCTTCGAGGTGCGCCGCACGCTGAAAAAGCCCTTCGACCTTGAGGACAAAATCAAGGACATCACGATTATCCCAGGCGCGGGTGAGAATGTGTACGACACGGTGGTGCAGGAAAAAACCAGCGGCCAGCAGGATGTATCAGGCAATTTCGTGCAAGGTGGCAAAGTCACCAAAATGAACCTGAACAACCTGAATAATAAAGCCGATGTGCTGGTGGCACTCGATAACCTCAAAGCCAACCTGCCCAATGTGGAATGGGTGTCGGTGGTGGTGAACTGGTTTTCGGATTCCGCAGATCCTGCCGTGAGCATTATCAAGCCAGCGGCTGAGTTTAACAGCCAAGGCGCACGGGTTGCGCCCGAT
>JAIEPI010000020.1 GCA_019749855.1 Rickettsiales bacterium | reverse complement strand
AGCTTATCAGCCGCGGCTTCGGCTGGCGCAAAGCCTTTGCCCTTGCGAGTCACCACGTGCACCAGCACCGGACCGTGATGCTTCTGTTCGCGGATATTCTGGAAGATGGAAATCAAATGGTCGAGATTATGTCCATCAACGGGGCCAATATAATACATGCCCATTTCTTCAAACAAGGTGCCGCCACCGACACCAACGCTGCGTGCATATTGTTCCGCACGTTTGGCCGCTTGCTTCAATGGTTCAGGCAGTACGCCTGCCAGCGCTTTACCAATGTCACGAAACGTCATGTAGGAGCGCGATGACACAAGGCGTGAGAGGTACGAACTCATGGCACCCACTGGCGGCGCAATCGACATTTCATTATCATTAAGCACAATAATCAAACGACGCTTTTCAGCGCCCGCATTGTTCATGGCCTCATACGCCATGCCTGCGCTCATAGCACCGTCGCCAATCACCGCAATCACCTCGTTGTCTTCGCCCTTGAGGTCACGTGCTACCGCCATGCCCAGCGCCGCTGAAATGGAGGTGGAGGAATGGCCCGCGCCAAACGCATCATATTCACTTTCGGTACGCACGCAGAAGCCTGAGAGACCTTCCGGTTTACGCAAAGTGCGGATGCGGTCACGGCGACCCGTCAGAATTTTATGCGGGTAAGCCTGATGTCCAACATCCCACAGAATTTTATCGCGCGGCGTGTCAAACACATAATGCAGTGCAAGCGTCAGCTCAACCACGCCAAGGCCAGCACCCAAGTGCCCGCCGGTAGTTGATACCGCATCAATCATCTCTTCTCGCAGCTCAGCCGCCAGTTGAGGAAGATCACGCTCCTGTAAACGACGCAAACAGGATGGCTCAGGAACTTGATCAAGAAGAGGTGTGGAGTGCATGTTTTTATACCGCTTGTTCGATTCTGTGATACGTCACACAACGCGAGTATGCAAGCACCTACATGCAATAAAGTAGCAAATTTTTAATCATTTCCAGAAAAACGCCCTATTAACAGCGCATTTTCTCACTATGCCACAAGATATAGTATGTCGCCAATTCATTGATTGCATGGGTGTTATGCGGATTGGGCAATGGCCATTCACTTAAAGTATTGGCATAAAATGCAGCAATCAACGAGGGATATGACCATGAAACGCATTGTTATTGCTCTTCTTTCTTTGCTTGCGCTAACGAACTGCACGCCGCTGACATCGTCTGCTGGCACCCAATCATGGGATCGCGTGGCGTATGTGAACCCCAGCATTAAACCGCAATGGGGTGTGATGAAGTCACTGGAGCAGCCGGGCATCTACTAATATCGCACGGCGACTCCCGTCAATTCTGTCCTTGTCACAATGATGATGGGGACTAGACGATATGTTTTATCCATTTGATTTTCATCTCGCAAAAATTCAGCGCTAAGAAATCAGCGCTCAGAAAAGCGCAACACGCGTCATTTAGATGGTATCTTTTCGGGACATCGCTCCACCTTAAAAGATGGAGCGGGTGAAGAGATTCGAACTCTCGACTTCGACCTTGGCAAGGTCGCGCTCTACCCCTGAGCTACACCCGCTTGAACACAAGCATTCCCGCTGAGGTGGCGGAATATACGGCGGGTATTCTCGTTTGGCAAGCGCTTTTGTTGGGCAATAAAAGACTCGTTGCGTGCGTGTGATTTGCCTTGTTATAACAGGCGCAGGAGAATGCGTGATGACCCAGCAATTAGATCCGACTTTAATGCAGATTATTGTGTGCCCTGCCACCAAGGGCCCGCTGGTCTATGACGCTGAGCGTCAGGAGTTGTTGAGTGAAAAAGCAGGGCTTGCCTACCCGGTGCGTGATGGTATCCCCATTTTGTTGATTGATGAGGCTCGTAAGCTTTCTTGAGGAGTGTGCGCTACCAAAAAGGCTGCGTTTGACTTATCAATAGTCATTGCATGGCTGCAAACCCCGTCCTATGCTGTGAAAATTCACTTTAGCGAGGCCGTATGGACCTGACCATTATTGCCAAAGGCGGCGTGACAATGATTCCATTGTTAGTGCTGTCAATTTATGCATTAGCCGTTTGTATCTATAAAGGCTTCCAGTTCAGTGCAGCGCGCATTTTTCAGCAGGCCTTTATTGTCCCGGTCATGGAGCACGTCAAACGCGGTGAACTCACCGATGCGGAGGTAAAACTTCGTAGCGCCAAGGGGCCGGTAGCACTCATCATGAAAGTGGCCATCACCTGCATCACCAACCGCAATATGAGTCTGCGCACACGTGAGGCGGAGATCGCCCGTGTGGGTACGGCCGAAGTGCGCAAGCTGGAGTCGCATCTGCGTGGATTAGAGATGTGCGCGAATATCAGCCCGCTACTTGGCTTGCTGGGCACGGTGATCGGGATGGTGGCGGTGTTTGCGGAATTAGGCAATTCAGGGGCGCGGGTGGATGCCAGCCTGCTGGCAGCAGGGATATGGCAGGCGTTGATTGCCACGGTGACGGGACTGGCGGTGGCGGTGCCCTCGCTGGCGGCGTATTATTTCATTGATTCCGTGATTGAGCGCACCCGTGCCATCATGCGGGATGTGACCACGCAGATTCTGGCGCTGGAAGATGAGTATATGCGTAATGAACACGAGCAGGACAAGCGTGACTTGATGGAGCGGGAAAAAACTCTGCGCGAGCTTCAGGAGGCGCAGGAGCGGATGCTGGAGAATATACGCACCACGCCAAACTCGTCAGGCACATTGCGCTTGCTCAATCCATCGTATAATCGCATCTGAGGTGTGAGCTTGCATGGATTTTACCCGCGCACCACGCCCTGTTCGCCAGATTCAGCTGACCTCATTGATTGATGTCACCTTCCTGCTGCTGAAGTTTTTTATTCTAACCTCCAGCTTCGCGGTGATTGAATCTCTGGATGTTTCCTTACCAGCAGAGGTGACTCGCACGCAGGAGGTGGATGCCAGCATGGCGACGATTGATCTGCTGGCCAATGGGATGGTGTATGTCAATAACAAGCCGGCGTCTGAAGTGCAGATGGGCGGCACCATTCGTGCCATTTTCAAAGGCAAGCCCGATCGCAAAGTACTGATTCGTTGTGATGAACATGCCGTGATTCAGCAACTCGTTGATATCATGGACAGCATCCATCTGGCGGGGGGTAGCAAGGTCTCTGTGGTGAAGCGCTCAAATCAAACTCTAAATAGCGGGGTCAAGGGTGGTTGAGTTTGAGCGTGGACGGAAACACATGCGCGAAATTGGCTTGCTGCCGATTATCAACATTGTCTTCATGCTGCTTATTTTCTTTCTGGTGGCGGGGAAAATACAAACAGTGGATGTGCTGCCTGTCGAGTTGCCATTTGCGGAGAAAACCGATCCGGTGGGGGAAGGCAAGCTGGTGATTGTGCTGGGTAAGCGTGAGGAAATTCTGGCGAATGATGATTATCTCACCTCTTTGAATGAACTACGCGCATGGGCAAAGAAAACCATTTCGCCACAGCCGGAGCGCCCCATTACGCTGAAAGCGGACGCGAATGCTGAAGCGGGGCGTGTGCTTGATGTGATGCAGGTGCTGAAGGAGGCTGGTGGCACGAATCTCTCGCTGGCAACGCAGGCACCATGACACCTGTCAGCCTTGCCACAGCCAATACGCTTGAAAAGCCGCCGATTCGCTATCTGGATTATCTGCGCGCTTTAGAAACACTGAATACACACCGCACCAATCCAGCGCCGCCTTTTAAGTTGATGCTGGCCTTCGCACTTTCGCTGCATATTGCGATCATGCTTTTATGGACGATCTTTGACACCGCGCAGGAACCGCAGCCCAAAGAGCGCGTGCTGCAATTGCGTTTAGGCGGTGTGCCAGAGTTTGGTGCCGGCGCAGCTGTGAACGGCGGCGGTGAAGCCCCCACGCTCGATGCGCCAAGTCTGGAATCAGTGGAGACACTTTTAAATGAGGCGCTGGAAGTTGAGGCGCCTCCGGCCGCCACGATACAGAAGGCACCCAGTCAAGCGGTTAAAACATTGGCTCGACCGGTGGCTCCAAAGGCTGTGTCACGTAATAACAAATCACCAGAAGCGGTCGCCGGTCGTCGCTCGGTCAGTCGTGGCACCGGAGGTTTTGGCGCTCGAGGAGGCAGTCATTTCGGCAATTCAAATGCAAACTCTGCTGAGGTGATTGCGCGTTATGAGCAGGAGCTTTCCGGCTGGCTAGAGCGGCATAAGGTCTATCCGGAATCGGCGGCAGATGCGGGGATTGAGGGGCGGGTGATCGTGCGTGTGCAAATGAATCGAAGTGGCAAAGTGCTCGGCAGTTACGTGGAAAAATCCTCGGGTCATCCGGTGCTGGATAAAGCCGTATTAGCGCAGGTGCGCCGTGCCGATCCGTTTCCTGCCGCGCCTGTCACCTACCCAGGCTCAGAGCTGCTGGAATTCCGTTTTCCCGTCACGCTCTATATTCGCTAACATCAGGGTGCTGCATGATGCTGCGTAAGGTTGAACTCGAAGCATCGCAACGTTGGTCGCTGGTGGTCTCTATCGTCACCTACCATAGCCCGCAGGACGAAGTGCTGGCCGCCGTGGCATCCATACTTGGCAGCACTGTGCGGGCACACATCATCCTCATTGATAATCACAGTGATGCGGCTTACAGCAAGAGTTTGCAAGCGGCGTTGCCTGCATCGGTGTTTTATCATCGAGCGCCACGCAACGGCGGGTTTGGTTATGGGCATAATCTGGCACTCCTCATGGCGCCCCCCAGTGATTATCTGTTGATTCTCAATCCCGATGCCATTTTGCATCAAGGTGCGCTGGAGTCCTTGTTGGCATTTTTAGAGGCGCGACCTGAGGTGGGGTTAGTGGCCCCAAAGGTCCTTTATGAGGATGGGCAACTGCAGCCACTCAATAAACGCCATCCCAACGTACTGGATCTGGTGTTGCGACGTCTGCCTGATTCAGCGTTGATGCGCTCATCCATTGTTCAGCGGCGACTGAGTCACTATCAGATGCTGGATATGGGGTATGACACACCCTATGCCGTGCCGTTTATTTCAGGCTGCTGCATGATGTTCCGCCGAGATATTTTACAACGTCTGGGCGGATTTGATGAGCGATTTTTTCTCTATTTTGAAGACGCCGATCTCACGCGTCGCGTGCATTGTATCTCTCAGGCCTGGTATTGTCCGGAGGCGGTGATTACCCATCGCTGGCATCGTGCCTCCAAAGGGAATGCAGCGATGTTTCGCATTTTGTTACAATCAGCCTATTATTATTTCAGCAAATGGGGCTGGGCGTGGTGGTGAATGTACTGGTCACGGGCGCGGGCGGATTTATCGGCCAGTCACTCGTGCCGCTGCTACGTGCGCGGGGGTTAAACGTTCGTACTGCCGGACGAGAGGCGGAGTTTCACATCGCCGATATTGGCCCGCACACTGATTGGAGCGCCGCACTTAAAGGCGTCGATGCGGTGGTGCATCTGGCAGGGTTGGCGCACGTGCCACCCGCGGGGGATACCTCACAGGAGGCGGCGTTTCAGCGGGTAAATGTGCAGGGCGTGCGAGCGTTGTTATCGCAAGCCATTGAGGCAGGGATAAACACATTTGTGCATCTTAGTTCTGCCACGGTGATGGGTCGTGACAGTGGCAAGGCGGCGTGGCAGGAGTCAGACACACCGGCACCGCATAATGCCTATGCACGCTCAAAGCTGGTCTCAGAGGCAGTGGTTGCGGAGTTGGCGCAAGCGGCTTGTATCCGCTATGCCATTTTGCGCCCCCCGCTGGTGTATGGGCCGCAGGTAAAGGCTAATTTTCAGCGATTGATCCGTCTAGCTGCCAGTGGTCTGCCGCTGCCGCTGGCGAGCATCAAAAACTCCCGTGATATGATGGGTGTGGAGCAGCTAGGTGCCTACATCTTTCAGGCATTGAGCACTTCAGTATGGCCATCGGGAGTCTATTTTGTGAGTGATGGGCAACCGCTCGCCACGCCTGAATTGTTGATGCGCCTGCGTGCCAGCATGGGCCAGCCACATCGACTTTTTCACTGTCCCACATCTATGTTGAAACTCGCGGCGCACCTGCTCGGTCGTGGCGAGGAAATTCAGCGTTTATGTGGTAATTTTCGTGTGGATATTTCCCATGCACAACGGTTTTTGACGGTCGCCCCTCCCGATATGGCTGACGCGCTGCAACGCACCGTGGAATCTTATCAACAAACACGCAAAAATGCTTGATCGAAAGACGCAGTAACGGCATTGAATGCTCATGCGCGTCTCCTATGTGAATGGCCAGTATGTTCCCCACCACCATGCCAGCGTGGCAATGGAGGATCGCGGCTATCAGTTTGCCGACGGTATTTATGAGGTGATTGTTTTTTTCGGGCGGCGTCTGCTCGATGAAAAGCTGCATCTGCAGCGGCTGGAGCGTTCACTCGGTGAGCTGGGCATTGCCATGCCCATGAGTACACAAGCACTCTCATTGATTATACGCGAGCTAATGCAGCGCAATGCGTATCGCAATGGCTTGATTTACATGCAGGTGACGCGAGGGGTGGCGCCGCGCAACCATATTTTTAGCGCTGCCTTGACGCCGGTGTTGACTATGGCGGTGATGCCGCTGAAATCACCCACCGCATCCATGTTGAATCATGGCGTCAGTGCCATATCGCAGCCCGATTTGCGCTGGGGGCGCTGCGATATTAAGTCCATTGGCTTGCTGGCTAATTCACTGGCAAAAAATGCCGCCGCGAAGGAAAAAGCCTACGAAGCGCTTCTGGTGGATGCAAACGGCATGGTCACGGAGGGTTCAGCCACCAATGCCTACATGGTGAAAGACGGCGTGGTGTACACGCATCCCGCCACGCATGATATTTTGGGCGGTGTGCGGCGCATCGTGCTGCAACGCTTGTGTGAGGAGACACAAACGCGCTTTGTCGAGCGTCCATTTTCGCTACAAGAAGCGCAGCAGGCGGATGAACTGTTTATCACCAGCGCCAGCTCCAACGTGTTGCCCATCACCACGCTGGATGGCAAAAAAATTGGCTCCGGCACTCCAGGCTCAGTCACCAAACGACTGATAGAGCTGTATGCTGAGCATGTCACCCAACAGACAGGACATTTATGGAACTGATGAAACCCAAAGCGATTTTATTTGATTGGGATAATACACTTGCGGATACCTGGCCGATCATTCATCAGGCATTACATGACACGTTTGTGCAATGGGAAATGGAGCCTTGGTCGCTGGAAACAGTCAAAGAGCGCGTGGCTAAATCCATGCGTGAGGCCTTCCCCTCCCTGTTTGGTAAGGACTGGGAAGTGGCGGGAAAAGCCTATCAGGATCATTACCGTAAATATCAACTCGACTGGCTAAAGCCGCTGCCAGCAGCCGAGGCGCTGCTGCAAGCGCTGCAACCAGCCGATGTATTTGTTGGCATTGTCAGCAATAAGCGGGGTGAAAATCTGCGCAAAGAGCTGAAACATCTTGGCTGGGAGCGTTATTTTTCCTCGGTTGTTGGCTCTGAGGATGCACCACGTGATAAGCCCTATGCTGATCCGGTGCAATTGGCCCTGAAAGACTCGTCCTTCGTCATGGATCGCACTGTCTGGTTTGTCGGTGACTCGATCATTGATCTGCAATGCGCAGAGGATAATGGCATGACCGGTATCCTTTATGGGGATGTGGAGGTGCACTCGGGCGAGGGGACGGGTGGGCGTTACCGTGATTTCTCCTACGATGTGCATGTGCGAGATCACCACGCACTGGTCTCATTGCTGCAGGATTATGCCATTATTCGTTAGAATACAGGCGAATTATTATACATTCCGCACTAATGCGCTTCAAAAAAACAGATTTCACTAAACTGTCACACACACGTGAGCTAAATTTTGCTACGCATGGTAGTATAGTAATCTATCTTCCCGAGTCCGTGACATGGAGCGTACCGCAGTAAACACGGCTAAATCCCCTGAGCAGCAAGCGAAACCTGAGCGCTCATGGGGGCAACGCATTTTTGATGGCGGCGTCTATGCAGGCGTGATTAACACGCTGGTGCTTAGTAGTTCAATTTTCTTTACGCTGCTGTCTGCCAAGGGCCGCGCCTACACCGGTGAAGGTAAGACGTTAGCAGGACGTGGCTGGAACAAGTTATGCGAAACACTCGAAGATCGTGGAAAATGGACTGAAGATAAAGTTGTCAGCCTTTTTAAACTGAAGGATCGTGGCCCTGCCTCCAGTTTCCGCATGGTGTTGTGGTCGTTCCTTGATGGATCGATTTTTGCCATTCTGGCAAAACCGATTGAAGATCAGCGTGAAAAAGTGGCGCGCTGGATTGATAAAAATTTTGGTGGCAAGCCTGTTGATGAAGCCATTTATCAGAATGAGCCCAAACAGTCATGGTGGAGTGTGGCCGGTGGGCGAGTGGCAACATTCTCTCTCGTGTTTCCAACCTACCTGCTGCTCAACAGTTTGTTTGTGCGCAGAAAGCTGCCTCCTCACGTGCTTGAGCATGTGGGCGAGGACATCAAATCGCTTGATGGATTAAAGCATGATCTTGCCGGACTCGAAGCAAAAGTCAGTGATATTGTCGAAAGGATCATGCAAAGACATCCTAAACGCGCCCTGAATTACAAGATCAGTCATAATGAGGTGTTGATTCGAGACAGCGAAAATAAGGCAGTAAAGGGTGCAGATGGCAAGCCTCAGTATCAGAAGGAATATTCCGCAACGATTCATCAAACGCGCAGTCTCAATGATTTCCTTTTTTATGATTCGGGAGAGTGGCTGGCAAAAAAATTCCGTCAGTGGACGCAGAAAGAAGCGGCTCACGTTCCGGCCGGCACGTCACAGCTGGCCGAATCACATGCCGTTGGTCCCGATGCTCCTAAAACTCACAAAGGATCGACCTTAGATAAGGTACTAGAAGTAGGGGTGTTTGAGGCATTTTATACCGCTGTATGTACCATTGGCCTTTATGTTGGCAGTCGTTTCTTTGCTTCCAAGCCGCAGGAAAATAAACAGGCGCCTTCCACCACGCACGCTTCTAAGCCTGCACAAGCCGCATTACCCTTACATAGTAAGGCTGATGCAATGACGCCTGCGCCCTCTAAACATCCAGCGAAAGCTGCAAATGCGCCTGGCACCCGCGTGAGTGACATGGGCTTGCTTGATCGTCAGATGTCATCGCCCGTGATGGCTCCCGCTCACTAATTCACTAGCTTCCTATGTTTCGCCTGTGCCTCTTGCATATAGCGTAGCATTGTATCTGCTTGACGATCTCTCACCGCCAGAAACAATGTGCGAAACTCCGCTTCAAACTGCTCCAGCAAGGCTGCCACATCGGTGAAATAATCCGAGATCAGCGCCATATCATCTTCCGGTGGTTGCGCGGCAGGGGAGGCGACATCGGCAAAGCCAGTGCCCGCATAGGGTGCCATTTTCAGGCGATGTTTCCGCTCGCTGAGTGACACGGTGCTCACCAGTGATGAGGCAATCAGCCGAGGCAACAACTGCGCGGCAATGGATGCGTCTGATTTGGGCTCACTGATATGATCCATTCCAGCCAGAAGCTCCCCGCGCATATGCGCAATCAGATGCAGATAGACTTCCATCGCCTCTGTCAGCATGGCCGTATTGGTCATTGCAATGTCCGTCCATAATGCGGCAGGTGAGCCTGCCAGACGCAGGAACGGTTGCAGGACATCCGAGAGCGGGTGTTGGATGTGCGGTGCCAGCGTGTGCATGGCGGCGTAAGCCACCATTTGCGGCAGATGCGACACCAGCGCGTAAATGCGGTCATGCACCTCGGCGGGCATCATCTCCGGAATGCCGCCCAGCGCTTGCCAGAAGGCATCCGCAATACGCAGCGGTGTTTCAGCGGTGCCTTCGGCTGGACAAAGAATGATGCGGCGGTTGTCAAATAGCCCCTGCGCTCCAGCGCTGGCCCCTGAGCCTGCATTGCCAGCAATCGGGTGGCAGGGAATGAAGGTTCCATGCCCAACAAAGGCAGAAGTGAACAGCTCGGCGGCATAGGCTTTCACCGACCCCACATCCATAATCAGCGAGGAAGCATGCGTCAGCGGCGGCAGACATTGCACCATCTCCGGCCAGCTGGAAGGTGAGGTGGCGATAAGGAGCAGATCAGCGTCCATCACGGGCGTGGCTGAGCGCAATTCGTCCACCGATGCGTAGGCGGCATCCAGCATGCCGCTACGCAATAAAAGTGAGCGGTTCTGCTCATCAGGATCAACGCCGCTGAGATGTTGTACCAGTCCCAGCGCATGTATGTCACGTGCCAGCGAGCTGCCAATCAAACCCAAGCCAACAATCACCACATGTGAAAAAAGCGCCTGACTCATGCCGCCTGCGCCGCAAAATGCTGCATGGCCTCGATCAGCACGTGATTTTCTTCCTCAGTGCCGACAGTGATGCGCAAGCATGTTGGAAGTTTGTAGGATTTGACATCGCGCACATAAATGCCCTGCGACAATAAATGGGCGTTCATCGCATGGGCTGTCTCAGCACTGGCAAAATCAACCAGAATGAAGTTACACTGGCTCGGGTACACATGGTAGCCCAACGCGCTGACAGCTTCACTGAGGGATTGCAATGACTTCGCATTGATTTGCGTTTGTGCAGCAGTGTAGGCTGTATCGCGCACCGCCGCGATACCCACGGCCTGTGCGGTGCTTGAGACATTGAACGGACTGCGCGCGCGATTCATGGCATCCACAATGGCGCTCGGTCCATACATCCAGCCCAGTCGAAGCGCGGGCAAGCCGTACACCTTGGAAAATGTGCGCATCATCACCGTATTGTCGGTTGCCTCCACGAGACTCTTTCCATCGCCACAATCCGGCGCGGTGACGCATTCTGCGTAAGCTGCGTCGATGGCCAGAATCACGTGATGCGGCAACCCTTCGCGCAGGCGCACCAGTTCAGCATTGGTGAGATAACTGCCGGTGGGGTTATTGGGATTGGCAATCAGCACTAATTTGGTTTTAGGCGTGACCGCCGCTAACAGTAAATCGACATCGGCGCGCAGGTTGATTTCCTTTGCCTCCACCGGTGTGGCGCCAGCGCTGAAGGTGTAAATCTTATACATCAAAAACGCATGTTCGGTGAACAGCACTTCATCGCCTGGCCCTGCATAGGCATGGATAATCAGGCCTAGCAACTCGTCGGAGCCAGCACCACACACAATGCGATCGGCGTCGATTGCATGCACCTCAGCCAACGCCTGCCGCAGCGCGCTGCAACTGCCATCCGGATAGCGATGCATGTCCAGTGACGCCTGTGCGAAGGCTTCGCGCGCTTTGGGGCTTGGGCCATGCGGATTTTCGTTGGAAGAGAGCTTAATGCAGCGTGCATTGGGCCCGCTGGCATATTGACCCTGTTTGTAGGGTTGGATATTCATCAATCCGGATTTGGGAGTGGGGGCAATCATAATTAGCTGTTCACTGTCAAAGGTTTAGCATAGGAACCAAGGTAATGTAGTGTTGGATTGTGCGGCGCACCGTACTTCTTTAGTGCACCATGCTTCTGTAGTGCATCGAGCAATCCGGCGTGCGCTTCGCTGTTCGGTAAGACCCATCCGTTGAATTCAAACAGCGTCAGGGTCTCATTTACATGGTTGCAGTGATGAATAACCGTCACACCCTCTGCTGTCCAGTCGCGTAAATCCATATTCACCGCATAAAGCGAGGCATCGTCTCCTGAGGGTGCCGGTGTAATGTTTCCGGCTAAAAACACCGGTTCATCATCTGCTTCACGTCGAAACAGCACAAACGGAAGACGGGCAAACACATAAGTCTGGCGCGCCGTACTTTCGGGCATTTGCCACCACCAGAGTTTATCATTGTGATGAGGATAATCAGCGGAGAGCACGCCGATACAATGCGCATCCGCCTGCATATCCTGCAACACTGACGCGACATCCTCATGCACGCGGCAGGGGAGGGTTGGGCCAAAATATTCACGTGCCAATGCGACGGCACTCCCGCGCTCTTCACCGTGCGCAATGGAGAGATTCAGTGGCGATTCAGTCGCCGTTGAGGCCCCGATAATGA
>JAIEPI010000129.1 GCA_019749855.1 Rickettsiales bacterium | reverse complement strand
GCCGGAAGCGCGGCGTAATGAGGTGCTGAGTTTTGTTAAAGGCGGCCTTCAGGATCTCTCGATTTCGCGCACCACTTTTAAGTGGGGTATTCCAGTGCCAGGCAATGAGGCACACATCATGTATGTTTGGCTTGATGCTCTGGTCAATTACCTCACCGCGGTTGGCTATCCTGATGAATCACAGGAGGAGTACCAATCCTTCTGGCCGGCTAGCCTGCACATGGTGGGCAAGGACATTTTGCGTTTCCACGCGGTGTATTGGCCTGCTTTCCTGATGTCCGCCCAGTTGCCTGTGCCTAAGCGTGTTTTTGCGCATGGCTGGTGGACAAATGAAGGTGAAAAAATCTCCAAATCCCTCGGCAATGTGATTAGTGCTGACAATCTCATTGGTGTGTATGGACTCGATCAAACCCGCTATTTTCTGATGCGCGAAGTGCCCTTTGGCAGTGATGGCAACTTTGCCCGCGCACAGATGATTACGCGCATTAACAGCGATCTGGCGAACAATGTCGGCAATCTGGCGCAACGCACCTTAAGCTTCATCAATAAAAATTGTGATGGCATGTTACCCGAACCACCCCATGGCGCGAATGTGGATTACACGGCTCTGATGGATCAGGTGCGTGGTTTTATTGATCGTCAGGCTTTCCATCATGCCTTGGCGACGATTATTGAGCGCTCTGATGATGCCAACCAGCGTATTGATCGTGATGCGCCGTGGAGTCTCAAGAAAGCCAATACCCCTGAGTCACTTGCGACGATGAATCAGGTGCTCTATGAGCTGGCGGATGAAATCCGTGTCATCGCCATGCTACTGCAACCGGTGATTCCTGATTGTGCGGCTAAATTGCTCGATCAACTAGGCGTCCCCGAATCACAACGCAGCTTCGCGCATATCAATACGCACCTGATGCCTGGCACGCCGATTGAAAAGCCCATGGGCGTGTTCCCTCGATTTGAGCAAATTGATGACTCCGCCTAATTTCACCAAACCAATGAGCATCGCACGCTATGCTACTTGTTGATTCGCATTGTCATCTCGATTTTCCTGATTTCACCAATGATCTAGGTGACGTAATCACCCGCGCCCGTGAAAATGGCATCAGCGTGATGCAATCCATTTGCACAAAAATGCCAGCGTTTGAGCGAATCCATACGTTGGTTGCTGGCCATGAGAATATGTATTGTTCCGTGGGTGTGCATCCGCATGAAGTTGAAAAGCATCCGATGGTTAGTGTCGAGGAATTAGTCGAGAAATCGCAATCACCAAAGGTCATCGGCCTCGGCGAGACCGGACTCGATTACTACTACGAACATAGCCCGCGCGCCCTGCAGCAGGAAAGCTTCCGTCGTCATATCGAAGCGGCGCGCATCACCGGCTTGCCCGTCATTATCCATAGTCGTGATGCCGATGATGACATGATCCGTATTCTACGTGAGGAAAAAAACAAAGGTGATTTTCCTGCCCTGATCCATTGTTTTTCCTCCACAGCTATGCTAGCGCAGGCATGTGTGGGCATGGGCATTCCGCTGTCGATCTCGGGTATCATCACCTTCAAAAAGTCGGATGATTTACGTACCATTGTGCGTGACGTGCCGCTTGAGATGCTTCTGGTAGAAACGGATTCGCCGTATCTCGCCCCGATGCCGCATCGTGGCAAACGCAATGAACCCGCTTTCACACGCCATACAGCAGAAGCACTCGCTGCGCTCAAAGGCGTCACGCTTGAAGAATGCGCGCGTATAACAACGGATAATTTCTTCCGTTTGTTCAGCAAGGCCCATTATCCGGCGGGGATGATTTATGATTGATGCGGCTTATCACAAACCTGTCATTCCAGCGCAGGCTGGAATCCAGTGGGCGGCTGGTCTAGATTCCAGCCTGCGCTGGAATGACAGTCTCAACAAGGGCATTCACGCATGAGCGACCTGCACGTCACCGTGCTCGGCTGCGGCGCATCGGCGGGCGTGCCGATGATTGGATGTGATTGCGCTGTATGTTCATCCGCTGATCCTCGCAACAGACGTAGCCGCGTTTCGCTGTTGATTGAGCAATATGGTAAGCGTCTGCTGATTGATGTCTCGCCCGACTTTCGTCAGCAATGTCTGAATCATCATGTGAGTCGGCTTGATGCCATTTTATTTACGCATGCGCATGCGGATCATTGCCACGGCATTGATGATCTGCGCCCCATCAATCATCATATGGGCATGGCGATTCCTGCCTATGGTGACCCTGCCGCCATGGATGAGATTCTCCAGCGATTTGGCTACGCATTCAAAGAGCCGATTGCGGAATATGGATGGTTTCGCCCCGCGTTGATTCCGCATATTCTTGATGTGGATAATCTGAAGCCATTTCAGGTCGGTGACATGCAGGTGCAATATTTCCCCCAAGTGCATGGGAAAACCATGACGCTCGGTGTTCGCGTTGGCAATGTGGCCTATTCGACCGATGTGAATCATTTTCCTGAAGCTGCTTTTGAGTATCTGCACAATCTGGATCTGTGGATTGTCGATTGTTTGCGCTATTCGCCTTCACCGACGCACGCTCATCTGGAGATGACATTGCAATGGATCGCCCAGTTCAAACCGAAACGCGCCATTCTCACCCATATGAGCCATGATTTTGATTATGAGAGTTTTGCGCGTGATCTGCCAGAGGGCGTTGAGCCTGCCTATGATGGGCTGAGCCTGACGATTAAAACATCGTAACACGTTGCATAATCTGCGCATGGATAGCATCCTTGGAATGCTGCCCAACCTCAATCAGTTCAAATCGTGATGACTCACGTTTAACTAGCGCTAAAAATCCATCGCGCACCTTCTGATGAAACGCCAATTCCAGGGATTCAAATCTCGTTTCATGGTTTGTGCGACGGGTGGAGCGCGCCAAACCCTGCTGCGGTTCAATATCAAAATAAAACGTAATATCTGGCATAGCATTGCCGAGTGTTGCTGCAAAAAGCTGATCACAATAGGCTTGAGACATGCCACGTCCAACGCCCTGATAGACACGCGTTGAGTCATGGTAGCGGTCGCAGATCACCCATTGTCCCTGCGCAAGGGCAGGCGCGATGGTGCGGTGATAATGTTGAAATCGTGCGGCGAGAAATAGTAAAAGCTCTGTGATTGGCTCCCAGCGATCAGCGCTGCCCTGTACCAGTAAATCACGAATTAGCTCTGCCCCCACTTCCCCCCCAGGTTCACGCGTGAGAATGCAGGCAATGCCTTTTTCTTCTAATGCAGCTTTTAGGAGTTCTGCCTGCGTCGATTTGCCGCTCCCCTCGCCACCCTCCAGAGATACAAAGCGGCCTTTGCTCACAACAACGCCTATTGATCCCGACTGATCAACTGCTTGATATTGAGCAGCGCACGGCGGGCTAACCCTGCCTCCTCAATGGTTTCCGCTGCCACTAACGGCACAATCAGTTCTGGCATGTTCAGTGGTCTAACAATCAGTTCAGCCACTTTATCGCCTTTCTTCACGGGCGCAACCAGAGGGGTTGTAGCGCGTAAAATAAAGCGTGTTTGATCTTTGCCGGTGCGCGGCAAATTCACCGTCACATCCTCACTTGCCATGATTTTGATTGTATCCGTGGCACCATTATGCACAGGCAATGTTTCAATCATCTGGCCCGCTGTTACAATTTTACTGAGTTCAAAATTGGTGAAGCCGTAGGTCAGCAGCGATGCGGCCTCTTCTGCGCGCTCCTTGATGGTGGAGAGTCCATTGACCACGACAATCAAACGACGCCCGCTTTTGTCAGTACCAGAAACCGTGATGCCGTAACCTGAGGCTTCGGTGTGACCGGTCTTCAGGCCATCCACATTGTAATTGCTTCTGCGGCCCAGCAGTAAATTACGGTTATACTGACGGATATTGTTATAGGTAAATTCAGGCTCCGAATAATAGTGATAAAACTCCGGATAATCATGAATGATATGCCATGCGAGCAAACTGAGATCATGTGCAGTCGTCACGTGCGCTGGATCTGGCCAGCCATCGGGGTTGGTAAAGTGGGTGGCATTCATGCCAATTTTTTTAGCCTCCACATTCATGCGCTCAGAGAAGGCATCAATGGAGCCAGCGAGCCCTTCCGCCACGGCAATACAGGCATCATTGCCGGATTGAATAATAATTCCGCGCAATAAATCTTCGAGTTTCACATCCGAGTGAAGCTCCACAAACATGTTGGAGCCAGCACGCAGTTGCGGATTTCCCTGCTGCCATGCGTTCTCGCTGATGTGAAACGTATCCTCTAGTTTGACCTTTCCCTCATGTAAATCCTGCGCAAGGATATAGGTGGTGAGCATCTTCGTCATCGACGCTGGATACATCGGATCGAAGGCTGATTTATCGTAGAGGACAGCTTTCGTATCGTAATCGAGAATGATCGCTTGTTTTGCCTTAGTTTCAAACGCCAGTGATGGCGAGGCAACCAGAGTTGAGAGCACAATAATTAAAAACAAACGCATAGCACGTCCCTTGCAAAATAAATCAATTCACTAAAATACGAGCATCAGTAAAGCCGAGTGCGCGTGTGCGTTCAAGCATTTGTTGCGCCTGTTGCGATGACGACACCGGCCCAATCAAAACTCTAAAAAAACGTTGCCCATTAATCATCACTTCTTTGATGAGCGCCTGTCCCACCGCTTGTAGTTTCCCGACATGGCTCTCCGCGCGCTCACGATCGGTGAATGACGCAGTTTGAATGAGAAAAGCCGGATCAGAAACGCTGACGGCGGGAGTGTAGGTCACATCAAACTGCGGTGCAGGGGATTGGGTTGGATATTTCGGTGATATGTTAGCAGGCGGCGGGGTTGTCATTACAACTTCCATGCGTGGAGATGACTCTGATGTTTCATTGAGCGTTACTTTTGAGGGCATATTCAATGCAGCCATTTGAGTTTTCGGTGCCGGAATATTATTTTTTTGCATCCATTGTGGTTTCTCAAGTCCTCGGCTGGCAATGTACTCCTCGGTTTCCTCCTCAAGATACCTGACTCGCACATGCGCCGTTCCCTTTGCCTTCACCCCGAGTCGCTCAGCGGCGGCTTCCGATAAATCAACAATACGGCTTTTAGAAAACGGCCCACGATCATTCACCCGCACAATGGCACTTTTTCCATTATCCAGATTCTCTACCCTCACCAATGCTGGCATGGGAAGCGTGCGGTGCGCACAGGTCATTTCAGCAGTATCAAACTCCTCGCCGCTTGCGGTCATGCGGCCATGAAAGCCCGGGCCATACCATGAAGCAACACCGATTTCTTCATAGTCGGGGTCATATTTTGGTTCGTAATACTGGCCCATCACGGTGTAGGGCTTACCTAACTTCACCCCTACCGGATCCTTGCTGCCGCCGTAAGGTGAATAGTCACTGCCACATGCAGTTAAAAGAAAAAGTGTGGCCGCAATAATGAGGCTGCGCATCATTGTCCGTATATCCGGTCAGCCAGTGTGCCTACTGCAACGCCGAAATATCGCGAGCGGTTCCAATGCAGAATCACGGGGAAGTTTTCATAAACCAGATACGCACCTTCCGCGGGTGCGCCTGGAAACATGACCGCCGCCTTGGTCATCAGGTTTGGTAGTGGTTGTCCGTCTAATCTGCGCACACCAAAACTGTTCCATTCTTTTAGGGGACGAAACATTTTAATATCAGCCAGCTCAGGCTTAAAATTACTTGGAAGGCGCACTTTCATGCCCCATGTTTGCTCTGGTTTCCAGCCATTTTTATGTAAATAGTTTGCAATGGAGGCGAACACATCAGGCTGCGATGACCATATATTTTCATGCCCATCAGCATCATAATCCACAGCAAAATTGAGGTAACTTGATGGCATGAATTGCGACTGGCCCATCGCCCCCGCCCATGAGCCGGTCATTTCATCAAAGGTGACATGCCCCGCCTGAATAATTTGTAGAGACTTGAGCAATTCACTTCTAAAGAACTCTGCGCGTCTGCCATCGTAAGCCAGTGTTGCCAGCGCATGCGGAATGTTGAAATGCCCCGTCACCTTGCCATAGCTCGTCTCAATGCCCCACAGCGCCACAATCACTTGCGGCGGCACACCATATTTCTTTCCAATTTCTTCGAGTAGTTTTCGGTGCAAACGATAAAGGCGCTGCCCCTCCTTGATTCGCAGGGGAGTCACCACATTAGAGAGGTATTTGCTAAAGGTAATGGTTCCTTCAGGTTGCTTGCGATCAAGTGTGATAATGGAGTCATCAGGCGTAAAATCAGCAAAGACCTGATCCAGCAAATCGTCAGAGATATTTTGTGCGCGAGCCTCTGCGCGGAATTGCTGAATCCATACACCAAGAGGAGTCTCGTTTGCATAACCTGAAGTACTGGCAAAAAGAATGCATAGGATGCTAAAGAGGATTACATGAGAAAAACGCATACAGCTAACCGCCGATTGATATTGCAATGACGCACATCGTGCTAGAGAGATCACTTAAAGGCAAGGAGAAATCCTTGCTGCATCACGCCTGCCCCTCCGGTCGCCTGGCGGTGGTTTGTGACCTACATACGCGTGAGGCGCTGGGGCAACGCATTCTCTCACAATTGTCAGGCGACGATTATGTGGAGATTATTCTGCCCTCGCCCCTACTGGCCTGTATGTCGGTGGTAACCATGCTCAGGCAACGCGCCGATGGTTGTTCTGCTTATGTGGCGATTGGTAGCGGCACCATGAATGACCTATGCAAATATGCCGCATTTCTCGATAAAAAACCTTACGTGGTATTTGCCACGGCGCCCTCCATGAATGGCTATCTTTCGCCCAGTGCTTCCTTGATGATGGATACGCCGCACACGCCGCATTCACATGCTCATAAGGAGAGCGTGCAAGCACAGCCACCCACGCATCTATTTGCTGATCTTGAAGTGTTGGCGGCGGCACCGATGCGCTTAATCCAAAGTGGCTTGGGTGATTCGCTGTGTCGCGCCACCGCACAGACGGACTGGCATATGTCGCATCTCTTGCTCAACACCCCCTATGATGCACGGCCCTTTGAACAACTGGCGCATTATGAGGAGCGAGTTTTTGCTGATGCGGAAAAGCTCCTATCACGTGATGTGGATACGGTTGAATGCCTGATGAAGATGCTGCTGATTTCGGGCGAAGGCATGCAGCTTGCTGGTGGCTCTTATCCCGCCAGTCAGGGTGAGCATATGATAGCGCATGCCTATGAACTTCTCGCGCACTCGAGCGGCTACGAGGCATCACATGTTCATGCCCAACCCTACCACGGTGAGCTCATTGCCGTCACCACGTTAGAAATGGGGCGGCTACAGCAGGATTTCCTTACGTTGGCTGAATTGCCACCCTCCACGCCCTCCCCATACAATACCGACATAATGCATGATGTGTTTGGCGCATCTTCCATTGCGTTTGCCAACGCATACCATCAGAAAATGGAGCTGTTTTTCAAGCATGCCAATCAGGTCACTCAACGCTGGAGTGACGCTCGAAAGATCCTGTTGCCACACATCATTAGCTCTGAGCGACTTCATGAGATACTGGATGCGGCGGGTATGGCGGCCACACCGGATGATTTGGGCTTGCATGTCGAGCATTTTCACACCGCGCGAAACCTTGCTGCCTTCACCCGTGAGCGCTTTACGTTTCTTGATGTAGAAAAAAACTATCCCCTACCGCGATAGCCAGCAACGCCCTGATCAGGAATCCATACACCCTCAGGGGGGGTTCCAGTTTGATAAAATATGTCAATCGGTATGCCGCCACGTGGATACCAGTAACCGCCAATGCGCAACCAATGCGGCTCAATTTCCTTCACTAAGCGCTTGGCAATGCCCACCGTGCACGCCTCATGAAAATCACCGTGATTGCGGAAGGAATGCAGAAACAGCTTGAGAGATTTGCTCTCCACCAGCCAGTCTTTGGGCACATAATCGATCACCAGATGCGCAAAGTCCGGCTGCGAAGTCAGTGGACAAAGCGAGGTAAATTCCGGACAAGAAAATCGCACATGATATTTCACATCGGCATGTGGATTCGTTACGCGCTCCAACACGGCTTGATCCGGCGACACAGGCAATGTGCTTTTGCCACCCAGTTGCGTGAGTTGATCGTAAATGCTCATAACTTCTCCTGATAAATGGTCGGATCGTCAATCGCTGCATCACGAAAGCCTTTTTGCCGTAACTGACAGGAATCACAGGCACCACAAGCATGGCCTTGCGTGTCGGGGTCATAGCAACTGATGGTCATGCGATAATCCACACCCAGCGATAGGCCGTGCTTAATAATTTCTGCTTTGCTTAATGCAATGAGTGGTGCCTGTAGGGTGACTTTATGACCGGCATTTTGTGCATGCGCTGTGGCCAGATTCGCCATTGTTTCAAACGCAGCAATGTATTCAGGACGACAATCAGGATAGCCGCTGTAATCCAGTGCGTTTACCCCGATGAAAATGTCATGCGCGCCGAGCACTTCTGCCCATGCCAGTGCAAACGAGAGGAAAATAGTGTTACGCGCAGGCACATAGGTGATGGGGATGCCCTCGCCCATTTCACTCATGTCGCGGCCCTTTGGCACCGAAATATCAGCGGTGAGCGCTGAGCCGCCAAAAAGCCGCAAATCAATCTGCGCGACACGGTGATCAGCCACCTCAAAATCGGCGGCTATTTTTGCTGCGGCATCTAGTTCTACGGCATGACGCTGACCATAAGAAAAGCTGAGCGCAAAACATTCAAACCCCTGCGCTTTTGCCATGGCCAGCACGGTTGCAGAATCCAAACCACCACTCAACAAAACAACGGCTCGACGCATTATTCAATACCCAGTAACTTATGGAGCTGAATGCTCAATCGGTAGCCTTTTGTTTGCGCTATTTTTGCGGCATAGGCAAGATTCGCCGCGTTAATCGTCGCATCATATTCATCCATCGGCTGCACATAGACCGGCGCATTCAATGAAATCTCAGGCAATACAGAATAATCAGGATGGCGAGTGGAGAGGATGAATTTGTAAGCACTGATGTGTGCCGCTAAATCCGCTCGAATGGGATGATAGCCTGTTCCGGTGTTTTTAGGTGAACACACGATGTTGACTCTCACATCCAGCGCGCGAAATAGCGTGCCGTTGGTTTCAATTTGCACGCGATAGCCCGCATTAAGTAAAGCGTCACACAAAGCCTCAATCGGCTGACGTAATGGCTCTCCGCCAGTGATCACCACCAGATCACGAAGACGAATTCCTGCTTCATCATGTGAGTTCACCGCCACGGCGTGTAAAATCTCAGCCAGTGGCATGGTCTCGCCATCCTCAAACTGAGTGTCGCAGAAATCGCAGGCCAGATTACACCCCGCCAGACGGATAAACACCGAGGGCTGCCCCACAAACGGACCTTCCCCCTGCAGGGTCGGAAATATGTGCTTCACCTCAAGCGATGCGCCATCGCCATGCACGGGCGGACGGATGGGATTCTCACCAAACATAGGGGTACATCCATGGGTTTTGTAGGCGGGCTATAGCGTGGTACACGGGGGGAATCAACCCCAGAAGCCGCCTTTATTGTCATCACTGGAGGTATTCTGCCAGCCCCAAAGGCTATGATCATTCCCAGATGCACCATGAATCCCCTCGGATCCGTCGGTATTCTGGCTCCAAAAGCCACTGCCTACCTGCGAATAAATACTCCCCGAACCATCCAACCCTGCACCGGCCTGACCATAAATACCATAGCCAATGCCGCTATGGCCGCGCGAGCCATAGAGATTGCCCTTTTTGGTTCGGTATTCATTGGCAATAAACTGCGTAATACGAAACTCACAAACAGATGAATTTGGATTGTAGGTACATACCGTAATACCGCCACGTCGTGAGCGGATCTTACCGGTTTTTTTATCCACGGAGGCAATCCAGCGATTATCCGGCCCAAAAATATTGCCATTTTTATCAATGCGGCCACCTTGAACGCCGGTGAACACTTTCGGTTTCACCCGCACCGTTCGCGAACGCTCACTAGCGAATTTCTTGGCTCGCTTGTTCAGCATGTCATCAATCACTTTTTGTGCGGTAGCGGAAAGCTCTCGAACAGCCCCGGGGTCAGTGCCTGGCAACACCACGCTCGATTTGCGCGAACCTTTTGCCTTGGTGCGTAATTCTTCTAATTTTTCTTCAAAAATCTTTTTATAGCGCTCATCGTCACTCATGCCGCCGTAAATGTCCTCGCCGCGCATTTGCGCCATGAACATATCCTTAGCGCTACGGCGCTTTGTACCGCCGCTGCCACCACTACCACCGCGTGCACCATTAAAACCACGTGACATCTTCACACTCCTGTACCTTACTATAGCACATTATTTATTGCAAAACCATGAAGGAAACAGCAGAAATCCATGATCTTCCGCAGTATTTTTATTATATTCACGCTATTTTCCAGTGCCCTGCTGGCCAACGCGCCATCTGCTATGCAGACCAGCACAACGTTGGTGAAGATTCATACCAGCAAAGCTGAGCATATGTTTCATCTTGAAATCGCAGCCAGCGAAAAGCAGCAAGAGGATGGATTGATGTTTCGCAAAGCCATCGCACCTGATGGTGGCATGCTCTTTCAATATGATCCACCGCGTCCCGTTTATATGTGGATGCGTAATACGCTGATTCCTCTCGATATGCTATTTGTAAGCTCAGACGGCACCATTCAGCATATCGTGGAAAATGCAGCGCCCCATTCCGAAGAGCCGCGCGGCATTCTTAGTCCCAGCAAAGCAGTGCTGGAATTACGCGGCGGCACCGTCAAGCGTCTGGGTATTGCGCGCGGTGATCAGGTCACGTATGAAGGGCCATGATGAAAAACCTACTCATATTCATAATTTTTATCGTTGCCAGCGCAAGCGGGCTGAGATGGGTGGACGCTAAGGCCAACACTGGCTTAGTGTTCTCACGCGACAGCGTCTATATTGAAACAACCGTGACCTTGCCTGTTGTCCCTGAAGAAAAAACGTCAGATGATACGATCGAAGAATCATCGCCACCCGCTCTAAAGACGGAGAATCGACGCTATTTCTTTGATACTGAGATTCGTCCCGAGGAAAGCTTGAAACAGGAATGGTTCCATTCGCTCGCCAATATGCAGGAGGGACATGCGACGATGGTGGTTTTTTCTGAGGCCGCGCCACGAGCAGTGCCCTTGGTCAATATCTATAAAGCAATTGATGTGCTGATATTGGGCGATGATGGCTCTATCCTAGCCATTTTGCCGAGCATTATTCTCGCCACGCAGCAAAAAATCATTCGATTTGATGTGCCCGTTAAAGCGTTTATGTTTCTGAGAGCTGCAGAAGCCGATCGCCTGCACCTCAAGCCCAAGGATATGGCTGAGCACCCTGTTTTTACCAAAAAACCAACTGTCATACAGTAGGCGTAACAGTCATTTAGTGTGGCGCTAGCGAATCATTCTTCTATTTAATCCCAGCGAGTTTTTCTTTGTTATTCCAGCGAAAGCTGGAATCCAGACGACGGTTCCACTGGATCCCAGCCTGCGCTGGGATGACGAAGACAAGGACGCGGCAATGATGAGGGAAAAGAAATGGAAATGAGCGTCAATTCACACTCAGACACGACTAGTGTGCCGCTTCACCCGATGCATTGAGACGTTTTTGCAGCTCGATA
>JAIEPI010000057.1 GCA_019749855.1 Rickettsiales bacterium | reverse complement strand
AGCGTGAGCTGTCGATAGGTTTTTCCCATAAGCACAACACCTTATCATAGTGTTGCACTTCGTTTGTGAACTTAAGGGATCCAGCGGAACCGTCGTCTGGATTCCAGCCTTCGCTGGAATGACAAGGAAGAAGTGCTGGAATGACAAGGAGGAGATGCTGGAATGACATCGAAAAAGAGGCGTTTTCACAAAAGTATATTAAGATAGAGCTGAATATTCGAACTGAGGCACCAGCAAAATTTAACCATTCTTTAAGCTCCGCGCATTGCACTAATGTGGGGGTGTCTTTATGCACAATAAAGCGGGATTTTCATTACTGGAACTCTCCATCGTTCTCGTCATCATCGGCTTGCTGGCCAGCGGCGTCATGGTGGGGCAGTCGCTGGTACGTGGCGCTGAGTTGCGCTCAGTGATGAATGACCATAACAAAATCCTATCTGCCACCAACGCCTTCAAACTCAAATACAACGCCCTGCCCGGGGATATGCGTAATGCCACGGCCTTCTGGGGCAAGGACAATGCCGCCTGCTCCACCGACACCGGCACCGCCACCGTGGGTGGCACCTGCAACGGCAATGGCAATAATATACTCGCAGCACCCGCAGGTGGCAGCAGCACTGGCGAGATGTTTCAGTTCTGGAAGCATTTATCACTTGCTGGGGTGTTTGAGGGAACATTTACCGGATTATCAGGCCCAGTTAACTGGGCTGACACTCTTCTTGAGGTGAATGCTCCTGGCAGCAAAATTAGTGGGGCTGGCTGGTCAGCGCAAACCACAGGTGCCGTGGGCTCCACTGTCTTCTGGCAATTAGGAACAGACTACACGTTCGTTATTTTTGGAATGGCAACGTCTGGAACCATCACGCATGGCAAGGCGCTTACTCCTGCTGAAGCCTTTAACATTGACGGCAAAATGGATGATGGAAAACCCGCCACTGGCCTCATTATTTCGCGCTACTGGAACAATGAATGCAGCGCACCGGATTCAGGTGCGGCCAGCATGACCAATCTGGTGGCCAGCTACCGGCTGAGCGACAATACGCCCCAATGTGCCCTGTATTTTAAAATGTCACAGTGAATTGATTCTTGCTTAACACCCCATAAGACATGGTGTGCTTTTTATAAGCATATTCCTGAGATATAAACCTGAGACATAAAGGCCCGCACTCCTCATGCGGGCCTTTAATTTGGGTGTAGATTACGCCGCGTTTTTGAACACGTTAATGATTTCGCTCAGTAACGTGAGGGCCTCCGCACGTGGGCGCTGGAAGGCGTTGCGCCCAATGATGGAGCCATCGCCGCCGCCATCACGAATCCCGCGTATTTCTTCCAGCACATCCGCCGTACCCTTTGCCGCGCCGCCGGAGAAAATCACCAATCGCTTGCCGTTAAAGGTCGCCTGCTTCACATGCGCAATGCGCTCGGCCATCGTGGCAACCGAAATTTTTTCCTTCTCATACACTTTTTTGGCTTCCGCCTGCTCGATATGTGCAGTGGGTGGCTTCACCTTGATGATATGCGCGCCGAGCAGCGCCGGAATATGCGCCGCGTAAGTGCACACATCAATCGCTGTTTCGCCTTCTTTTGACAGGTCTTCACCGCGTGGATAGGACCACATAATGACGGCGAGTCCTGCGGCCTTGGCTTCCTCGGACATCTCGCGGATTTCCTCCATCATGTCAAACACGCCGGACGAACCCGGATAAATCGTGAAGCCAATGGCCGAGCAGCCCAGACGCAGCGCATCATTGACGGTGCCTGTGATCGCCTGATTCGGTGCGTTGTCTCGGGGCACCAGTGAGTTGCTGCTATTGACCTTCAGGATGGTGGGGATAGCACCGGCAAAGGTATCCGCACCCTGCTCCAGCATACCAAGCGGCGCAGCGTAAGCATTCAGCCCCGAATCAATCGCCAGCTGATAATGATAATGCGGATCATAAGCTGCCGGATTCGCGGCAAAGCTACGTGCTGGGCCGTGCTCAAACCCCTGATCGACCGGCAGGATGACCATTTTGCCCGTGCCTGCCAGCTTGCCATGCATCAGCATGCGAGCAATGTTGGTTTTGGTGCCAGGATTATCGCCCTCATACCAGCTGAGTATTTTTTTAACGCGGGCACTAATACGCATGAGAGAACTCCTTATTGTCAGATGAGAATTTTAAAGAATCTGTGGCTATTTTCCATGTCTTCGCAAGCTGTTGCTTATCATAAAGTGAGGAAAAATCTTGAAAGTGATTCAGATGTGTCGGGCGGGGCACCATCTGAGCACCATGATGTTTCGCCAGATCCATCAGCGCTGGCGCAGAGGCGAGACGCGTATCAATGATGAGGTTCTGCACCCCCGCTGCCATCGCCTGCATAGCCAATCCGGCAGCATCACCGCAATCCAGCCACAGGCTCCAATGATTGTGTGGAAATTCCTGCTTTAACTGCTGTTCTATGCTCTGCCAGTAGCCAATGCCATGCACACTTGCGCTAAACGCCGGCGTGATGAGTGCCAGCGGTGTTTCACTATCACCCTGCGCCAGATGACAATGTGCCAGCACAATCTGCGCCTCCTGCATTGACGAAATACACACCGATAACATCATGCGGCGATCACTCTTCGTAAGGCTTCAACCCCAGGCAATGCTTTGCCCTCCAGCCACTCTAAAAACGCGCCGCCCGCCGTTGAGCGATAGCTGAATTGCTCGGCAACGCCAGCGTAAGCAAGGGCTGATAAGGTGTCGCCTCCACCGGCCACGCTCTTGAGCTGACCATCAGCCGAGAGCCGCGCCGCGACGCGGGCGAGAAACACGGTGGCATTGTCAAATGGAGCGGTTTCAAATGCACCAAGCGGGCCATTCCACACCAGGGTGCGGCATGTTTTTAATGCCGCCGCATAGTCAATGAGGGAATCAGGGCCAATGTCGAGCGCCATGGCAGTCGCAGGCACCGCGTCCACACCCACCAAGGTGCAGGGTGCATGCGCTGAAAATGTTTGCGTCACCACTAAATCAACCGGCAGCATGAGGCGGCAATTTTTTTCCGCCGCTTTGCTCAGGATGGCACGGGCCGTCTCCAGCATTTCTGCCTCATACAACGACGCGCCTAAATGATAACCCTGAGCGCACAGAAAGGTGTTGGCCATGGCGCCACCAATCATCAAATAATCCACCTTCTCCAGCAGATGTTCGAGTAATGCCAGTTTCGTTGATACTTTCGCCCCCCCCACAATGGCCGCCAATGGGCGCTCAGGCGCACTGAAGAGTGATTCCAGCGTCTCGATTTCCTCCTGCATGGCCAAGCCACAAAAAGACGGCAACAGCTTTGGCAGATGAAAAATAGAGGCATGTGGGCGATGCGAGCAGGAAAAGGCGTCATTCACATAGACATCCCCCAGCGCGGCGATTTGTCTGGCAAACAGCGCGTCGCCATTTTCTTCTTCGGCATGGAAGCGCAGATTTTCAAGCAATACTACATCGCCAGCCTTGGCACTGCGGACCGCCTCTGCTGCGGCGGCGCCAATGCAGTCCACGCCAAAACGCACCTCATGCTCAGGTAAATACGCTTGCAGAGCATCCACCAACGGCGCGAGTGACATGGAGGGGTTATACTCTCCTTTCGGACGGCCAAAATGTGACAACAGCACCACTTTGGCACCGCGTGTCGCCAGCCAGCGGATGGTGGGCAATACGCGCAAAATACGCGTCGCATCCGTCACGCGACCTGTCTGCATGGGGACATTCAGGTCCACTCGCAATAGGACGGTTTTCCCATCCGGCGATAGTTGATTCAAGTGCATGTATCAGTCAGAGCTTGGGTTCACACCACTTTATAACAGCAATGTAGGGCTGAAATAACATGCGGCTGCAACGCTGTCCAGCCATGCCCTAAAATCACATGCTCATTTTATATCATCCATGCTTAGAATTAGCGGCGTATCTAAATAAATGATTACGAAAACTTAATAATTCCGTCATGCATCTGTCACATATTTCACGTAACTAGACGCAACGAAAGCAGGTATTTATGTCACAGCGCAGTAACTTACGGCTTCATGCGTCAGGTATGGAAGCATTTTATTATGAAACAACTCGTGAGGACGGGGAGCTTGGTTACATGTACCTGCTTGCACCCTCAGAGCGTAAAGCGTCGATTGCACGTGAGCTGGACGACGGGCAATTGCCTCCAGACGTGATTGTGCTTGAGGCAGGCATGGGTCAGCCTGATGCGCGCACCCGACATGAAATGGAACTTTATTACGGCATTAAGGACGGGATTAAGGATGGTGAGACTTTAGCTGCCTAAATGCTTGCCTTGCACCGCTGAATACACGCAAGGCATGTATTCAGATCATCAAATAGCCAAACAAAAATGCGCTTCTCAGTCAAAGAAATAGCTGATTAACTAATTTTTTCTTAACCTTTCGCTTTCCAATATCTGATTTTATGATAAGCTATATTTATGTTATTATACAACCTGTAGCAGAAAACACTGTCAAAGAGAATCCAGATGGCTGATAAGGGACAAAACATGCAGGACGTTTTCCTAAATAACTGCCGCAAAGATAAAAAAGCGGTCACGGTCTATTTAGTGAATGGCGTTAAACTGCAAGGCGTTATTAGCGGTTTTGATAATTTCTCCGTTGTATTGAAGCGTAATCAAATGGCGCAACTCATCTATAAACACAGTATTGCCACCGTGGTGCCAAGCGGCCCACTCAGCCTTTCGCGCTCTGAAGAGGACGATGAAAGCGAAGAAATGGACGAATCTGAGCCTTTGCTAGTGGCATAAACAGATTACCTCGCCTATCTAATATCCTATGGCGATGCACACCCTCATTCTTCACCCTGATTTTCGCAAAAAATCCGTAACACGCACCACTTCTGCCTTGCTGAGTGAAGCGGCAGGGTTGGCCGCGGCCATCTCATTGGATGTCCAGGGAGGCTTTGCCGTTCCCATCCATGCCCCTCGCCCCAGCACCTTGTTTGGTAGCGGGCAGATCGAGCATTTCGGCGAGTTCATTACACAGCATGAGGTAGGTGTCGTCATCGTGAATAGTGCGCTCAGTCCCGTGCAGCAGCGTAATCTGGAGAAGGCGTGGAACGCCAAGGTGATTGATCGCACGGCGCTGATTCTGGAGATTTTCGGCGACCGCGCCCGCACCCACGAGGGCAAACTGCAAGTGGAGCTGGCGGCGCTTGAATATCAAAAAAGCCGACTGGTGCGCTCATGGACGCATTTGGAGCGTCAGCGCGGTGGTTTTGGCTTTTTAGGTGGCCCGGGTGAATCCCAGATTGAGCTGGATCGCCGCATGATCCGTGATCGCATCGCCGCGATTCGCAAGCAATTGGAAAAAGTCACCCGCACGCGCAGTCTGCATCGCAAAACGCGGCGCGATGTGCCCTACCCGCTGGTGGCGTTGGTGGGCTACACCAATGCCGGAAAATCCACGCTGTTTAACCAGCTAACCGAAGCGGAAACTTATGCAGCGGACGCCCTGTTTGCCACGCTCGATCCCGTCATAAGGCAGGTGAAATTACCCTCCGGCATGACGATTATGCTGTCGGATACGGTGGGATTTATTTCTGATTTGCCAACCCAGTTGATCGCCGCCTTCCGCGCCACACTGGAAGAGGTGCTGGAAGCCGATTTATTGCTGCATGTGCGAGATGCCTCGCATCCCGATGCAGATGCACAAAAAGCGGACGTCGATGCCGTCTTAAAAACGCTGTTTGGTGAGTCTTTCAAAGATATAACCCAGATAGAAGTGCTCAATAAAATTGACTTACTGGATGAGGCTGCCGCAGATGCTGCGCTGCACAATAAAGCGCAGTGCGGGGTCTCGGCACAGTACGGCACCGGCATTGAACTACTGCGTGAGATGATTGATAGCAACGTACGAAACCGTTTTCACCAACGGCGGCTCTACCACCTCCCCCTCACTGCTGGGCGGGCGATGGCGTGGCTGCATGCGCATGGCGAAGTGCTGGAACAACGGCAACAGGACGGCCTCATGCGCGTGAGCGCCGCCCTAAGCGCCACCAACATTGCGCGCTTTGAGCGGGAGTTTAGCGATGACATGCATCAAATACTGAGTGACAGCCAAAGCTGATTTACCAGATAAGCGAGCCTTGTGAGATTTGCTGAATATCGCCTGGCTGCACGTCACGCGCGGGCGGCACATAGGATTGATCCGCATAGGCGAGATCACCCGTGTGGGAATTGGGCGAGCATGCCTGCACAGCAAAACCCAGCACCATGCAAAGAATGAGCTTTGCAGTGAAGGGCAGTAAACCATTCCGCAGACGCGGAGCATATGCAACGTTCGTTATCATAAAAAATATCCTGTGCTCTGAAGAGCGATGGTCTTTCCGCAAGGGATGGGCAATCGACCGTTGCGGAGCATGTTTATTAGCGCAAAAAGATTGCTAGATCAAGTGAAAAAACTTTTGCAAGAAAAAAGCGACAATTTTATTCAAATTGTCATAAACCCGTCACAAAGCAATAACAATATGATTATTATCATTATTGTTTATAGTCGCTGGAGAAGATTATATGTTATGCATATGTTGCATAGCAGCATTGTGTGAAATCCGACCTAGCGGCGCAGGCCGTGTACCGCTTGCGTTATCAGCAGCCCTGCCAGCATCGCCTGCACTGATCCGAGCATGATCGGTGTGACATGATAATGCGCTTTGCCCTGCTCATCGACGCTACGCGCCTGCATCAGACTGTGCAACGCACCGTAAATGGATAACGCCGCCACCCCGCCATTCAGCAGAACCTCTGAGCGCGTGGCGCGTGCAAACAGGCTTTCCTGACGCGCCATACGCCCCGCGTTTGCTTGCGTAGCATGCAAATCAGCATCCAACGCTGTGCGCGACTCGGATATAGCCGCCTCATTGACGGCATTTTGCCAATTGAAATCCGGTATTTTTGTCTGCAAGCCCTCAAAAACGCGGGTTGCCAGCACATCCGCATCGTTGATGCCCGTTTGAATGCCCCTTTGAGTGGCCGCTTCTACCAGCTCGCCTACATGTTGATTAATGGCTTTCCACTGCGCAGGCGTGCATTTTGCCTCCGCCAGCACCTCTCGCACACGTTGCTCTAGCAAATTTGCCGTTAGCCCAGCCGGTTTATGCGCTGCGTGGTGTTCCATTGCCTATCCTCACGTCTCTATTGTATCAGGTATTTTTACAAAAAAGGTGACAGTTTGATGAAAAAAAAGCGACCCCGATGAGATCGCTTTTTGATGGATGAATAACGTAATGCTTGGCTTTTAGCCACGCCCCGCCAGAGCGCCGTGGCCCTTCACTTGAAGGGCGAGTGATCCAGCCGCCACCACGGCACCCACACCGGTTTTCATCAGACCTGTAAACACGTGGCGATTGCCCTCTTTATCTGGCGACACAATATCAGCAATACCATTAACTGCCAAGGCACCGCCAGCCGCAGCACCAACACCACGCGCCGCTTGCTCTGTCCATTTCACACCATCATGTCTAAAGTTTTCGCGGGTACGCTTATAGGCATCCGCAAAACCTTTGGGAAGCTCTACTTTACTAAAGAGCCCCTCGCCTTTGGGGGCATTTGTAGATTCTGTCGGCGCGTTTGGATCGAAATTAATATCTCTCTCAGGTGTCATGGTATTCTCCTCATATTTGATATGATATTAGCAAATTGTTGCGCTCGGTGTGTGACAGTTCTGTGAAGTTTAGGCCCATTGGCCGGTTTGATAGAGGGTTGCCTCGGCCAGACGGCGGCGCAGCAGCCCGCGCTGTGGCTTGCCACCCGCATGAATCCAGCGCAAAAACTCGCGCCGTGCGGCCTCATGCTCGCCGCGTCGCACGCATTGACGCAACCGAGAGCGCTGCAGCGCCCCCGCCCCCAGATTAAAGCAAAAGCTGACCAGCGCGTCGAATTGCCCCGCACTTAGCGGCACCGCAAGTAAGCGATCCACCGCCGCTTCGGCCTGTGCCACGTCCTCCTCCAGCAATTTCAGTGCCTCGCGCGGGGTGATGCCCTGCGCGAATGACTCATGTGCACGCACCACATGGCCGTAACCAATGGTGTCATAACCACCCACACAGCGGTAAATATGCGGCTGAAACCCCTCAAAATGCTGAATAAGCGCCAGCCCCGGCTCACTGATATGACGCTGCATCATTAGCGCCTCTGCTTACTGAACGCACGCTGGCCATAATAAAAGCTGATGATTCCGGCGAAGATCGCCTGATCCTCCTCCCCCCATAAGGCCTGCACCTGCCACGGCAAAGGGCTGTGCATATCCAGCAAACCCCATTGCAGGCATTTGGTGGCCGCATAGAGCGCAAAGAAGGAATAGGCAAGCACCGGTCGCACCGTGCCATTCAGCGCATCTACCCATTCAACGCCGGTTTTAAAGGTCTGGTATAAGGCACGCGTTTCCACCGCCTCGGCACGCACGCGCACTTCCTCCAGCCGCTCTGAGCGGTCGCTTGCCTGCTGCTGCAACTGCATGGCCAGTATTTCTTTTTCGTAGCGTCGGTCATTGCGCTCACGCAGCAGCGTGAACATATCCGGCACCATCGCCCCTAAAAATCCAATCAAAGAACTGAGAAACGTCACCATAAGCCCATCCATCTGATATTTATTGTTTCATGGCACTTCGCAGTGCCTCCCATAACAGGTACAGCGCCGTACTGACCGCCAGCGTCAAAAACGAATGACGCACCACCGAGCGCACCTCCTCGCCGCCCTTGCGCAGCCTTCGCAGATAGTACATATCCGCCTGCCACTCTCGCGGTTGCGTCGCGTCCAGCCCCAGACTCTGCAGCACTTCGAGTGTGATTTCCCGCACCTGCACATGCAGCGTAGCGGGCTCATGCCTTGCTTTATGTTCGTGCTTCTCAGGCGACAGGGGAGGACGGGGCTCACTCATTGCCAGCGTCCCATACGGTGTAATACAGGCGCACTTCATGCAGGCGCGCATCTATCGCCAAGGTGTCAGCGGCATCGGTGGCGAGGCGCTGAATGCGCAGAAACACCGCGTCGCCGACTTGCGGCGAGCCAGCCACCGTGATGGGCGCAGAAAAATCGGAAATATAGAGCGTATTGGTGGCCCCGCCGACATCGTTCACCGTGATCGCCGTGCCATAGGCGGTGGTGAGCGTCTCGGCGTCACCCATGGCCACGGCGGCCAAGCTCCAGGTCACACCAAAATTGACCGTGGTGGCGGCGTGACTCCACACGATTTGCGCGTACACAGTCTGACGGTCCCATTGCCGTGGCAGCGCCACCAGCGCATGCGCAGTTTCCTGCGTTGCTGCATCAAAGTCCAGCGTATGAATATCCGCTGCATTAGCGCCCATGGAAAGTCGTGTGATGGAGGCCGCGCCGCCAGAAGCCGCCGGTCGCAGCACGTCCGGCATCAGGCGCAGGCAGCGTGTTCGCTGGGTGGGCAGCACCACCTCCCATATCGAACCAGAGAATCGGCACAATGCCTGCTCATCATTCAGCCACACGCACACACCGGCACGCGCTGGAATAAACCGCCACACCTGATCGAAATACGCGATCTGCGTGGCTTTTCCCGCCCATAGCCCTGTGGGTGACGCTGCCACAATATACACGTCTCCCTGCGCCGGACTGGCGGGTGGCGTGGCCAGATCACGATCGATCACGCCGGTATTGAGCAGCGCGTCCAGCCGCACTAGTGCCTCATTGACGGTCACTTCCTTTTGTGCCTGTGCTGTTTCCACCAATGTGGCTAATGTGTGCGGTGTATCCACCATGCGTCGCCTCTCTTTGTGCTACCTGATGTTTTTCAAATCTCAGAAGCGATGCTATGGGGACGATTGAGGTACCGGAAGGGGCGATAAGGAATGTTTTGACAAGGCGAGTATCTTCAGAATAAATATACCCTAGGTTGTCTTTTAAACACATCAACATGCGCAGGTAGTGACATGAAACATTACAAAGCATCTATTACCGCAGCCCTGCTGTGCATTTTATCCCTTAATACCGCACAGGCACGCATTGGGGCCGTCGTTCCCGCTGTCGTGAATAAAGGGCAACTGACCGTTGCCACGCGCTTGCAACACACCCTAGACGATAAAAACAAACGGGTAGATCAGCGCGAGCGCGCACGGCTTTTCGTCGATTACGGGCTGACCGACTGGTACGCTTTGTGGCTGGCCGCGGAAGGACAAGACATACAAGGAGAGTCCCCAGAAATCTCACGACTTTTGCTAGATCAGCGAGTGGAATTGACCTCAACACAAGCAGACGGATTTTACAGTGGCTTTCGGGTGCGTTTGGAACATTGGGAGATAGACAACGCCATCGATACCCTGCATATCCGTATGATTCTTGGTAAAGAAATGGGCAAATGGGATGCGCGCATCAACCAGTTTTTTGGTGTAGAATTGGGCGACAATCGACGCGGCGGTATGCTGAGTGAAACGCGTAGCCACGTCACCTATGCCTACCATCCCGCACACCGAATTGGGGTGGAATCATTTCACGTGTATGGGAATCTGTCGGATAATTTCAATTATTCACAGCAACAACATTCTGTAGGCCCTACGTTTGTTGGTGCGATCACTGATACCGTGCGCTACGAAGCTGGTTATTTGGCAGGGATTTCAGATGCTGCTGCAGATCACGCACTGTATGTGGGATTTAGCAAAGCATTCTAGCGGTTACTTAATCCCCCAATTATACCGCATTTGTGCCCCAAATTTTGTGCCGCCATTTGCAAGACTTTATGCATGGTCGTGTCTTTAGGTGGCGTATTTCTCCAAATAATACCTCTGCCTGACCCTCTGTTTCTCAAACCACGCTGCAGATGAGGAATGTTTTGACAGGGCGCTGCCAGAAAGGCACTTTAGGAGTGTCGCGCTTCGATTGATCGACCCGCAACCAAGGAGCACACGCCATGCCCACCGCTGATGACATTCGCAGACAGATCGAAAATCTGCCTGATAAGTATATTTTCTATACAAAACGGGAAATAAACTATCTGCCGCAAATTCTGGTGGAGGGGGAGGAAATACGCGCACTTACCTCGGGCTTCTCCAACAATCGCACGGTGTTGGCGGTGGTGACAAATCGCCGCGTATTGTTTCTTGATAAGGGCATGTTTTTTGGCCTGCGCCAATGGCAGATGGCGCTGGATCGCGTGCAATCCATTGATGGCAACTATCTGATTTTCTTCGGTGGCATCCGCATATGGGATGGCGCAACCGCCATTAAACTCAGCATGGTGCTCGCTAAATCCATTGATCCGTTCATTAAAGCCACACGCACGGCGATTGATGAATTTAAACGCCTCTCCTTCCGCGAAACGGTGGGCGCCGCCTCCAGCGCGCTTGACGTTGCCTCCCAGATTGAACGCCTCGCTGCGCTTAAAGCACAAGGCCACCTCACGGAGGAAGAATTTCAATCACAAAAAAAGAAGATTCTGGCGCATGGCTAGCGCACAGCTAGCGTTGCCCGCTTAGCGCGACGGGATAGGTGTGCCCTGAGCTTCGGCAGCGCGTGCCACGGCCAAT